>JBIOWB010000039.1:0-33746 GCA_044868125.1 Solirubrobacterales bacterium
AAGGCCCCGGCGCCGAAGCGCCGGGGCCGGCGACTACTGCCGCATGCTTTGAATCAGCATCCAGAGCAACAGCAGGTTGAGCGCACTCACATGCTTCATCTGGCCTCCTTTCTCGTCGGGGACAGGCCTTTTGAGGGTTGCCCCGAGAGTCAGGAGCGCGAGTGCTCCCATCTCGCCGGTTGCAGCTTACTAGTTTCGTAGTGTTCTGTCTGCGAAACTTCGATTCGCTGCTACCCCACGAACTGCTTGATCTCGCCCGCCAGCGCAATCGGCTGGTCGATCGGGATCAGGGTGTAGCAGTCGGGCAGCTCGACGTAGGTCGAGTTGGGGAAGGAATCGGCGAGGCGGCGGCCCTCGCTGTTGGGCATCATCGTCCCCTCCTCGTCCCAGACGACGAGGACCGGGCGCTCGAAGGAGCGCAGGGTCGGCGTCGCTGCGCGCATCTCGCGGCGACCGTGGCGGACGTCGCGGACGTACTTGCGGGTATCGCGGCGGATCTCGGGGCGCTTCAGCGGCTGCAGCCAGCGGTGCATCAGCTGGTCGGAGATGCCGCGCTTGCTCATCCGGCCGTAGGTGAATGACAGCCGGCGCAGGGTCGGCGAGGAGAGGGCGAAGCGCATCACCCCGAAGCCGCCAGGCAAGAAGCCCGAGAGCGCGGCGATCCGGCCGGCGACACCGGGTGGATAGTTGTCGGCGGTCTCGCAGGAGACGAGGACGAAGGCGCCGACGCGCTCGGTCCCGCCATTGGAGACCATCGTCTGAGCGCCGCCCCAGTCGTTGAAGCAGACGACGGCGTCGCGCAGGTCGAGCCGCTCGAGGAACTCGGTGACGATCCGCGACAGCCCCGGCAGCGAGAGGTCGGCGTCCCGGCGCAGGGCTTTGCGCTGGGCCCCGAGCGGCAGCACCGGCGTCAGGCAGCGAAACCGCGGGCTCAGCTCGGCGATCACCCCGCCCCAGAGGCTCTCGTCGTGCGGCAGCCCGCCGATGAAGACGATCGGCCTGCCCTCGCCGCCGCTGTCGCCGTACTCGATCGGACCTGCCGTTACCTCTACCTCTGGCACGGCTTCAGATCATTACCGGCTGGAGCGGTCCCTCCCACCGAATCGATCACACTAGAGGTGCGATTGGCGAATTAACCCGGCTATAGGCAGGCTAACTCGCCATACGCACTCTGCCACCAGAGTGCGTATGGAGATTTCGCCAATTCTCCTAGGCGGCGAAAACCAAGCCTGGCAAGGACGCAGGGAGCGCCGTGTGCTCTGCACACAAGCGACCGAGGACGCCGCCAGGCGCCGGTTTGCAGCTGCCTAGGAGCCGATCGACTGCTGGTAGAGCGTGAAGCCGATCCCCGAGCAGACGGCGGCGATGATCCAGAAGCGGAGCATGATCTTCGTCTCCGACCAGGCCATCATCTCGAAGTGGTGGTGCAGCGGCGCCATCAGCAGGACACGGCGGCGGAAGGTCTTGAAGGCGAAGACCTGGAGCAGGACCGAGAGCGCCTCGATCACGAAGATGCCGCCGATGATGATCAGCAGCACCTCGGTCTGGGTCATCACCGCCAGCGCCCCGATCGCGCCGCCGAGGCCGAGCGAGCCGGTGTCGCCCATGAAGATCGAGGCCGGGAAGGCGTTGAACCAGAGGAAGCCGATACAGGCGCCGACCAGACAGGCCGAGAGCAGCGCCAGGTCCTGTTGCTCGTTGGAGACGAAGGCGATCGCCGTGTAGGCGAGGAGGACGATCGCGCAGGAGCCGGCGGCGAGGCCGTCGAGGCCGTCGGTGAGGTTGACCCCATTGGAGGTGCCGGCGATCACGAGGAAGACGAGGATGAAGTAGAGGACCGGGCCGAGGTCGATGCTGCCGTCGCCGATGCGGAAGTAGAGCGTCGGTTCGAGCCCGACCTCGTGGCGGGCGATCCACCAGAGGCCGAAGGCGAGGACCAGCTGGCCGAGCAGCTTCCAGCGGCCGGCGAGGCCGAGCGAGCGGCGTTTGACGATCTTGATGTAGTCGTCGGCGAAGCCGAGGGCGGCGCAGCCGATCGCCACCCCGAAGACCGCGAGGCTCTGGGCGTCGCGCTCGGAGAGGACGAGGAACGGCACGCAGATCGAGGCGAAGACGATCAGCCCACCCATCGTCGGCGTCCCCGCCTTGGTGTGGTGCTCCTGCGGCCCGTCCTCGCGGATGTGTTGCCCGAACTCCTTCACCCGCAGGTACTCGATGAACTTGGGGCCGAGGAAGATGCAGATCAGCATCGCCGCCATGCCGGCGATCAGGACTTCACCCATCGCCCGTCTCCATCAGCTCCGGCAGCTGCTCGGCGACCGCCTCGAGGCCGGCCGAGCGCGAGCCCTTGACGAGGACGACGTCGCCCGGCTCCAGCCGCGCCGCCAGCAGCTCGGCGGCCTCGCCGGGGTCGGCGACGAGTTCGTCGGGGTCGTAGCCCCGGGCCGGGACGCCGACGCCGACCACGAAGTCGACGCCGACGGCGCGTGCATGCTCCCCCACCTCGCGGTGGAAGTCCGGCGAGGCGGACCCGAGCTCCCCCATCTCTCCCAGCACCGCGACCGAGCGCTCGGCTTCGAGGGAAGCGAGATGATCGAGCGCCGCGCGCATCGACACCGGGTTGGCGTTGTAGCAGTCGTTCACGAGGACGATTCCGCCGGGAAGCTCCAGCCGCTCTCCACGGAAGCGGGAGAATCCTATGCTCGCAGCGCGGTCGGCCATACCGGGAAGGTCGGCGCCCAGGGCGACCCCGGCGGCGATCGCGGCCAGCGCGTTGCTGAGGTTGTGGGCCTCGGTGAAGGGGAAGTGGAAGCGCTGGGCGCCGAGCGGGGTCCGGACGAGCGCCTCGGTGACGCCGTCAGCGACCTTCACCTCGGTTGCCTCGACGTCGCCACCGCGGCCGAAGCGCAACTGCTCGGCGATCGGCTCCAGGTGAGGCTCCAGCTCCCCGGCCTCGACCGGCGCCACCGCGGTGCCGCCCGGGGGCAGGTCGTCGAGGATCTCGGCCTTGGCCGCGGCGATCGCCTCGACCGATCCGAGCAGCTCGACGTGCACCGGCCCGACGTTGGTGATCACCGCCACCTCCGGCTCGGCGATCGCGCCGAGCTCAGCGATCTGCCCCCTCCCGCGCATCGCCATCTCCAGCACCAGGACGTCGGTGTCGTCGGGGGCTTCCAGCAGGGTCAGCGGCAGCCCGACCTCGGTGTTCCAGTTTTCGGGGCTGGCGTGGACCCTGCCCGGCAGCAGCGCCCTGGCGATGTCCTTGACCGAGGTCTTGCCGACCGAGCCGGTGACGCCGACGACGCGAGCGCCAAGCGCCCGCCGCCGGGCGCGCGCGAGCGAGTGCATCGCCGCCAGCGGGTCCTCGACGACGAAGACCCAGGCGTTGGCGCCGCCCCCGTCGCCGGGAGCGCTTTTCCTTCCGCTCTGCGGAGACAACTGCGTTTCGAAGGACGGGCGGACGACGGCGCCCCAGGCACCCGCCTCGATCGCCGCCCCGGCGAACATGCCACCGTCGACCTTCTCACCGCGCAGGCCGAAGAAGAGATCGCCAGGGCCCGCCTGACCGGAGTCGACGACCGCGCGCCGTGGCGACTCCGACGGCCCCTCCGCAACCACCTCCGCCCCAAGCGCGGCGGCGATCTCCGCGGGCGAGAGGCTCACGCCGGCGTTCCCAGCTTCCAGAGCTCCTCGCGCGCCACCTCGCGGTCGTCGAAGGGGATCTTCCGGCCGCCCTGGAACTCCTGCCCCTGCTCGTGTCCCTTGCCGGCGATGACGACGGTGTCCCCGGGCTGGGCCCGCCCCAGCGCCAGCGCGATCGCCTCGCGGCGGTCGACGACGACCTCCAGCTCCTTCGCCCCTCCGGCTCCCGCCGCGATTTCGGCGACGATCTGCTCCGGGTCCTCCGAACGCGGGTTGTCGGAAGTGATCACGGTCAGGTCGGAGAGCTCCGCGCCCGCCCGCCCCATCTTCGGGCGCTTGTCGCGGTCGCGGTCGCCGCCGGCGCCGAAGACCACGATCACGCTCCCCGCGGTGATCCGGCGCGCCGCCCGCAACACGTTCTCCAGCGAATCGGGCGTGTGCGCGTAGTCGACCAGGACGCCGAACCCCTGGCCCTCGTCGACCGGCTCGAACCGCCCCGGCACCCGCGCCGCCCGCGCCAGCCCGGCGGCGGCGATGTCGCCCCCGACCCCCATCGCCTCCGCCGCGGCGAAGGCGCCGAGCGCGTTGGCGACGTTGAAGTGGCCGGGAAGCGCCGTCCGCAGCCGCAGCGTGCCGAGGCTGAAGCTGGCGCCGAGCGCGTCGAACTCGACCTCGCGGGCGCTGTAATCGGCCTCGGCGCCCTCGGCGGAGAAGGTGACGCACTCGAATTCCCCGGCGAGGCGGCGGCCGTAAGGGTCGTCGACGTTGACGATCGCCACCTTCGGCCCGGCCTCGAACAGCCTGCGCTTGGCGAGGAAGTAGTCCTCCATGTCGGCGTGGAAGTCGAGGTGGTCCTGGGTGAGGTTGGTGAAGAGGGCGACCTCGAAGTGGATCGCGTCGGCGCGGTGCAGCGCCATCGCGTGTGAGGAGACCTCCATCGCGCAGGCTTCGTCGCCGCCCGCGAGCATCTGGCGGAAGGTCGCCTGCAGCTCGATCGCCTCCGGCGTCGTCCGCACCACCTCCTTCTCCACCCCGCCGACCACCTGCTTCACCGTCCCCAGCAGGCCGCAGCGGAAGTCGGCGGCCTGGAGGATCTCCCGCACCAGGAAGGCGGTGGTCGTCTTCCCGTTCGTCCCGGTCACCCCGACCACGCGCAGCCCCGCGGTCGGATCGCCCCAGAACCGCGCCGCCAGCGGCGCCATCGCCGCCCGCGAGTCCGGGACCACCACCTGCGGCACCGCCAGCCCCGCCAGCTCCCGCTCGACCACCAGCGCCGCCGCGCCTTCTTCGACTGCCCGCGGCCCGAACTCGTGCCCGTCGGCCTTCTCCCCCACTACACAGAAGAAGAGTGACCCCGGCTCGACCTTGCGGCTGTCATACACAAGATCAGAAACCTCTACGGCGGCATCCCCGACGCCCCGCGCCCCCGGCAACCCCACGACAAGCTCGTCCAACCTCATCCGCAGCGAAGTCTATGAGGCGGGTCGGGTGCCCCTCGCGCGCCCGGCGTCCTTGATTTTCGCACCCACCACTCAGCGAGAAACGGCCAGTTAACGGCGAAAATCCCAGGAAGCGCGAGGGGCACCCGACCCGCCTTCCGCCAGAGTCATTCCTGCGGCACCCCGAGATAGGGCAGCGCGAATTCGGCGATCTGCCCGAAGGCCGGCGCCGCGACCGAGCCGCCGTAGATTTCGCCCTGTGGCTCGTCGACGATCACGGCCGCCAGCAGCTGCGGGTTCTGCGCCGGGGCGAAGCCGATGAAGGAGGCGACGTACTTGGTCTCCGAGTAGGTGCCGTTTTCGGCGACCTGGGCGGTTCCGGTCTTCCCCGCCAGGGTGTAGCCGGGGACGCTGACCTCCGACGCGGTTCCGCCCGCGGCCAGCACGCCTTCGAGCATTTCCCGCACCTGCGAGGCCACCTCCGGTGCGATCACCCGCTTGCCCTTCGGCTCGTCGATCTTTTCTTCACCGACCCGCTTGATCAGCTGCGGCGGTTTCAGCCTGCCGCCGTTGGCGATCGCGGTGTAGCCCGCGATCATCTGCATCGGCGTCACCGAGAGCCCCTGCCCGATCGGCAGGTTGCCCATCGTCGAGCCGGAGTATTCGTCGAGCTCGGGGACGAGTCCCTGCTCCTCGGCCGGGAACTGGACGCCGGTCGGCTTGCCGAAGCCGAACTTCTCGATCCATTCGCTGAATTTCTTCGCGCCGACCTCGAGCCCGATCGTCACCGCTCCCACGTTGGAGGAGCGGGCGAGGATCGTCGCCACGCTCATCGTTTCGGTCCCGCGCGGCTCGGCGTCTTCGATCGTCCGGTCGGCGACCTGGATCTGCGGCGCCAGGACGAATTCGCTCGTCGGCGTCACCAGCTTTTCCTCCAGCGCCGCCGAGACCGTGAACGCCTTGAAGGTCGAGCCCGGCTCGTAGGTGAAGCCGGTCGCCTTGTTGAGCAGATCTTCGTTGCTGACTTCGGAGAGGTCTTCGGGGTTGACCGGTGGCCAGTTCGCCATCGCCAGGACCTGCGAGGTGCGGGGGTCGACGACGATCGCGGTCGCCCCTTTCGGCGCGTACGTTTCACCCACCCCGTTCAGCACCTCTTCGGTCTTCTGCTGGATCACCGGGTCGAGGGTGAGTTCGATGTCTTCGCCGTCTTCGGCTTCCTTCACGGTTTCCAGCCGGATCGGCTGGCCGAGTGCGTCGTTGACGATCCGCCGTTCGCCGTCGCTGCCGCCGAGGATTTCTTCGTCGCCCATCTCCAGCCCGGTCAGGCCCTGGTTCTCGGAGCCGACGGCGCCGATCACCTGGCCCGCCATCTCGCCCTGCGGGTAGGTGCGGCGGCTGTCGGGCAGCTCGCCGATCCCTTCCAGGTCGAGCGCTTCCACCTTCGCCGCGGTGCTGAGGTCGACTTTCTGGGCGACGTAGGAGAAGCCGCCTTCGGCGGTCAGCGCTTCCAGCACCTCGCCCCTGGGCTGCTCGAGCACCGGCGCCAGCTGCGCCGCCGCCCGCGGCGGGTTCTTCACCTGGTAGGGGGTGGCGTAGATCGTCGCCGCGTCTTCGGAGGCGGCGAGCTTGTTGCCGCGGCGGTCGAGCAGGTCGCCCCGCAGGCCGGGGACGGTGACGACCTCGGTCTGCTGGGAGACGGCTTCGGAGGCGAGCTGCGATCCCTGCACCCCCTGCAGCCAGAAGGCGCGGCCGACGATGACGAGGAAGCAGAGGAGGAAGCCGCCGAAGAGGAGCCCGATCCGACGCTCGATCAAGCGCATTCGGGGAATGCTCTCCTAACCACCGGCGGCAGCGAGGCGGGCCGCGGCGGTGGCGACGTCGCCGGGCTTCGCTTCGATCAGCTTCGGCTCTTCGGTGGTCGGCATCGCCAGTCCGAGCTCGGCGGCCTCGCCGCGGACGCGGGCGGTGCTGTAGTGCTGGGCGGCGCGGCTTTCCAGCATCGAGTTCTCTTTTTCCAGGGCGGTGATCGCTTCGTCGACCTTGCCTGAGGTGGCGGCGAAGCTGAGGGTGGCGACGTTGAGGGCGACGATCCCGACCAGGAGGACACCGAGGACACCGATCCAGAGGCGACCCTGCGTCATCCGCACCACGAGGCTGGAGTCGGGCAGCTGGCGGACGGCGCCGGCGGTGCGTCCGGCGACGACGACGAGCTTTGGTCGTGCCGCGGGGGCGCGTTTGGTCGCCGGCTTGCGCGCCGGGGCTTTCCGTTTGGGCGGTGGAGTCGTGCGCGAAGGCGCAGGCGCCCTGACCGGGCGACTCCTCGGGACGGCAACGGCCATCAGCCCGTCTCCCCCGCGGGTTGCTCCTCGGCGATCTTCATCGCCGCCCGCAGGTGAGCCGAACGCGAGCGCGGGTTGCGCTCCGCCTCCTCCTCGTCGGGCGAGATCGCCCGCCGGGTCAGCAGCTCCGCCTCGGGCTCATGGCCGCAGACGCAGACCGGCAGCTCGGGCGGGCAAACACAGCCGCGTGCCTTGGCGGCAAGGAACTGCTTCACCGGCCGGTCCTCGAGCGAGTGGAAGGAGATCGCGGCGAAGCGACCGCCGACCTGCAGCTGCGACCAGGCCAGCGGCAGCGCGTCGGTCAACGCCTCGAGCTCGCCGTTGACGGCGATCCGGATCGCCTGGAAGCTGCGCTTGGCCGGGTGGCCGCCGCCGAAGCGGGCCGAGGCGGGCATCCCCGCCTTGATCGCGTCGACGAGCTCGGAAGTGGTCGAGAGCGGACGGCGGCGGACGATCTCCCGGGCGATCCCGCCGGCGTGGCGCTCCTCGCCGAAGCGGCGCAGGACCTGGGCGATCCGCGCCTCCGGCCACTCGTTGACGAGGTCGGCGGCGGTGAACTCTTGCCGCGTGTCCATCCGCATGTCGAGCGGCGCGTCGTAGGAATAGGAGAAGCCCCGCTCGCGCGCGTCGACCTGCATCGAGGACATCCCCAGATCCATGTAGACCATGTCTGGGCGGACTCCTTCGCCCTGCAGCGCAAGAAGTCCTGCCGCGAAGTCGGCGCCGACGAAGAGGGTGCGGCAGGGGACCTCGGCGGCGAAGCGATTGAAGCGCTCCTGCGCGGCGGGGTCGCGGTCGATCCCGATCAGCGTCCCCTCCGGCCCGATCAGCTCGGCGACCTGGCGAGCGTGCCCACCGCCGCCGAAGGTGCAGTCGACCGCGGTCTGCCCCGGCTCCGGCGCCAGCAACGAGACGAGCTCGGGCGCGAGCACGGGCTCGTGCTCGCTCATAACGACCTCCACAGGCCGAAGCGCTGGTCGCGTCGGCACGTAAGAGCTGTGGGTTGCGGCTGCATTGAGTCTCATGATCACGCGGTGGGGCCGGCGGCGGCGAGGCCCTCGGCGATCTCGGGGGCGGCGGCGTCGAGCTCTTCCTCCTGTTTGACCCAGGCGTCGGCGTTCCAGATCTCCAGGTACTCCCCCGCCCCGATCACGACGCAGTTGCCGTCGAGGCCGGCGTGCTCGATCAGCGGCTTGGGGATGCGGATGCGCCCGGCCGAGTCGAGCGTTTCGTCGAAGGAGCCGCCGTGGAAGCGGCGGCGAAGCTGGCGCGCGTCGCGCCCGAACGGGCTGTGCGGCGAGAGGAAGCGGTCGGAGAGCTGCTCGAACTCCTCGGTCGTGTGCACCCAGACGCAGGGGTCGAAGCCCTTGGAGAGAACGACTCCGTCAGCGAGGGAAGCCCGGAAGCGAGACGGAACCGTGAGCCGGTCCTTGGAATCGAGGCTGTGCTCGTAGAGACCCCGGAAGGCCACCTCGCGAGTCCTTTCTGAAAACTGGGGGCGAAAGAAATGGACCGGAGTGATGAGGTGGGAGGAGCCTCACCACCCCGGTCCTGGGCTTCAACTCGATCGCCACAATAACCCACTCTCCCCCACTTTGCAACACGACCTCCCTTTGCAACCCCGTTTGCATCCGCGGTCGCGCGGTAGGTTGCGATCCGTGGCTACGACCCCCGAGGCACACGCGGCGGCGGAAGCCGTGCCCGACGACGCCAACGACCTCCGCGGCTTCCACTTCAAGCGACTGATGCGCAAGTCGCCGACCTGGATCCTGATCGGGATCGCCGTAATCGCCGCGGGGGCAGCCGGAGCGGCGATCGTCGGCCCCGCGATCGGCGGCGCGGCCGCGGTCGGCGTCTTCTTCGTCGCCATCCTGGTCGTCTTCGTCATCGCCGACTCGAAGGCCGCCGACGACTTCTTCGAGATCTACACGCAGACGCGCGGGTTGACGCTGATCCATGGCCGGGGCCGCCTTCCCGAAGCAACTCCGCTTTTGCGCAAAGGCGACGACCACTACACCGAGCGCAGCATGATCGGCCAGCTTGGCGAGGGCATCGACGGAACTCTCGCTCTCTATACCTACGAGGAAGAGACGACCGACAGCGACGGCGACCGACAGACCAACTACTACCGCTACACGCTCGGCCTGGTCGAAGTCCCCGAGTGCGTCGCCCACGTGCCCGAGCTCTACTGCCAGCGCAAGTTCGGCCTCCGCTCCCTGGAGAAGTTCGAGGACGCCTTCCGCGGCAACAAACAGCGGGTGAAGCTGGAGAGCGAGGTGCTCGACGAGAAGTACGAGATCTTCGCCGGCAAGGAGCAGGACGCGCTCTGGCTGCGTCGCCTCTTCGCCCCCACCTTCATCGTCTGGCTGAACGAAGCGGCGCCGAGCAAGTTCGCCTTCGAGCTCGTCGACGGCGCGCTCTGCTGCTACGTCAGCGGCCACAAGGAGGACGCCGCCGAGCTCGACGGGATCGCCGCCGCCACCGCCGCGGTGGCGAAACGGCTGCGGGAGGAGGCCGCGGAAACGAGCGGGCCGGGAGCCGGCGAACCGAGTCAGCCCTCAGAAGCCGGCTAAGAGCGTCCCGGCGTTGGCGATCAGGCCCGCCGCGATCATCAGCAGGACCGAGGGGACGAGGACCAGCGCGACGACGAGCTGGATCTTCGGGGCGGCGCGGGCGGCGCGCTCCTCGACCGCGCGACGGCTGTCGCGCCGCAGGGCGGCGGCCTGGAGCCGCAGTTGGTCGGCGAGCGGCGAGCCGAACCGGCGCGAGCGCTCGATCGCGGCGACGAGCGTCGCCAGCTCGCTGCCGGGGACGCGACGCCGCAGGGATTCCAGCGCGGTGCCGAGGGGCACGCCGCAGGAGAGCTCCGCGATCGTCAGTCGCATCTCATCTGCCAGCGGCCCCTCCCCCGCCCGCGCCAGCTGCTCGATCCCCGCGGTCGGGCCGCGGCCGGAGCCGGCGCTGACGGCGAGCAGGTCGAGCGCGTCGGGGAGCGCCGCGACCAGCCGTCGGTGGCGCTGTCGCGCCCGCCGCTCCCGCAGCGCGTCCGGCAGCAGGAAGCCGGCGATGGGCAGGCCGACGAGCACCAACAGCGAGGTCCGACCCGGCGCGACGGGCGCGGCCAGGAACCCGAGCAGCCCACCGCCACCTGCGCCGACCAGCTTGCCGAGAAGAGGCTGCGGCAGGCGCACCTGCACGGCTCGGCCGCATCGCAGCTCTCTGCTCCCGGACAGCGCCAGCAGGACCGCCAGCGCCGCCAGAATTCCCGCGCCGCTCATTCGACCACCTGCGCGAAGCGGCGGATCGCGAAGAAGCCGGCTACCTGCAGCGCAGCCGCCAGCGCCAGCAGGACCGCCGCCGGGGGCGAGGCGACCAGCCCGGCGAGGAAGCCCGGCTGCAGCAGCTCGGCGAAGAGGGCTCCGCCGGTCGGCATCGCCACCACCAGGAGCCCGGTGAAGCGCGCCTGCGCCGTCGCCGAGCGAGCGTCCTCGGCCACCCGCTCCTGCTCGGCGGCGCCAACGGCGAAGCGACGCAGCAGGCCGGCGAGGTCGCCCCCGGCAAGGCGCTGGCTGAGCAGCGCCGCGGCGAAGGCGTCGACCCGCCGCGAGCGCATCCGCCGGCGCCACCCCTGCACGACCTCCACGGTCGGCCCGCCGAGATCGAGCTCGGCGGCGATGCGCGCCATCTCGATCGCCGGCGGGCCGTCCAGCGAAGCGACGGCCGCGGGGAGCGATGCCCGCAGCGAGCGCCCGGCGCTGAGCGAGTCGGCGATCGCGACGGCTACCTCCGGCAGCGAACGCTCGACCGCTCGACGGTAGCGGCGACGGCGAGCGCCGATCGCCCAGCCCATCCCGGCCGGCCCGACAAGCGAGAGCGGCAGCGCCAGGGCGACGCCGCCGAGGAACCAGCCACCGACCGTGGCGCCCGCCATCCCCAGCACCGCCAGCCGTCGCCGCTCCAGGGTCGAGGGCGCGTAGCCCTCCTCGCCGGCGCGTCGCAACGGCTCCAGCGCGAACCGCAGCCAGCTCGCCAGGGCGGGGCTGGCGATCCAGGCCTCCCGCGCCGCCAGCGCCAGCAGCCCTCCAGCCGCGGCCCCGATCAGCACCGGCGGGCTCAAGACACCTCGGCGATCTCGGTCACGCGGCGCATCCCGTCCGCGCGTCGCTCGATGTGGACGACGAGGTCGACCCCCCGCCGCACCTGCTCGGCGATCGCGGCGTGCGGCAGTCCGACCCCCGCCATCAGCGCCAGCGTCTCGAGGCGACGCAGCGCGTCGGTGGGAGAGTTGGCGTGGACGGTGGAGAGCGCGCCGTCGTGTCCGGTGTTCAGCGCGGTGAGCAGGTCGAGCGCCTCGATGCCCCTCACCTCGCCGATCACGATCCGATCCGGCCGCATCCGCAGGGCGTTGCGCAGCAGGTCGCGGACCGTCACCTCCCCTCGCCCCTCGACCCCGGCCGGACGGCTCTCCAGCCGCACCACATGCGACCGCTGCAGCCGCAGCTCGGCGGCGTCCTCGATCGTCACCACCCGCTCGCCGGGGGCGATGAAGCCGGAGAGCGCGTTCAGCAACGTCGTCTTGCCGGAGCCGGTGCCGCCACTGACGAGGACGCTGCGCCTTCCCGCGACTGCACCCTCCAGCAGGCGCCGCTGCTCCGCGGTGATCGTCCCCAGCGTGACCAGCTGGTCGGGATCGGGCCGCGTCGCGCCGAAGCGCCGGATCGAGAGCGCCGGACCGTCGATCGCGAGCGGCGGGATCACCACGTTGACCCGGGAGCCGTCGGCGAGGCGGGCGTCGACCATCGGGCTCAGCTCGTCGACTCGCCGTCCGAGCGGGGCGAGGATCCGCTCGATCGCGTTGCGCAGGTCGTCCTCGTCCTCGAAGCGGACGTCGGTCGGCTCCAGCACCCCGCACCGCTCCACGTACACTCGGCCCGGCCCGTTGACCATCACCTCCTCGACGGCGGGGTCGGCCAGCAGCACCTCCAGCGGCCCGAGGCCAACGCTGTCGCGGACGATCCGCTCGGCGACCTCCTCCCGCTCGGCGACGGGAAGGACCGCAGCGTGCTCGTCGACGAGGACGCGGACCGAGGTCTCGACCTCCTCGTCGACGCGGCGACCCGCCGCGGCGTCGGCCCGCCTCCGCTCGACCAGCCTCCCCCGCAGTCGCGCGGCGAGGTCGGCGACGTTTCGCTCGTGCGCCCCCATCAGCGCGGGATGACGGTGACGCGGCGGGCGAAGCTCTCGGCGGCGATCAGCCTGAGCGCCTGCGGGCGGGTGAGGCCGAGGGTCGCGGTGGTGCCTTCGCCTTCGACCCCTTGGCCGGCCGGCGCCAGGCCCAGCAGGGGCACAGCCGGCGCAGCGACGAAAGTGCGACCGCTCCCCGAGCCGGACGGTTCGGTGGTCACCACCACGTCCACCAGCGAGCCGACCGGCTGCGACCCGAAGGCGGTGAGAGCGCCGGCGCCGCTGACCGCGATCTCAACCGGCCGGCGACCATGCCCGAGGGAAGCGGCCGGTCGCGCGGGCCCGGGCGGGCGCAACTGCGCTGCGAGCAGGTAGGAGCCGGCGGGAACGGCGGCGGCGGGGACGAGGCCGACCGCTTCCGTCGGCGTCCCGAGCGCCCCCGGCGGCACGAACCGGATCGGGACGCGGCGGACCTCGAGCTTCTCGGCCGCGACCTCGGGGTCTATCGCCCTCCCCGCCGGCAGGTCGGCGGCCGCAACCAGCACCGGCCGCAGCTCGCCGTAGCCGCGGACGACGCTGTCGCCGTAGCCGTCGGCGACGGCCGCCGCGGCCACGGCGGCGAACAGGGCCGCAAGAAGGAAGCCGACCGCGCGGGCCCGTCGACTCATCGCTCTCCCTTGGTCCGGCAGAGGGGCAGTCGCAGCCGTGCCTCGGCGCCCCGCTCCGAGCGCCGCAGGCTGAAGTCGCCGCCATGGGACCTGGCGACGCGCGCCGCCACCCGCAGACCGTGACCGTGCCGACCGCGAGCGCCGCGCTCGGGCCGATCGAGCCGGCGCCGCGAAGCCCTCGCCTTCTCGCCCGAATCGCGCACCGAGATCAGGAGCCAACCGCCCCGCCGGCGACCTTCGAGCGTCACCGCTCCGCCGCCGTGATCGATCGCGTTGCTGATCAAGTTGTCCACCGCCTGAGCGAGCTCGACGCTATCTCCCTCGACCAGTGCCTCACCGTCACTCCAACGCAGGCGCAGGGACCCTCCTCCAAGTCTCGCCCGAGCCTTCCATCGCTGCACGGCCTCCTCGAGCAACGGCCCGAGGGAAACCGGCGCGGTCCTTGTCGCCGACGTGCTTCCGTTGATCTCACGGTCGAGACGATCGAGCGCCGCGACCGCCAGTCGCAGCGACGAATCAACCGCCTCCTCCCCTTCGGAGTCGGTGGGCAAGGCGAGCGAGAGCACCTGCAGGGGGCGCCGCAGCTCGTGCACCGCCTCGTTCAGGGCGCTGCGGCGGCGACCCTCCCGAAGGGTGCTTATTCCGCTTGCCAGCGCGAAGGAGGCCGCGAAGGGCAACCCCGCCGCAACCTCCGCCAGCTCGACTGACATCGCTATTTCCTTCCTCTTGCGGACATCGAAGAGGTAAGGCCGGGAAAGCGGATTCTCTCCCCCGCGGGAGCGCCCCTTCCAGAAGAAAAAGCCGGGCCCAGCGCGAAAGCGACTGCGCCCGTCCCTCGAAGCGGTCTCGGCCAGGCGCAACGAAGGACGGGCGTTCTCTAGGACCCTAGAGGACGACATGCCGTTTCCAAAACCGTTCGACAAGACAAACTGGAGACGATTAGAGTGGTCATTCCAATTACTGCATGTCTTCTTCTGGGCACGGGTTCCCTCGGAGCATTTTGGAATACTTGTCTAGTAACTCGGGTGGCATCCCAAACCTCACCCCTTCCATCCGAGTCCCCAAAAATTCCAACGGAGGTCCTCCCTTGCCACAGTCTCGTACTTCCCCCGAGGGCATTACCCAACAGCTGGCGAAGGCGCTTGCCCACCCATTGCGCGTACGCATCCTCAGCTCCCTGCACAAAGGGATCTCAAGCCCGAACCAGCTCGCGCAGGAGCTTGGCGAGCCGCTGGGCAACGTCAGCTACCACGTCAAAACGCTGCTCGAATACGACTGCGTCGAACTGGTGAAAACCGAGCCGCGGCGCGGCGCGGTCGAGCACTTCTACCGCGCCACCGACCGCGCCTTCCTCAGCGACTCGGACTGGGCGAAGATCCCCGCCTCCGCCCGCAAGGGCATCAGCGGCTCGATCCTGGAGTCGATCGGCCAGAGCGCAACCGAGGCGATGGCCTCTGGGACGATCGAGGCGCGCAAGGACTCGCACCTCTCCGACACGCCCCTCCAGCTCGACAAGCAGGGCTGGAAAGACCTCAACAAAATCCTTGCCGAAGCGGTCGACAAGGCGGGCAAGATCCAGAAGGAAGCCAGCAAGCGGATGGGCAAGGAGAAGTCCGACGCGATCCAGACCAAACTGGCGGTCATGCACTTCGAGGTGCCGACCGCGAAGGCGAAGGCCGGCAAGAAGTAGTCGCCGGCAGCCGACGGCCCAAGCTGTCCACCCCCCTGGTCGACCCGCTCGACCAGGGGATTTTCCTGGTCGTCACCCGTCGACCAGGCGGTAGCCGATCCCCCAGCAATTGACGACGAAGCGACCGTGGTCGGGGTCGAGTTTGCGACGCAGGCGCGAGGCGTGGGAGTCGAGGGTGCGAGTCTTCGAGGGGCCGCGATAGGCCCAGACGGCCGCCAGGAGCTCTTCCTTCGCGAACACCCTCGTCGGGTCGGACGCGAGGACGCGAAGCAGGGCGAACTCTTTCTTGGAGAGGGAGATCGGCTGCCCGTCGACCGTGACGAAGCGGCGGATCGGGTCGATGACCAGATCCCCCACGCGCGTCGGGCCCTCCTTCATGTAGGTGCGGCGGCGCAGGATGGCGCCGATGCGGGCGTGCAGCTCGGGGTAGCGGAAGGGCTTCGTCACATAGTCGTCTGCTCCCGAGTCGAGGCCCCGGACGCGGTCGGTGTCGCCGCTGCGGCCGGTGAGGACGATCACCGGCAGTCGCGGGTCGAAGCGGGAGTCGACGCCGTCGGCCTCGCGGATCTCCCGCAGCACGTCGAGCCCGGAGGCATCCGGCAGCGTCAGGTCAAGCAGGAGCAGGTCGGGATGGTTGTAGCGACATAGGCGCAGGGCGTCGGAGGCGCTCGGCGCCGGCATCACGCCGAAGCGGTCCGCCGAGAGGTGCTCGCAGAGCAGGTCGAGGGTTACCTCGTCGTCCTCGCAGACGACGAGACTGGCGATCTCTTCTCGTTGGGGCAGCATGCCGAGCTAAGCCCCGACAGCCGAAAACTCTCCCCCCTCAGCCGCGGGAATCTCCAAAACCGCGGAAGCTCCGCGACACGAGACGACCCGGCGCGGTGGCACGTTGCGGCGCACATCGATGACCCGTCCAGCCTCGTCGAGGAAGAAGACATCGAGCTCGAAGCGCATGCCGAAGGTGTGGACGCTCGAGCAGCGCGGAATCAGCAACCCGGCGCCGGCCTCGACCCTGTCGCGAAAGGCGAGCCCACGCAGGCGGGTTCGGAAATCCACCGCTACGGGAATTGGTGCACGACCGTGATCCACCCTCTTCCAAGTCACAAGGGTCGGCACTTCTCCCCCTCCCCTACGCTCTGACCATGGTCGAGAAGCCGAAGGTCGCCGTCTTCAGCCCCAACCCGATGGTCTCGATCGCGATCGAGTCGTTCAGCGCCGACGGAGGCGACGACATCCACATCCACGCCGCCGGCCAGGGGGTGTGGGTGGCGCGGATGGCCGCCGAGCTCGGGGCCGAGGTGGTCCTCTGCGGGTTCATCGGCGGTGAGGTCGGCTCGGTCCTGCGGCCGCTGCTGGAGGAGATGCCGGTCGAGCTGCGCCTGGTCGAGACGGCCGAGGCGAGCGGCGCCTACATCCACGACCGCCGCAGCGGCGAGCGCAAGCCGCTTTCCCAGAGTGCGGCGCTGCCCGCCTCGCGGCACGAGATCGACGAGCTCTTTTCCGTCACCATCGCCGCCGCCCTCGACTGCGACCTGCTCGCCGTCTGCGGTCCCTACCCGGAGAACACGGTGCCGCTGGAGCTCTACGGCAGCCTCGTCGCCGACGTCAAGGCGAACGGCGTCCCGGCGATCGTCGACCTCTCCTCGCCGCGCCTCGACAGCGCCCTCGAGGGCGGGCCGGCCCTGGTCAAGATCAATGACTGGCAGCTCGCCGGCTTCGTCTCCGACGCGGTCGACACCGAGGAACGGACGCGGCGCGCCGTCGACAAGCTGCTGGAGAAAGGCGCGGAAGCGGCGATCATCACCCGCGCCGGCGAGCCGGCGATGGCGGTGCGCGATGGGCGAGCCTGGGAGCTGACGCCGCCCAAGTTCGAGCGCGGCGCCCGCGAGGGCTGCGGCGACTCGATGATGGGGGCGCTGGCGGCGACGGTCGCCGCCGGGCGCGACTGGGAGGACGTGCTGCGCCTCAGCGCCGCCGCCGGCGCGACGAATTTCCTCCGCAGCGGCCTCGGCACCGGCTCCCGCTCGGTGATCGAAGAGCTGGCGCCGCGGGTCAAGCTTCGCGAGCTGGATTAACGACTCCGAGATATGGGGGGATATAGGCCCCCAAAGTTCGGAGTCGCTTCAGAGCGCGGGCTCGAACGGCACCTCCAAGGGGTCGCCGTCGACGATCGCACGGGGGGCGGTCTCGGCGATCCACTCGATATGGGGCGTGAGGATCTCCACCTCGCGCAGCTTCTCCAGCGCCGGGGAGAGCCGTACCGGCCTGCCGCCCAGGACCGTGTGGGCGTCGCTGCCGAGAACGTGGACGAGGCCGCGCTCGGCCATCGCCAGCATCCCCTTCGCCATCCGGTCGCGGAGGAAGAAGTCGGCCGTCGCCTGGATCAGCGCCCCCTCCGCCACCAGGGCCGCCATCCGCTCGAACATGTCGGCCGAGAGATGGCGCTCGGGATGGGCGACGATCGTCCGATGGCCGCGTTCGGCCAGGTGGGCGACCCGCCGCAGCAGACTGTCGTCGAGCGGGCCCGGCGCCGGCTCGAGCAGAACCCAGTCGCCGTCTCCCAGGGAGACCCGCGAAAGCTCCTCCTCGCCGAGTCCCTCGAGGGCGGTCTCGGCCACCTCGCCGCCTTGGAGGATCTTCACCGCCACCAGTTCCCGCTGCAGCCGCACGTTCAGCCCGTGCACCCGCGCCGCCAGCTCCCCGATCCGCACATCGTGGTCGTGACGGATGTGCGGGGTGGCGCAGACGGCTTCGATCCCGTCCGCCTCGGCCTGGCGCCCCATCGCGACGCTGTCGTCGGCGTCGCGCGCCCCGTCGTCGATCGCGTCGAGGATGTGGCAGTGCAGGTCTATCACGGCGCCTCCATCAAGCTAGTACCCACCTGGCGGACCTTCAGCGGTGCAACCAACCGTCCAGGGTGCAACCGCACGTTCAGGCACCGGCCCGAGCGGGCACGCCTCTACGATGATCGGCAAGATCCCACACCTGTTCACGCCGGGCTTGCGTGAACTGGATGGCTTCAACTCATGGACAAGAAAGCGACCCGCAGAGGTAACTACGAGTCCGGCTCCGACTACGTGTTGGAGTACGGCGAGCTCCGCTTCGCCTTCAACGAGGAGGACTTCGCCCAGCGCGTCGAGCAGGCCGCGGTGAAGCTGCGCTTCGTCGACCAGGGGCTGAGCCCGGAGGAGCTCGACGATTTGCTCGACCTCGCGGTCAGCGGTGAGATCGCCGAGCCCTCCTCCGCCCTCGGCGAGCACATCAACGAGAACTGGGACGACCTGGTCGGCCCTTCCAACCGCAGCCTCGTCCACTGGATTCGCCGCCTCGTCTTCCGCGGCGCCTGGCTCGATCAGCGGGTCAAGGAGGGCGAGCTCGACGTCGCCTTCGACGAGCGCACCCAGACCTTCGGCTACGTCCAGCCGGACCGCAGCCACGATCTGATCGAGCTCAGCAAAGAGCCCAGCTGGCGCCGCATCGCTTATAGACGCTAGCCACTCCGAGGTTGACCTCGCTATAGCGAGGAAAAGTTCGGAGTCAGTCCGCGGGCCGCTCTAGCGCCGCGACCACCGTCAGCGAGCCGCCGCCCTGCGAGCCCTGCTCGCGGCCGGCGTCGAAGAACTCCTTCGCGGCCTCGGCGTCGCCGTGGGCCTCGCCGAGGCGGGTGAGGGAGTCGACGAGGAAAATCACGTCTTCGCCGCTGGCGGCGCGGGACGCGGCTTGGGCAAGAGCGTCGCTGGCGTGGCGAGGCTGGCCGGCCGAGACGATCTCCGCTTGTGGAGCGTCGCGCTTCCACTCGGCGAGCTCCTCCGGACTGGGGTCGATCAGCAGGGCGACGGGGTCGGGACCCTTGGAGTCGGCGGCGAGGTCGGCGGCGACGCCGCGCAGCAGCGCCGTGCAGCCCTCGCGGGTCTCGTCGAAGACGAGAGCCTGGCGGCCGGCCTCGGGCGGCAGCAGCAGGGTCTGGAGGGTGACGCCCTTGGCGCGGCGGCCGAAGCGGCGCCTGCGGCGCCGGCGCGGGCGCTCGGCGGTCGGGGCGGGCTCGCGCGTGGATTCAGGCTCCGGCGCGGGCTCGCGCTCGGGCGCCTTCTCCGGGCGCTCGCGGCGAGCGCGCGGTTTCTCCTCGCGCTTGTCTTTGTCCTTCTCGGCTTTGTCGGAGGCTGCCCTGGAGTCGGTGCGGCCGCTTCTGCGTCGGCGGGGTGGGCGCTCCTCCCTCGCCGAGGACTTGGCAGCGCCGCCGTCCCCGTTCTCCTCCGCCAGCCGCTCGATCAGCTCGGCCTTGGTCAGCATCCGGTACTTCTCGACGCCGGCCTCGGCGGCGAGCAGGTGCAGGTCGGACAGGCTCTTCTTCTCCAGCTCGGCTTTCGTCATCGGCGGCAGGTTATTCAACCGACGGAACCGGCGGCGGGGTCGACGCCCTCCTCGGCGGCGACCGCCAGCCAGGCCTCCGCCTCGCGCGAGCGTTGCCGCCGCGACCAACCGAGCTCGGCCCCGAGCACGTCGGCGATCGGCCGCACCGACTTCGCCGAGCGCAGCCCCGGCGCGGAGAGGATTCCCAGCCGGGTACGCCGCAGCAGCACGTCGGCGACGCTGCGCGCCTGCTCCAGCCGCGCCGCCAGCGCCACCTCGGCCAGCAGATCGGGGCGGCCGGGGACGATCGGCCGCGCCAGCTTCGGCTCGGCGCGGGCGATGTCGAGCACCTTGCGGGCCGCATGCCCGTAGCGGAAGGCGAGCTGCTCGGTCGCCTCCTCCCCCACACCCTCGGGCGCCTCCAGGTCGTCGGCCCGCGCCGACATGCCGAGCGGGATCTCGTGCGTGTGGCAGGGCGCCTCGCGCGCCTCGCGCTCGACCAGGCGGTCGACCGTCTGCTTCGCCATCCGGCGCCAGGTGGTGAGCTTGCCACCGGTGATCGTCAGCATCCCCGAGCTCGTCTCGTACAGCTCGGCCTTGCGGGAGATGTCGACCGACTTGCGCGGGTCGCCGGTCGAGATCAGCGGCCGCACCCCGGCGTAGGCGCCGACCAGGTCCGACTCGCCCAGAGAGGTGCCGAAGAAATCATTTACGGCCTCGAGCAGATAGGCGATGTCGTCCTCCGCCGGGCGCGGGTGTGCGATGTCGCCGTCGAAATCGTTGTCGGTGGTGCCGACGAGGGTGCGCCCGTACCAGGGCAGCGCGAAGATCATCCGCCCTTCGCCGGCGGGGACGATGCAGGCCGCCCTTCCCATCGGCAGGTCGGCCTGGTCGATCAGCAAATGGGTGCCGCGGCTGGGCGAGATCCGCGGCACGTCCTCCTCCCCCAGCAGCTCCTCCGGCCGCACCTGGTCGGCGAAGACGCCGGTGGCGTTGACGACGTTGTCGGCGCCCACCTCCATCCGCTCGCCCGACTCCGCCTCGACGAAGGCGACGCCGGTCGCCTTCCCGTTCCGCGAGAGGACCTCGGTCACCTCGGCGCCGTTCAGCATCGCCGCGCCGAAGCGCTCGGCCTCGCCGAGGACGGTGAGGACGAGGCGGACGTCGTCGGTCTGGCAGTCGTAGAAGAGGTAGGCGTCGTTGGGTTCGCGCGCGGCCAGGGCCGGAACCAGCTCCAGCACCTCGTCGCGGGCGATCGTGCGGTGGCGGTCGGGGGACCAGTAGCTGTCCTCTTCCTCCTCGCGAGCGGAGCGGCGCTCGCGGCGGCTGCGACCGCGCGTCGTCGCCATCACGTCGTACATGTTGAGGCCGAGGCCGAGCTTGCGGTCGCGGCGCTCCTCGCCGAGGGCGGCGACGAGGAACGGGGTCGGGTAGACGAGGTGCGGCGCGAGGCGGACCATCAGCGCACGCTCGACCAGCGCCTCGCGGACCAGGCCGAGGTCGAAGTTCTGCAGGTAGCGGAGGCCGCCGTGGACCATCTTCGAGGAGCGGCTGGAGGTGCCGGCGGCATAGTCGCCGCGCTCCAGCAGCGCGACCGAGTAGCCGCGCGAGGCTGCGTCGAGGGCGACCCCGGCGCCGGTGATGCCGCCGCCGATCACCACCACCTCGAAGTGCTTGCCGGCGATCTCCTCGATGGCCCGCGCCCGCGTCAGCATCAGTCGAGGTAGGTCGTGGTCCGGTCGGCGCCGGGGCGCTCGGGGGCGGGCTTCTCCTGGCGCGGGTGGCCGAGGTGGAGGAGGCCGACGAAGCGCTCCTCCTCGGGCAGGCCGACGGCGGCGCGTCCCTCCTCGCTGCGCAGGATCCCCGGGGTGCGCCAGTAGCCGGCGTAGCCGCGGTCATGGGCGGCGAGGAGGACGATGTAGGAGGCGGCGGCGGTCGCGTGCAGGTCCTCCTCCTCTTCCACCGGGTCGCCGCTGAGCACGCAGGAGACGACGATCAGCGTCGGCGCCCGGTCGAGCTTCGGGGCGCCCTCCGGCCCGGCCACCTCCTTCAGTCGCCGCAGCGTCTCGGGACCGATCACCCGGAAGCGCCACGGCACCGTCAGGTTGTGGTTCGGCGCCCAGCTCGCCAGCTCCAGCAGGGCGTCGATCTCCTCGCGCGGCAACGGCTCGGGCGCGTAGGCCTTGTGCGTGCGGCGCGTGCGAATCGCGGTCTCGACGTCCATCCGTCGAGGGTATAGCTAGAAGAACCTCAATCCGATCATGGTGAGAATGCTCGTAGCCTGGATTCCGACCAAGACGAAGAACCCTTGAATCATCATCTGGCGCAGTTCCCTGATGTCGTTGTCAACGCGGTCTAACCGTTTGTCGACCCGGTCAAAGCGCTTGTCCACCTCGTCGAAGCGCCGATCAACCTCGTTGAAGCGCCGATCAACCTCGTCGAAGCGCCGATTGACGCTCTCCTTGAACTCGTCGAGGCGGCCGTCGGTCCAGCTCTCCCTTGCCATCACAACCATGATCCTAACGTAATTCTTTGTCTGTGACGGAACAAGACGCGAACGCAAATTTAGAGGGCCGCCTCTGCGGCAAATGTGTGACCTAGAGGCCGTAGCGCCAGCGCATCCAGCCGCGGCGGCAGGCGAGGCCCAAGGCGAAGAGGAGGCAGCCGGCGAGCAGGCCGAGGACGATCGCTCCCGCGGTGCCACTACTCGAATCGTCCGCGCTTTCGGAGGCGGGCTGACCGGTCGCGTCGCTCGGCGGAGCCGTGGCTTCAGACGGGGCGGTGTCGGGAACGTCGCCGAGGCTCCCCCGCGGAGCCTGGCCACTGGAAGAGCCACCCCCTGACCGCGACCCGGCGCCGCCCTTGCCGGCGGGCGACGACTGCCCCGCGGAGGATCCGCCGCTCCCGTCGCCGCGGCCGCTCTCGCCGCCGAAGCTTTCCAGCGCTTCCAGGTTGCCTTTGCCACTCGCCGACGAGGGGGCACCGGAGGACGAGACGCCACCGGTCGAGCTCGCGGAGTCGGCGGAAGAAGAATTCCCTTTCGGCTTTGGCTCACGCGGGGGAGCGGAGATGGGGAGGGACCGGCCGGCGAGCGGGATGATCGCGTTCGAGGTGACCCAGACGGGGTCCGCGTCCTGGCCGGGGGCCTTGAGGAAGTGGCCGTCTTCGGCCTGTAGATCGCGCATGTAGGTGAACGAGCTCCTGCCCTGGCCGAAGGTGCCGGGGTCCTTGTCGGCGGCGAGCAGGCCTTCGCAGGTCCAGGCGGTGGACTGCGCGTTGGCGGCGAGGTTGTTGCCCGGAGCGAAGCCGCCGTTCGGGCGCTTGGCCTTGCGCAGGTAGTCGAGGGCGCTCTCACTCGCCTTCGAGCCGGGCGTCAGCACCTGCAGAACAGCGCCGGTGATCTCGGCGGTGCTCGGGTCGCCGGGTTCGTTCCCCCAGCCACCCTCCCTGGCCTGCACCTTGCGCAGCCAGGCCACGGTCGCGGCCGTCGCGTCCTCGGCGTCGGCCGCCCGCAGGGCCAGGACCGCGTAGGCGCTGGTCGCCGGCCAGCCCTGGTAAGAGCCGCTCTGGCGCCGTTCCGCAAGCAGACGGTCGACCAGGTTTTCGCCGGCGAAGTGGCGAGGGTCGACGCCGGTCGCCTCGAGGGCGAGGATCGTGCGGGCGACGTCGCCGGCGTCCTTGACTTCGTTGGAGTGCGAGCGGAGGAAGTCGACCGGCGATCTGCCCGCTTTGGTCACGTCGAGCGGGTTGCGGCCGACGGCGGCCATGGCGAGCATCGCCCAGGAGGTCATTTCCGCTCCGGCCTCACGGCCGGAATCGGCGGCGAAACCTCCGCTCGGGCGCTGCTGGGCTTCAAGCCAATCGGCGCCGCGGGTGGCGGGAGAGGCTTGGGCGCTGGCCGGCGCGAGCGCGACCAGGGTCAGCGCCAGAAGCAGCGCCGCGACCCCACCGCTGCGCAGAGGCGCGCCGAAGCCGCGATCGCCAGGGGTCCCCGGGGCCCCGTCCCGCCGCCATTCGAAGCGCTCGCGGAAGCGAGTCAGCATCCGCACCATCGCCGGACCGGCGATGAGCGCGAGGACGACGTTGGCGGCCACATGGGCGACTTCAAACGGGATCGCGCGACCCTCGAGCACCCAGAAGTGCTTCCACGACAGATCTCCTCCATAGGTCGCCATCAAAGAGAAGTTCAGCAGAGCGCCGTACAAAATGCCTGCAAAGCCACAGACGGCAGCGAGGACGAAGCGGCCGGCGTCGCGGAATCCGAGCGCGAGAACGGCGCCGAGCACGCCGCAGAGACCCCATCCGGCCATCTGCCACGGCGTCCACGGCCCCTGCCCGAACCAGAAGTTTGAGACGAGAGCGGCGAGGGCGCCGACCGCGAAGCCCGGCGCGCCGCCGAGGGCATAGCCGGCGAAGACGACGATGTCGGTCGTCGGCTTGACGTTGGGGAAGGCGGCGAAGGCGATGCGACCGACGATCGCCAGGGCGGCCAAAGCCGCGACGAGGGCGACGACCTGCGAGGGGGGCCGCGAGCGCTCGTACCAGACGAAGCCGGCGACGAGCACCAGGCCGAGGATGAGGAAGCTGGCCAGGTGCCAGCTCATCGCTCCCTCCCCTTCAGCACGGTGGCTCCCCGCTCCGGGGTGACGACCCCCGGCAGGTCAAGCACCCGCGCGATCTCGGTGGCGAAGTACCAGCCGCCGGAGAGGATCTCCTCCATCGGCCCGTCGGCGATGACGACGCCGTCGCCGAGCAGCACGACCCGCTCGGCGAACTCGGAAGCGAACTCGACGTCGTGGGTTGCGACGACGACGGCCGCGCCGCGTGTCGAGTTTGTCTCCCTATGCGAGACAGACTCGACATTGGCGGCGAGGCTCTCGATCAGCGCGACCAAATCGCTCTTGCGGGCGCGGTCCATACCGCGCGTGGGCTCATCGAGGGCGACGACGCCGGGTAGCCGCTTGCCCTCCATGCGGCCCGCGAGTGCGATCGCCAGCGCCAACCGCTGCCGCTCGCCGCCGGAGAGGTCGCGCGGGTCGGCGTCGATCGCGTGCTCCAGGCCGACGACCCGCAGCGCGGCCATCCCCTTCTCACCCGGCAGCTCGTCGCCGACGCGCTCGCGGACCAGGTAGTCGCTGGGGTTCTGGGTGAGCAGGGCGATCGAGTCGACCGCGATCTTTCCGGCGACCGGCTCGTGCAGGCCGGCTGCCGTGCGGAGGAAGGTGCTCTTCCCGGCGCCGTTACGTCCCATCAAAGCCACCCGTTCCCCCGGACGCAATTGGAGGTCGATGCCGCGAAGGACGTCCCTCGCCTCCTCCCCTTGACCCAACTCCACCCACAAGCCCTTCGCTTGTAGGGCCGGCGCCTGGGGACGGGGATCGCGCGCCCTCCCACTTGCTTGGTGAGGAGAGTGCGCGATCCCCGTCCCGCGGAGCGTTTGTTTCGCATCGCGTACGCCGATCGGCAACGGATCGATGTCAGCGAGCGAGAAGAGACGAGCGGCCGGCGTCGTCAGGGCGGGATCGTTCACGTGGGCCCACATGAGGAAGTCGGCAGGGGCTCCGTCGAAGCCGACGGTCCCCTCGTCCATCGCGACCACCCGATCGGCCGCCGCCAGACAGCGCTCCAGCCGGTGTTCGGCCAGCAGCACCGCCACCCCCCACTCCTCGTTGAGGCGGCGCAGGAGCCAGATCAGCTCGTCGCCGGCAACCGGGTCGAGCTGGGAGGTCGGCTCGTCGAGGAGGATCAAGCGGGGGCGGGTGACGAGTGCGGCGGCGAGGGCGACCCGCTGCAGCTCGCCGCCGGAGAGGGTGTCGGTGGCGCGGTCGAGCAGGTGCGGGATCGCCAGGGCCAGGGCGACCTCCTCGGCCGCCCTGGCCCGATCGGTCGGAGCGTCGCCGCGCAGCTCCAGCGGCAGCTCGATCTCGGCCGCGACCGTGGTCGAGACGACCTGCGTCTCCGGGTCCTGGGCCAGGTAGCCGACGGCAGCCGCGAGCTCGCCGGGGCCGGCCGCGAGCGCATCGAGGTCGGCGACCCGGACCTCCCCCTCGATCTCGCCACCGTGGAAGTGCGGGACGAGGCCGCAGGCGGCTTTCAGCAGCGTCGACTTGCCCGAGGCCGAGCGACCGGCGAGGAGGACGAACTCGCCAGGGGCGACCTCCAGCGAGACGTCCTCGAGCGCCCGCGTGGACGCGTGCGGGTAGGCATAGCTCAACCCCTCCACCGCGAGCGCCGGCGCCGCCCCGCGCCTGATCGCCAGCTCAGACACGCGCCACCTCCCGCTTCACCCGCCGACGGGACGATTTCGGTCCATATAGGACCGTTTCCGTCCCGTCGGCGGTGGATCGGGGGCGTTTCAGGGGGGTGAGGCCGCTGAGGGCGACGATGGCGGCTACGGCGATCGTGGCCGGGCCGAGGCCGATCTCTATCGACGGGTAGGTCTGGAAGTCGTCGGCGCCGAGGAGCTTGCCGGCGATCGCGGTGACGAGGACGAGGGCGGCGACGGCGTAGAAGCGGCGGTCGTAGCGCGAGCGCGCATGGCGGGCGCGGGCGCGGGGGGCGTCGAGGCTGTAGCCGCGCAGCTCCAGGGTGGCGGCGACGTCGACGGCGCGATCGAGGGAGCCGGCGAGCAGTCGCCGCGCCAGCGCCGCCTTGCCGACCGCGGCGGCACCGGGGCCGCGCAGCGCGGCGGCGTCGCGCAGCCGCCCCGCGTCGGCGGCGGCGACCGGGACCAGGCGCGAGACCAGCGTCGCGGTCAGCGCCGAGCGCCCGGCCAGCGGCCGCAGCGCGCGCAGCACCCGGTCGGGGTCGACGCAGGCCGAGTAGACGGCGAAGGCGACGATGCTCGCCGCGGCGACGAGGCCGTAGGAGACGCCGGCGACGAGCGCCTCGAGGGTGACGTCGACCCGCCCCAGCAACGGCCAATCGCCGAGCCGCGCCAGCACGGTCTCGCCGCGGCTGGTCACCAGGGCGTTGACCACGACCATCAGCAGCGCCAGCGAGAGACCGAGCCGCAGCCCGGCGCGGACGGCGTTGCGAGCACCGGCGAGGTGGCCGGCAAAGGTCGCCGCCACTCCCGCCGCGACCAGCACCAGCGGGTTCGAATAGAGGAAGGCGACGGCGACGATCGCGCCGAGGTAGGCGACGGCGGCGCCCGGCGAGGCCAGCTGCAGCGGCCCCCACCGCGGCACGTAGGCGAACGGCGACCTCATCTCCCCGCCACCGGCAGCGGCGTCGTCTTCCCATCCTCGATCGCCACCGCGTAATGGTCGCGCAGGTGCTCCGCGTCGAGGGCCTCGGCGGCAGCGCGCACTGCCGCTGCCGTGCCGCCGGTGACGAGCCAGACGGGCGGCCCGCCGTAGCGGCTGGTGGCGGCGACCAGGCCGGTGCCGGTGCCGGTGCCGGTGCCCAGGTGCCCGGCTCTCGCGCCGCCCTCGTCCAAGGCCACAACTTCATAGCCGTCCCCAGTCGGCTCGACGTCCGCGTAGACGCCGCTTTCGGCTGGGCCTTCCTCGATCAGGCGCGCCGCTGGATCATCCCGCAGGCGGTCCCAGGGGCCGACCAGGACCCGGATCGCGCCCTTGGGAGATTTCGAGGCTAGTTCGACGCCTTCGCCTTCCAGCGCCGACCGCACCGTTCCGCAGGCGCTGCCGCCGCCATCGCATTCGATCGCCACCGGGTACCGCTTTCCGCCAACCCCGTCGGTGAACGGCGCCGGCCACGAGCCCACAACCGCGGGCACGTGATTGGTCGCCGACCAGTCGCGGTAGTCCCACCAGATCCGCTCGCCGCCCTGGACGTCGACCTCCGCCGCCCCCACCGGAGACTCGGTCCCGTCCACGTAGAAGAACCAGTCGTAGGGGTCGCCGCCGCGCTCCCCCTCGGCGACGCCCTCGATCGAGTGGACGAAGCCGCCGCCGTAGCGGGTCTCGATCGCGACGTTGCGTTCCAGCAGCCGCATCACGGTGTCCGATTCCTTCGCCTCCAGCGACCGCCGCATCACCGGCACCGTCCCGTATTCCCGGGTCACCGTCAGCCCCACCGCGCCGACGTCGGACCCGGGGCCGAGCCCGCAGCCGGCGACCGCGAGCGCCGCCAGGAGCAGCGCGATCGCGACCGCCGTGCCGCGGGGTCCGGTCATTTCGAACGGGTCGGCGTCACTTCGGGCACTTGGCGCCGATGCAGACCGGCAGGCGCGCCGAGGGGATCTCCCCCGCCGCCCGCGCGATCAGCCGCGCCGGCTTGCTCAGCGTCACCGTGGTGCGGCCGTCGGCCCCGGTCGGCTCGCCGGCGCCGGTCACCTTCACGCCTTTCGCCGGCTTGCTCTTCCCTTTTTCGTCGTAGGAGAAGACGCGCACCGTGAACGGCATCCCGGCCTTCGCCTTGTCCGGCCCTTCCAGCACCAGCTCGTCCGGGTAGGGGAACGAGGGCGCCAGGTCCCAGAGCACTTCGTCGCCGGGCCTGATGGTCGCCGCGTCACCGCCCACCGAGAGCGAGGCGTGGTTGATCTTCAGGTACCAGGAGGACTTGCCCTTGGCGACGCTCGAGCCGATCCCGCACAGGGCGAGGCCGAAGTCGAAGCTGTCGCTGATCAGCAGCGGGCTCAGCGCCGCCACCGACTTCGAGGCGTGGGCGAGCAGACCCATCGCGGTGTTGCCCTTGATCGTGACCGGGTCGCCGCTGCCGCCGCTCCCCTTGCCGAAGCATTCGGCCTTGGGGCTGGTCTTGACCGTGGTGGTTGCGGTCGCGATCGGCTTTTCGACCAGGATCTTGCCGCCGGCGCCGACCACGCGCAGCTCGGCCTTGAAGCCCTTGGCCGCAGCGCCCGTGGCGAAGGCCAGGGTTAGAGAGAGAGCCAGCGCGCACACGGCCGCCAGCCGGAACGGGGTGATTCTTGGCATTTACGCCACCCTTTCCTCGAGGGTTGTCTTGGCTAGGCCGGGGACAGGTCTCCTGGCTTCCGGGATCAGGGAGGACGCGCCTTCCCGGAGGCTCGGTGTCGCCCCCAGTGGCTGACGCGCGACGGCGCCCGCGAACTCCTCCACCCGGTCACAGTGGCGGGACCACGCCGGACTTGCACCGGACTTCCCTTGACCACCGACCGATATGTACGCGGCGAGTCTATCCCGCGGGGGCGTGTCTGAGCAGAGACCCCTATTCGGGGGCATGAAGTCAGAAACGTCGGGGCGCGGCGTCACCGTATGTGCGCCGATGAGCCGCGCGCACCGCACCCCGGGACGCCACACGCACTGGCGCGTCGCCCGCCACCGTGGGCGCCTGTTGCGGGCGGGCGGCCTGGCGGCGCTGCTGGCGGTGGTCGGGCCGGGCGTCCTCGCCGGCCTCTCCGACGACGACCCGGCCGGGATCACCACCTACTCGATCCTCGGCGCCCGGTACGGCTACGAGCTGCTCTGGGTGCTGCTGCTCTCGACCGCGGCGCTGATCGTCTTCCACGAGGTCGGGATGCGGCTCGGCGTCGTCACCGGCAAGGGGCTGCTGACTCTCGTCCGCGAGCGCTACGGCCGCCACGCCGCGATGGTGGTGATGGCGGCGCTGGCGATCGCCAACACCGGCACGCTCTGCGCCGAGTTCGCCGGGGTGGCGGCGGGCATGGACCTGCTGACCGGGGCCAGCCGCTACGCCAGCGTGCCGGTGGCGGCGATCGCGGTCTCGGCGCTCGTCCTACGGGAGAACTTCCACCGGGTCGAGCACCTGCTGCTCCTGCTCAGCTCGGTCTTCGTCGCCTATGTGATCGCGGGGATCGCCGCCCACCCCGACTGGGGCGCGGCCGCCCGAGGCCTCGTCGTCCCCAGCATCCCGCTCAACCGCGACGCGCTGCTGGTCGCGGTGGCGACGGTGGGGACGACGCTCGCGCCCTGGGGCCTTGCCTTCATCCAGTCCTACGCGGTCGACAAGCGGCTGGGGGTGAAGGACCTGCGCTACGAGCGCGTCGACGTCATCGCCGGCGCTGTGCTGACCGGGGTGATCGGCCTCTTCGTCGTCGTCGCCTGCGCGGCGACGCTGCACGCGCAGGGGGTCGACGTCAACTCCGCCGGCGACGCGGCGCGGGCGCTGGAGCCGTTCGTCGGCGGCGCCGCCGCGGCCCTCTTCGGCCTCGGCTTCCTCGGCGCGGCGCTGCTGGCGGCGGCGATCGTCCCCCTCTCCACCGCCTACTCGTTCTCCGAGACCCTCGGCCGCCGCGCCGACCTCGACGACAGCTTCGCCGAGGCGCGCACCTTCTACCTCAGCTTCGCCGCCGTCACCGCGGTGGCCGCCTGCCTGGTGCTGATCCCCGGCGCGCCGCTGATCGAGATCCTCTTCCTCACCCAGGCGCTGAACGCCGTCCTCCTCTTGGTCCTGCTGCCGTTCATCCGCTCGCTGGCGAAAGACCGCGAGCTGATGGGCGAGAACGCCCTCGGCCGCTTCGACCGGGCGACGACGGCGATCGCGCTGGTCGTGGTGGCGGCGAGCGTGCTGGCGCTTGGCGTGCTGGCGGTGCTCTAGTACGGCTCGTAGCTGTGGTCGCGCCAGGGGTTGTCCTTGGCCCCGGGGACGGCGATGACGCTGCGCGTCGCTCGTTGCGTGCCCTCCGGACCGGGCCACTGCGCCTCGACGTCGGTGGTGCCTTCCTTCAGCCGCTCCACGTACTCGCCCGCCACCACCGCGGCGGCGAGCGCCCGCACCCCGGGCTTGATCTCCTCCGGATCCTCGGAGAAGAACTCGACCACCATGCTGTTGCGTCCCGGGTAGCAGACGAGCAGCTGGTCGGAATCGAAGTAGATCTCGAGCGGCGCCGCCTCCAGCTTCATCGGCTCCAGGTAGAGCGTTGGCCCGATCGTGTCCTCGCCGACCCTCACCTCCGCCCAGCCGGAGGCCACGACATCCCGCGCCTCCGCTTCCAAGATTTCTTGAACTTCGTCGAACAACTCCGACATCTCATACCGGTTATACACGCGGCAGGACTCGGGTGCGTTCCGTTATACGCCAAGCACCAGATCCAGCAGCAGCATCAGAGTCGCCCCTACCGCCAGCCCGGCGCCGGGGACGAGTTGCCGGCGCCGGTCGCCGAACGCCCGCGGCAGCAGCTCGAAAACGATCAAGCTCAACATCGCGCCCGCGGCGAAGGCGAAGGAGAACGGCAGCAGGGCGCTCACCTCTTCGACCGCCAGGTAGGCGATCACCGCCCCGACCGGCTGCGGCGCGCTCGTTCCCACCGCTGCCCAGAACTGCCGCGTGCGCCCGAACCCCGCCGTCTCCATCGGAATCGCCACGCTCGTCCCCTCCGGGACGTTCTGGATCGCGATCGCAAGGATCACGAACAGGCTGAGCCCCGCTCGATCCGATGCATATGCAGTCCCCACCGCCAGGCCCTCAGGAAGGCTGTGTACGAAAAGTACCGCAAAGACCAGCGCTGAGGTCCGTACCCCTGGCCCCCGCCGTCCCATGAAGGCCGCCTCCGGCCGCAACTGCCGTCGCGCCACTCCCAGCAGGATCCCCCCGGCGAACAGCCCCCCGAGCACCTCCCACACCGAGCCTTCTTCGGCGGCCGGGGCCAGCAGCCCGAAGATCGACGCGACCCCCATCACCCCGGCCGCGACCCCGAGCAGGAAGGGCGTCAACGCCTCGGCCCGGCGACCGAGGAACCAGACCGGAATCGCCCCCAAACCGGTGGCAAGCGCGGTCCCACAGGCCGCGAGGAAGAGAATCAGGAGGTCGGGCATGCGGCCGTGACGCTAACGGGCATGAAGTCCCTGAAGTCCCGACCGTTGTCTCGCAGAGTCGACTGGCGATCTAGCTGCTGACGAGTTCTTGTCTCCCGCTAGGCCATCGCCGCGTTTTGAGGCCTCGTCACCGGTCCCCGACTACCTACGAGTCGCAATGAGGTTCGCGACGCCCACGGCGGCCGCGCCCATTGCAAGCCAGCCGGCGAGGTTGCCCGCAGGTAGCAGCCCGGTGAGGCTCGCTACTCCGGCCACCGCAAAGGTACAGCTGAGGATGGCCTCTTCAATGGCTCGGAACCGGAAGGGGTCATGGGACTTGATCCTAGGTTCCGAGGCCAAGCTCGACGAGAGCAGATGAAAGTTGATCGCAATGACCGCTTGTACCGCGATAAATATAATCGACATGCTGATGAGGAAGTCGAAGCCGTGGCTCACGGCCGAGGACGCGACACCCGTCGCTATCAGCAGTGGTATGGGTACGGCTGGCTTTCGACGGCGGTGCGCGCTGAGAACGCGCCTATCGCCGGGGGGCGACGGGACGACATCGACTCCCCTGTACTCGATGGCCGTATCCGACTGGCCACCTCCTTCGGATGGGACCTGAATCAGCCTCAGGTAGCGGCGACGGCCGATGGTCGCCCAGTAGCCGTCGGTCAGCAGCCTGGCGCGCGTTTCGCAGCGAGAGGTCAGCTGCTGGCCATCCTCACGGTGGACATCCACCTTTTCGCTCCGGCACCAGTAGATCCGCACGAAGACCTCATGAGAGCCGGTAGGCACCTCGAAAGCCCAAGATTCGCCTGGGCCCAGCTAACCGACCACCTCCTCGTCGATCACCACTTCGAATGGAGCCAGGTGCTCAGTGAACCGGCCCGATACACGTTGCACTTCGACTAAAGCCATTGCCACACCATCAAGGCTTGCTTAGGCCCTTTGGTAGCGGCAGCTGTCAACCCTGCCGCGACATAGGGCTGCGCTGGTAACCGACGCCAGCAAGCGAAATGCTGCCGGCACCTGGCATCTCGACACTTAAGTCGCCGTCCAGGTCGCAGGAGCCCCTGGACTCTGGGAGTAGAGAGCGTGGCCATTGAAGGGACTCGGCAGATCGACCTCAACAGTCTCGGGAACTATGCTCCGCATGCTCATAACGAGAGAGTTGTGGTAGAAAGAGCGTGCCTTTTCGTCGGGTGACCCTGAAGCCGCCACGTCGTTCGGAGAGGATCTGGCCGTTGATCGAGGACAAAGTCGAGCCAGGTGCAGCCCGCACCGCAGGTTGAGGCCTTGATGTAGTTGAGGTGGGCGGCCAAAAGGGAAATCATGATGTCTATTTCTCTATCGGCGTGGCAAGTTTAGGTTGCCTCATTGTGCCTTTCTCACACCACCCTGGACTAGGCGTTGATATTTTTTCCGTTTTGCTCTTTAGATTGAGCCGAACTTGCTCCCAGCCGGAAAGCCATTGCGAATAGACCTACGAGCAAGAGCGCAAGGACGTCGACGGCCCAAATCGCCCATACAACTTCAGCAAGAACATCAACGAATCGATTGTGGTTATGATGTTGCTTGTCCCAACGATGAGTCAAAGCCACGGGAATAAGCAGTAGCAGCGCCCCGACGCCCAACCTCCAAGTCAGCAGTCCTAAATGCCGCCGCTGATGAGGTTGCTCTCTCGCCGAATCAACCTGCCAGCCAGCAATTCGCGCGAGCACGCGATAACCCGTTTCTTCAATGCGTGCTCGAAGAGCACCCCCACCCGACCTCTTCTTTGCAGATTTCCTTCGGCTCCAAATAAATCGAAATGAAGCAGGCGCAATCAACAGCACCGCTATAACGCCGCCTAAAAGCGTTGCGAGCAAGTACTCGACGTCCACTAAATAGACCACAATCTGGGCGAGCGAAGATGCAAGCGTCACAACCCACGCGATCCTGCTGCCTTGCAGGAGCAGCCACGCCAAAAGGAAGCCCAGGCCGCTAACTCCAAGCCCAGCAGCAGTAGGGGTACTCACGAGCTGCGCCGAGGCGCCTATTGCTAGCAGAGCGCCAGCGCAGAATATCTGTGCTGGAACAGCTTCCTCGCTAAATCCCCGTTTCATCATTGGGTCAATTGATAGGCGCATACGAGCATCTTCATTATTCTACGGCACCAATTGCGCAGCGAGTCGCCGTGTATAGAGCCGATGAAATGAGTCCGGCAACAGGGTAACTCGACCGGACCGCAGCCGATTCAATCCAGGCTTCGGTAGCCGCCGATGCACAGCCAACCGCACGTTGTCCCGCCGGCGAATTTAGGCCTCCCCAAATTTCCTCAGCCCAATGCTTAGTGACGTTGGGATCAGTTGGGTTGTGAGTGATTAGGTAGTCGACTACCTTATTAGCAACATTTTCGATGAATCCATTATTCCCGGCATATTCAATATGCACCGTACAAGCGATGGCCGTGCACTTTCTAGGCTTCACGATTGCATTACTTACATTGTGAGCCCTTGCTTCGCGGCGAGCGATTCTCTTCAGCTGCCGTGCGTTCTTCGCTCTGTAACCATTACCCCTTGAGCATCCCTTGCCGACAAAGTCAGGGCATTCGCCGTTCAAGTCAAACTTGTTGATCGGATCCTGATTGGCATAGTCGTAGGCGTTGGCCGATCCGCCCATGACCGGGTCCGGCGTGAGGAACCGCCCCAGCGCCGGCACGTAGCTCCGCACCCCCATCTGGATCACGCCGG
>JBIOWB010000040.1:0-13655 GCA_044868125.1 Solirubrobacterales bacterium
CATGGGTTGGCCCGTCAACCCGGAACCGGGCGGAGCGCGACCTAGAGCAGCCCCAGCTGGCGGAGGATCGACACCGAGTCCGAGTAGACGTCCTTTCGCCTCACGAGGCCGTTCTCGAACGGGATCACGTCGAGGCCGTCCCACTCGACGCGCTCGCCGGTCGGCTCGGCGACGAGGTCGCCGCGGCGCATCGTGTTCGTGTGCGTCGCGGCCGCGGTCCATTCCTGCACGACCAGCCCGTCGCGCACATAAAGCCGCCGCGTCGTGAAGGCGATGTCGGGCCAGGTCTCGAAGATCGAGCCGATGTGGGTGCGTGCCCCCTCGCCTACCGCCGACTCGCCCGCCGTGTGGTTCTCGAAGACCATGTCCGGCGCGTGCATCGACATGATCGCGTCGAGGTCATGCTCGTTCCAGGCGGCGTTGTAGCGATCGATCGCTTGGTGCAGCGCCTCGGCTGAGTCCTTGCCTGAATCGGTCATCGGCGGTTAGGGTCGAACCTACCCATGGCGAACTACACGATCAAGCATCAGGACGAGTTCGAGCGGATGGAGGGGTCCGGCGAGTGCACCTGGCTGCTTGCCCGCAAGGCGCTCGGCACCGGTGCTTTCGGCTACAACCTGGTCGAGATCGGGCCCGGTGGGCAGATCCCCGAGCACGACGAGGCGCAGAGCGGCCAGGTCGAGGTCTACGCGATCCTCGCGGGCGAGGCGGTGATGCGGCTCGACGGCGAGGACCATCCGGCGCCGGCGGGGACCTTCGCCTCGATCGAGCCGGCGGCGACGCGCCAAATCCTCAACCGCTCCGACGCTCCCGTCACCGCGTTGCTGATCGGTGTCGAGCCCGAGGGCGGCTACGAGCCGATGTCCTGGGCTTGATCCCGGCCAGAGGGGCGTAGTTCCCGCAAAACGCAGGAAAAACCGATCGGCAGGGGGGAGACTTGACCCCCGCGCCTATAATTCGCGAACTCGTCAACCCGTCGCGCGCCCGCTCGAAGAAGGCGTGGAACCCGGGAGGTCAGAAATTGAAGACCCAGTCCGATCGCAGCGCTCGCGTCGAGCGCTATTCGCCAGAGCGCCCCTACCGCCCGCTCGTCTCGCCGCCCAGCGTTGAGGACAAAGACGCCTGCGCCATCTACGCGTCTGTCCGCAAGGACTCGACGCCGAGCCACGAACCGATCGAGCTGGCGATTCCCGCCCTGCAGAAGATGCTCCACCGTGCCGGCAACGTCGACGGCGAGGGGGACGGCTGCGGCCTCCTGCTCGACATCCCGCGCAAGATCTGGGCCGAGGAGGTGCGCACCGGCGGTCACGACCCCTCGCTCGCCACCGACGAGGCCTTCGCCGTCGCCCACATCTTCGTCGAGCGCTCCCAGGATGTCGAGAAGGTCAAGCACGACGCCCGCGAGCTGCTCGCCGCGGGCGGCTTCCGGGTCCTCGCCGAGCGGGTCGGCGTCGTCAACTCGCCCGCCCTCGGCCCGACCGCGCGCGAGGAGGAGCCGATCTTCTGGCAGGTCGCCGGCCTCGTCACCGACGCCAAGACCCGCGACGACGTCCTCTTCGACCTGATGGTCGACCTCGAGAAAGAGCTCGACGTCCACATCCCCTCCCTCTCCGCCACCACCTGCGTCTACAAGGTGATGGGCTCGCCGAAGGTGCTCGGCGAGTACTACCCGGACCTGCGCGACCCCCGCTTCGAGACGATCGGCTGCTTCGGCCACAACCGCTACTCGACCAACACCTGGCCCTCCTTCAAGCGGGTGCAGCCCTTCTCGGTGCTCGGCCACAACGGCGAGATCAACACGATCCAGCAGCTGCGCCAGGAGGCGAAGATGCTGGCGGTCCCGATCCAGCCCGACTCCTCCGACTCGCAGGACCTCAACCGCACGATCGACACCCTGGTCAGCCGCGAGGGATTAAGCCTCGCCGAGGCGATGGAGATGGTCGTGCCGCCCATCGTTCACGAGATCAGCCGGCTGCCCGACGACCTCCACGCCTTCTACATGTACCTGCACCAGACGATGGGCCCGTTCGCGCAGGGCCCGGTGGCGCTGATCGCCCGCCACACCGACGAGTGCGTCTTCTCCGCCGACGCGATGGGCCTGCGCCCGCTCTGGCAGGTGGAGACCGAGGACGACTTCGTCTTCAGCTCCGAGCCCGGCGTCGTCCCGGTCGGCAAGATGTGCTCCGAGCCGAAGCCGCTGGCCCCGGGCGAGAAGGTGCTGGTGCTGATCGACCGCGCCGAGCGCCGGACGACGCTGCACCCGCACGACGAGATGCTGCGGATCGTCCGCGACCGCTGGCTGGAGCGCAACGGCGCCGAGGCGGCAGCCGGCTACGACCGCGCCCTGGAGACCGGCGGCCCGCTCGAGGGCCGGGACGTCCCCGGCTACTCCGACGCCGGCCCCGAGGAGCCGGTCAAGGTCTCAGACCGCGTCCTCGCCGGCTTCGGCTGGCAGCGCGACGACGTCAAACTCGTCCAGCAGATGGCCTCCAACGGGGCCGAGCCGGTCGGCTCGCTCGGCTACGACGGCCCGCTGGCGGCGCTCTCGCCCGAGCGGCAGAACCTCGCCGACTACTTCAAGGAGACGGTCGCCGTCGTCACCAACCCGGCGATCGACCGCGAACGCGAGATGGAGCACTTCTCGACCCGCGCCCTGTTCGGGCGGCGGCCCTCGCTGGAGAACGCCGGCGCCGACACCGGCACCGTCGAAACCGGCTTCCCGGTGATCCTCGGTAACCACCACGAGCTGGCGCCGCTGGCCGAAGAGCCCTACCGCAGGATCGCCCGCGAGCACGACACCTACCTGCTCGAGGACCTCTGGGAGGAGTTCAGCGGCCGCAACGCCGCCGTCGACATCTCCCTGCTGGAGTCGGAGACGACCCAGGGGGCGATCGAGCGGGTCAAGCAGGAGGCGGTGAAGAAGGTCCGCAACGGCTGCGAGCTGCTGGTCCTCACCGACCGCACCGTCTACGAGGCCGACCGCCGCTACCTCGACCCGCATCTCGCCGTCTCGGCGATCGACCAGGCGCTGAAGCAGTTCAAGGTCGAGCCCGGCGAAGAGAACCTGCGCCGGCGCTGCGGCATCGTCCTGCGCTCGGCCGCGATCCGCAACGTCCACGACGTGATGCTGGCGCTCGGGCTCGGCGCCAACGGCGTCTGCCCGTACGTGATGATCGAGGTGATCTGCGTCGAGGACTACGAGTCCGACGTCTCCAACCTCTGCGCGGCGCTGCGCAAAGGGATCGAGAAAGTGATCTCGACGATCGGCATCCACGAGGTGCGCGGCTACGCGCGCCAGTTCAGCTCGATCGGGATCAAGCCGGAGCTGGCGGAGATCTTCCAGACCGAGCTCTACGCGGCTTCCGAGGCGGCGGGGACCGGCTTCGCCGACCTCGACGAGGACACCAACGCCCGCGCTCACGCGCTCAGCGGCGACGACGCGGCGGCGAAACCGGCGAAGACGTTCCGCTTCTACCCGAAGGTCTACAAGGCGGCGATCGCGACCGCCAACGGCAGCGGCACCTACTCGGAGTACTCGGAGAAGGTGCGGGACCTGGAGAAGCAGAACCCGATCTCGATGCGCCACATCATGGGGCTGAAGGGCGACCGTCCGGCGGTCGACCCGGCCAGCGTCGACGCCGGCATCGGCCACCACGACTACCCGATCGTGATCTCGTCGATGAGCTTCGGCTCCCAGTCCGAGCCCGCCTTCCGCGCCTACGCCGACGCGGCGAAGGCGATCAACGTCCTCTGCATCAACGGCGAGGGCGGCGAGATCCGCGACATGTACGGCCGGTATCGCAACTGGCGCGGGCAGCAGGTGGCCTCGGGGCGGTTCGGCGTCTCGGCGGAGATGCTGAACAGCTCCTACGTCGCCGAGATCAAGATCGGCCAGGGCGCCAAGCCCGGCGAGGGCGGCCACCTGCCCGGCAAGAAGGTCTCGGAGAAGGTCGCCGCCGCCCGTAACGCCTCGCCCGGCACCGACCTGATCTCGCCCTCGAACAACCACGACCTCTACTCGATCGAGGACCTGGCCGAGCTGATCGACGAGCTGAAGACCGTCAACCCCGACGTGCGGGTCTCGGTCAAGGTGCCGGTGGTGCCGAACATCGGCACGATCGGGCTCGGGATCGCCAAGGCGGGCGCCGACATCATCACCCTCTCGGGCTTCGAGGGCGGGACCGGCGCCGCACGCCAGCACGCGCTGCGGCACGTCGGCCTGCCGAGCGACATCGGCACCCGCGCCGTGCACCGGGCCTTGATGGAGGCCGGGCTGCGCAACCGGGTCGAGATCTGGGCCGACGGCGGTTACCGGACCGGCCACGACATCGTCAAATTGCACTGCCTCGGCGCGAACCGGGTCGGCTTCGGCACCCTGGCGATGGTCAGCCTCGGCTGCACGATCTGCCGCGGCTGCCAGCTCGACACCTGCCACGTCGGCATCGCCACCCAGATCGAGACGCCCGAGGAAGCGCAGGCGCACGGGCTGAAGAAGTTCACCCCCCAGGAGGTCGACAGCGCCGCCGAGAGCTGCGCCCGCTTCTTCCAGGCGATGGGCGAGGAGGTCAAAGAGGTCGTCGCCTCGCTCGGCTACGAGCGCGCCCAGGACCTGGTCGGTCGCTACGACCTGCTGGAGCAGGTGGCGGCCAAGGACTCGATCGACCTGGCGCCGCTGATCACGCCGCTGGAGGAGTTCCTCGACCTCGAACCGCTCGACCTGCCGGTGGCCGAGGAAACCGACGCGCGGGCCGAAGCCGGCCTGGTGGTGGCGCGGCCGATCCGGATGGAGGCGAAGGAGGCCTCGAGCCAGATCGCGGCGCTGGCGCCGGAAGTCTGCGGCGGCTCCCAGGTCCGCAGCCGGTTCCCGCGCGCGACCGACGCCAACGACCGCGTGCTCGGGACCGAGCTGGCGGGGGCGATCGCCCGGTCGCGGATCTTCGACGACGGCCCGGAGCCGAGCGACGAGGTGCTGGCGAGCCTGGAGTTCGACGGCGGCTCGGTGGCGGGCCAGGGCCTGGGGGCATTCAACGCCTACGGCCTCAACATCCGCGTCGAGGGTGGCGCCCAGGACGGCGTCGGCAAGACGATGCTGGGAGGGACGATCGCGATCCTCAAGGGCAAGGGCGCGAAGGGCAAGCGCGTCAACGGCTCTGTCGGCAAGTCCTTCGCCTACGGGGCGCAGCGCGGCAAGCTCTACGTCCAGGGCAGCGCCGACTCCCGCTTCTGCATCCGCCTCTCGGGCGCGGACGTCGTGCTCGCGGGCGAGCCCGACGGGCCGATCGACGACAGCCGCGGCGCCATGGCCGACCGCGCCAACGCCAAGGGCTTCGCCTTCGAGTACATGACCAGCGGCCGCGCCGTCGTCCTCGGCGACATCGGCCCCTGGGCCTGCGCCGGCATGACCGGCGGCCGCGTCTACGTCCGCCAGAACGCCTTCGACATCGACCGAGCGGCGATCGAACGCCGCCTCGGCAAAGGCGCCAAAGTCGAACTCAAGGATCTGGACGCCGAGGCCCTGATCGACCTAGACGACCTCCTGGGCGGCTATGCCGAGGAGCTCCGCGCCACCGGCCAAGACGACGAGGCCCAGCGCGTCCTCGACCTGGCCGCCGACGCCACCAGCAACTTCCTGATGATCGTCCCCCTCAAGGTCCAGGCAGACCCGAGCATCTCAACCGAGTGATTTAGGGACGGGGGCGTGGGGCGGCTCTCTTTAGGAGGCGCAGCTGCTCGTTTACGTCTACCACTGGCAGTACGCTCAGCAGTCGTGGCCGGGGATCGTAAGAAAGCAAAAGTAGACTTCCGGAAGCTGCTTGGGGCCGCTGTTGCATTGGATGCCGAGACGGTTCCAGGCATATCGCAGCCTGAGATCGATCTTTTGCGGTCAATTGAGCCAATCCAGCCAAAGCGGTCTGAACTTCGAGCACTTCGAAAGGCCCTAAGAGAAGGCGAGGACCCTCTCGGTGATGAATTTTGTCGTCTCTTTGGCTCATCTGACCGGCGGGATAAAGGAGCTGTGTATACGCCCAAGGCCATTGTCGACGCCATGGTTCATTGGGCATCCGAGGGAGCGTCTCCAGAGCGGATCATTGATCCTGGCTCGGGCTCCGCTCGCTTTGCCGTGGCAGCGGGAGAACTTTTTCCCAAGGCGAAGATCATTGCTGTCGAGCTTGATCCGGTAGCTGCCCTTTTATCCCGAGCTACCCTCGCAACCAAGTGGCAAGGACACCGCGCTGAAGTAGCCCTAGAGGACTACAGATCCTTCTCGCGCCCCCCGATTGAGGGTCGGACGCTCTATATAGGCAATCCTCCGTATGTTCGACATCACAAGATTGCGCCGCAGTGGAAGCGATGGCTCGCTCATACGGCATCTCAGAGAGGGCTGTCAGTCAGTCAACTCTCAGGTCTCCATCTTTACTTCGTTCTAGCCACCGCGATCCAAGCGCAACCGGGTGATCGAGGCTCGTTCATAACTTCCTCGGAGTGGCTGGATGTCAACTATGGGTCCCTCATGAGGGAACTCCTCTTGGACGGACTGGGGGGACAGTCAATACACGTCATCGCCCCGGATGCAGAACCTTTCGAGAATGCTCAAACTACTGGCGCCGTCACTTGCTTTGAAGCTGGCTCAAAACCACGCTCGTTGCGCCTCAAGCGAGTTAAGTCTGTATCTGATCTCGACAACCTCCAGGGAGGTCAACGGGTTCGGCGCGAACGTCTGGCGGAGGCTAAACGATGGAGTCCGCTTCTTAGGGCAGCCCGAAAGGTTCCGGATGGATATATAGAGTTAGGAGACATTTGCCGAGTGCACCGAGGTGCTGTAACTGGTGCTAATCGAGTATGGGTTGTTGATCCTAGTGAATCGGACTTGCCAGAAAAGGTTTTGGTCAAGGCGGTTACCCGAGCGCGTGAGTTGTTTGCCGCAGGGGTTGCTCTCTCTAGCCACGAGGAGCTGAAAGCGGTTGTAAGTCTTCCCTCTGAGCTCGACGTCCTGGACAAGGAGGAGCGCCGCCCTGTTGAACGCTTTTTAAAAGCCGCAAAACGACTAGGGGTTCACCAGGGGTACATAGCAAGAAGTAGGCCTGCGTGGTGGTCTGTGGATCTTCGAGAGCCTGCGCCAATCCTGGCGACTTACATGGCGCGCCGTCCTCCTGCGATCGTTCGAAATCTGGCTGATGCCCGAAATCTCAACATTGCGCATGGCATATATCCACGGGAGCAGTTGAGTTCCTCAGTAATCAATCGAGTTGCAGAGGCGATTCGCTCCTCGATTGATTTAGGGCAAGGGCGCGCTTATGCGGGCGGATTGGTCAAGTTCGAGCCTGGTGAGTTCGAACGGATTTTGATTCCTAACGTCGTATAAGACGATGGCCACGATTTCGCCCCCTTCTTGGTCGGATGATGAGCTCGAGCTGGACCGACGAGCTGCAATTACAAAGTTTCGAGAGGAAAGGCTTCAAGAGCCACTAGAGCAGTATCTAGAGCTTTTTGACAAATACACAGGAATCTTCGAGGATCTTCTGGAGGCAACTGTGGATCTGACCCAGTTGTCACTTGCCAACTTAGAGGTGCTCACCGATCCGAACCTTCTTGAGGCCCTTCGGTACCTTGCTGGACCTCCTATCTCGGCCGACGATCTGAAGATCTTGACGGATGCCAGCCTTGCTCCGAGCCGCCTGATGAAAAATCCCGATATGGCCCAGCGAGTAGTGGAGACTGTTCTTATGGCCCTCGATCGGCGACGGTTTCCCTGGGTTAGCGAGGGAAGGGAACCGGAGGAGGCGGAGCGCGAAGCCGCTGCGCTTGCCTCGGCTGCCCTGTTGGCAACTCAAAGAACCTCAACTTCTAGGCGTAGTGAGAGCAAGAAGGCACAAGAGAAAGCCGTAGCAGACGCCCTTCTCGATGCCGAATTTGAAGAAGTGGCGCCAACGCCCATCGTCACGCTTCCTGATGCTCCGGAGAAGGGTCAGTTTTGCTGGGAGACTCAATTCGGAACTCGTAAGGCAGACTTCGTTGTGGGGCTATGGGATGGTCGAAAGATGCCGATCGAGTGCAAGGTAAGTAACTCTTCAACCAACTCTGTCAAGCGTCTAAATAACGATGCCGCAGCAAAGGCTAAGAAATGGATTCAGGAGTTCGGCACTGCACAAACGGTTCCAGTTGCTGTTCTCTCGGGGGTCTTCAAAGCACACAATCTCAAGTCGGCGCAGGAGGATGGGCTAGCCCTCTTCTGGGCTTACAAGCTAGAGGCGCTACTGAGCTGGATCGAATCGACGCGGTGATGGCAGGACGGGATTAGCTCTTCCCCTCCAACCGGTCCGCGATCGCTCGGACCTCTTGGAGGAGGCCGTCGAGCATGTGCTCGGTGTCGGAGTGGATGCGCCATTCGGCCAGGCGGCGCTCGGCGTCGACGCCGTCGAGGCGTTTTTCTAGGACGTCGGTGCGGTCTTCGAGGCGGCGGATGGAGCGGTCGGTGCGCTTCTGGGACTTGCGGATGCGGGTCTTGACGTAGCGGCGGAGGTCCTCCTGCATCGTCTCGAGCTCGCGGCGGATGTCGGAGTTGAGGGGGGCGTTCTGTTCGTCGAGCACCTGCTCGACGCCGCGGCGAACCCGCTCGATCTCCTCGTGGAGCTGGGCGCGGGCGCGCTCGGCGGAGGCCGAGATCGACTCCTCGCCTGGCGGGCGCGGGGGTTCGTTCGGGGCAGGGTTCACCGCTTGGGATCGTAGGGACGGGGGTGGCGGCAAATCCCGATCAGACGTGCAGCAGGTACAGGTGGTAGCGGCCGAGCGTCAGCTCGTCGCCCGCTTTCAGCTCCGCCCACTCCTTCCTGCGGCCGTTGACGAAGATGCCGTTGAGGCTGCGGTCGTCGAGGATGCGGGGTGGCTGCCCGGGATCGGTGGCGACTATCGCGTGGCGCCGGCTGACGCTGGGGTCGTCGAGGTAGATCTCCGCCCGCTTGCAGCGGCCGAGCTTGCTCCAGCCGACCTCGAGGTGGAAGGTCCGGACCTTGCCCCGCTCCCGCATCGCCAGGTGATAGCCGGGCTCGGTCAGCTCCTCACGGGCTTCGTCGAGCCACCTCGGCGGCTCGTGCTCGACGGTGATCGCGAGTTCGACGGTGGGTGAGCCATGCTCCTGCCGGGAGGAGAAGATCGAGTCGCGGCGGAAGCGGGAGGTCCCGCAGCGCGGGCACTCGGGCAGGAGATCGGTCTCGCGCAGGGCGAGCTGGGTGCCGCAGATGAGGCAGAAATACGTCCCCTCTCCGGGCATGGAACCGGTGGCATACGCTTCGCCGGCCGGGCTCGTGCCGGCGCTCTCGAAAATGGGAAACCTCTCCTTCCTGACTGGTATTCCGATACTACTGCCGTACCTAATTCCTGTCACGGTAAATCTTCCCAGCAAAAAAAGTTAGATCGGTGGCCGGGCATCTAGAATCCTCGCTCCGATGGGTCCCGTCAGCGCCGAGATCGAGATCGACGTCCCGCGCGAGCGGGTCTTCGCGACCCTCCTCGACCTCGCCGTCCGACCCTCGTTCACCGACCACTTCCTCACCGACTTCCACCTCACCCGCATCGACCCGGTCGGGGTCGGCGCCGGCGCTCGCTTCCGCGTCAAGGCGCCGCTGCGGAAGGTCTGGATGGACACCGCGATCGTCGCCGCCGAAGAGCCGCACCGAATCGTCGAGGAAGGCGAGGCCGGGCGCGGCAACCGGATCCGCACCCACACCGTCTGGGAGCTGAAGGAGGGCCCGGGGCCGCTGACCACCGTCCGCGTCGCCCAGGGGACCGAACCGACCCCGGTCGACCGCGTTCTCGAGATCGCCAGCGCCGGCTCCATCTCGCTGGAGCGCGGCTGGCGCGAGGCCCTGCGCCGCCTCCGCGACCGACTCGAGTCCGACCAGCCCGCCGCCGAGCGGATCGCCGTCGCCGGCGGCAACCGGTACGCGACGGGCATCCCCTAGCGATATATAGACTCCGCGCCGCGATGCACCCCACCCGCCGCACGCTGCTGCCGCTCTTCGCGCTCTTGGCGCTCCTGGCGCTGGCCGTCGGCGTCTCCGCCTGCGGCTACTCCAGCGACTCCAAGGAAGTCGTCGAGGGCGAGCCCGTGGAGCTGGGGGAGCTGAAGTACAACGTGACCTTCTCGCGCTACCTCAACCCGAACGACACCGAGGACGCGGCATACCTGGTCGGCCAGGAGGAACCCCCGCAAGGCGAGAGCTACTTCGGCGTCTTCTTCGAAGTCCAGAACGAGAGCGACCAGCCGCAGACGCTGCCCTCGACGCTGACGATCACCGACGCCGAAGACCAGGAGTACGAGGTGCTGCCGAGCGAAAGCATCTTCGCGCTGCCGTTCGAAGGCGAAGTCGAACCCGAAGAACAGATCCCGGTGCTCGACTCGCCCGCCCAGCAGGGCCCGATCGAGGGCTCGGTCGCGATCTTCCTCCTCCCCGAAGAAGCCTCCGAGAACCGCCCGCTAACCCTGCATATAGAAGGCGCAGGCGAAAAGGGCGAAGTAACCCTAGACCTGTAGTCGCTTTTCTCTCTTCTCCCAGAAGGCCCAGCGCCGCCCAAGGTGGGCCTGGGTGCTCGGCCAGACTCGTCAGGGGATCGGGGCAGTCCCGGAGGAGCCTCCCAATTCTGCGACGGAGGGACTGCCCCGATCCCCCTCCCGCTCAGAGCCCAGCCGAAAGAACTTCCGCCGCGATCGGCGCGGCGACTTCCCCGCCCGCCGCTTCGGCTTCGATCAGCAGCACCCCGACCGCCAGCTTCGCCCTGTCCGCCGGGGCGAAGGCCGCGAACCAGGCGTCCTTGATCTGGACGGGATTTTCCGATTCCTCTTCGCCCGGCTTCGGCCCGAGCTCGGCGGTGCCGGTCTTGCCGGCGACCTGGGCCTCGGGGATCGCGGCGGCGGTGCCGGTCCCTTCGGTGACGACGCCGATCATCAGTTCGGTCAGCTCGTTGGCGATCTTCGGCGACATCACCTCCACCGTTTCGGCCTGCGGCCGCAGCTTCTCGTTGGCGACGATCGAGGTGGGCATCCGCACCCCGTCGTTGCCGACCGTCTGCGCCACGTTCGCCATCTCCAGCGGCGTCGCCAGCACTTCGCCCTGGCCGATCGCCGAGACCCCGAGGTCGATTTCTTCGCCGATCTCGGTCGGGATCGACGATTCCTCGGGTTCGACTTCGCGGACGATCTTCGGCGCGTAGAGGCTCGGCGGCGAGTTGAAGCCGAACCGTTCCGCGGTTTCGACCAGCTTGTCGTTGCCGACCGCCGGCCCGAGCGGGGCGAAGACCGCGTTGCAGGACTCGGCGAAGGCTTGGCGGAAGGTGCCGCCGCAGTACTCGCCGTTGGCGTTGTTGAGGAAGCGACCGCCGACGTCGACGCCGTTGGTGATTTCGAACTCGTCGTCGAGGCTGACCTCGCCCGCCTCCAGCGCCGCCGTCGTGGTGACGATCTTGAAGGTCGAGCCCGGGGGCTGGGGGGCGGAGAAGGCCTGGCCGGCGAGCGCCCGCACGTCGCCGCGCCGCGCGTCCAGCACCGCGACCCCGCCGACGCGCCCGGCCAGCGCCGAGACCGCCGCTTCCTGCAAATCGGGGTCGATCGTCGTCTTCACCGGCGCCCCCTCCCGCGGCTTCGACTGGGCGAGGGAGCGGACCGAGGAGCCGTCGGCGGAGACCGCCAGCAGCTTGCCGCCGGGCTTGCCGGCGAGCCGCGTGTTGAAGGCGCGCTCGAGGCCGCTGATCCCGACCGGCACCTCGGGCGAGAAGCCGTGGCGGGCGAGCTGCGGCCACTCTTCTTCTGGCGCTTCGCCGACTTCGCCGGTGACGTCGATCGCGGCGCTGCCGATCGGGTGCTCGCGTTCCTCGGCCGGCCCCTCGGCCAGAGGCGTGCCGTCGCGGGCGAGGATCGGCGCCCGTTCGGCCAGTTCGACGTCGGCGGCCAGCTCCTCGCCGTCGCGCAGGCCGGGGAAGACGAGGCTCGCGTTCCATTCGACGCCGCCGTCGGCATAGGGCACGTCGAGCTCCTCTTCGACGGTGCCGAAGGCAACGGTCTCGACCGCCACGTCGACCGGCACCACGCTCTTCCCGTCGCTCGATTCCGGGTCCCCCGGCGAGCCGGCCTCGACCGTCCGCGCCGTCGTCGTCTCCTCGGCTTCGCGGTAGGCGGCTTCGAAGGCCTCGAGGCTCACCCGCCCCCGCGAGGCTTCGTTCAGCTCCGCGTACATCGACCTGAGATTCTTCTGCTCCCAGGCGTCGGCGAAGCGGCCGGCCGCGTCCTTCTCCGGCGAGCCGGACCTGCCGGCCGTGATGCCGACGACGAAGGCGATCAGCGCCACCACCGCCAGCGGCAGGGTTCGGGTGAGGAGACGACGCCTGCGCTCCGCCTCCGTCGGGAATCGGTTCACGGCGGAAAGGTAAAGGAGGCTCTCCCGGCATGCTTCTATTTCCGGGTGACCGTCTTGGACTGGGCGATCCTCGCCTTCACCTTCGCGCTTGCCCTCTGGGGATACCGGCAGGGCCTGATCGTCGGCGCCCTCACCCTGGTCGGGTTCGCGGCGGGCGCCTTCGTCGGCAGCCGGATCGGGCCGCTGCTCCTGACCAAGGGGGCGGATTCGCCGTACGCGCCGCTCTGCGGGGCGTTGGGAGCGCTGCTGGCGGGCGCGCTGGCGGCGGTGACGGTGGAGAGCTTCGCCCTCGGACTGCGGGAAAGGCTGGTGCGGCGACCGTTCCTGCACGCGGCCGACGGCGTCGGTGGAGCGGCGCTGATCGCCTCGGTCGCGCTCGGCCTCGCCTGGGTCTTCGGCGCCGTCCTCCTGCACGCGCCCTCGACGGCGCGGCTGCGGGCCGACATCCAGCAGTCGGCGATCCTGCGCAGCCTCAACGACGTGCTGCCGCCGACCGGACCGCTGCTGAACGCGCTCGACCGGGTCGACCCGGCGCCGACGGTGCTGGGGCCGGCCGCGCCGGTCGCCCCGCCCGACTCGACGGTGGCCTCCGACCCCGACGTCCTCCACGCCGGCGACTCGGTGGTGCGCGTGCTGAGCACCGCCTGCGGCCTGGGGATCGAGGGCTCGGGTTGGGCGGTCGAACCGGAAATCGTCGTCACCAACGCCCACGTGATCGCCGGTGCCGAGGACACCACCGTCACCACCCAGGACGGGGTCGAGCTCGATGCGACTCCGATCTACTACGCCCCGCGCCAGGACCTGGCGCTGCTGCGGATCGGCGTGGCGCTGCCGCCGCTGCCGGTCAGCTCGCGGCGACGGGAGGGAGAGGACGCCGCCGTGCTCGGCTATCCCGAAAACGGCCCCTACGCGCTGGAGCCGGCGCGGATCGGCGAAACCCGGGCGACGATCAGCGAGGACTCCTACGGCAACGGTCCGGTGGAACGGACGATCACGGCGCTGAGCGGCGCGGTGCGGAGCGGCAACTCGGGGGGGCCGCTGGTCGACGGAGACGGCCGCGTGGTCGGGACCGTGTTCGCGGCGACGACCAGCGGCCCGCGCGGCGGCTTCGCGATTCCGGCCGAGCAGGTGCGGGCGGCGCTCGAGCACACCGCGGAATCGGTCGACACCGGGTCCTGCACCGCCTGATGGTGCGGGGGTCGGGTACTCCCTCCCCAGACACCGCTCGCCCATGGCTCGCGGTTGAGT
>JBIOWB010000041.1:0-15303 GCA_044868125.1 Solirubrobacterales bacterium
CCAGGATCGCGCCTTGGATATCGGTAAAGCCGCTGCTATTTGACGAATTCGCGGACTTCTTTGTAGACCGTTTCGTTCGTGGTCAGAGCGGTATGCGACATGCAAGCGGTTTTGTGGTTGCTCGCGCCGCTGAGGATCACGCTTTCGTCCGGATTGATGATTTCGTCGCACGGCGACCACCAGGTGCCGTAGTTGACGGTCCCCGGGGTCTCATCTTCAGCGTTCAGTTCGCTGAGGAATTTGGAGCCGACCCGCATCTCTTCGCAAGCGGTGCCGAGGCAGAAGTTCGCGGTTTCGGTGCCGTGGTTCGGCCCGCCCAGCGAGACCCAGTCGTCGACCTTGGTTTCGCCGCCGAGGAACTTGATGTACCAGCGAGTGTTGAGGCTCCCCATCGAGTGGGCGATGATGTCCACCTTCGAGGCGCCCGTCGCTTTCAGCAGGCTTTCGACGTGGGATTTGACTTCGGTTTCGGCCAGCGTTTTATTCGAGGTGTTGGTGTTGTAGGTGTAGGCGCTCAGTTCGGATTTTTTGTAGCCGTCTTTTTCGAAGTTTTTGATCATCGTGTTCCACAGCGATGCACTCTCCGACCAGCCGTGCACGAACAGGATCGGGTCCTGCGCCGAGGCGGTGGCCGGAACCGCGGCGACGCACAGAGCCATCGCAGCGACAAACGACATCAGTCGTTTCTTCATGGGTCTTCTCTCCTATCTGTAGGGGAGCAGGCGCCTCCCTCAGCGCTCTGCAATGTGACACGATTATATGCAGAGGTTCTGAGTAGTGAGCAAAACCTACGGGTGACTGCTTTGCTCAGTCGCCGCGGGAGCCTCGATCTCGCGCTTGAGGATCTTCCCCGTCGGCCCCTTCGGCAGGTCGTCGAGGAACCAGACGACCCGCGGGTACTTGTAGGCGGCGATCCGCTCCCGCACGTAGTCGCTGACCTCCTCGGGTGCCAGCTCCTCGCCCTCGTGGAGGACGCAGGCGGCGCCGATCTCCTCGCCCCACTCGTCGTGAGGCACGCCGACGACCGCGGCCTCGCGGATCTTCGGGTGCTCGTAGAGGACCTCCTCGACCTCGCGCGGGTAGACGTTGTAGCCGCCGCGGATGATCAGGTCCTTCTTGCGGTCGACTATGAAGAAGTAGCCGTCCTCGTCGACCCGGGCCATGTCGCCGCTGTGGAACCAACCGCCGCGCATCGCCTCCTCGGTCGCGTCGGGACGCTGCCAATACCCCTTCATCACGTTGTGCCCGCGGATCACGATCTCGCCGACCTCGCCCCGCGGCACCTCGTCGTCGTCCTCGTCGACGACCTTCATCTCCACTTCCTCGAGCGGGGTGCCGATCGATCCCGGCTTGCGCGGCCGGCCCGGGTGGTTGGAGCTGGCCACCGGCGAGGTCTCGGAGAGGCCGTACCCCTCCAGCACTTCGCAGGCAAAGGCCTCCTCGAACCCGCGCAGCACCTCGACCGGCATCGAGGCGCCGCCGGTGATGCAGATCCGCAGCGTCGAGGTGTCGTAGCTCTCGCGGTCGGGGTGGTGCAACAGCGCCCCGTACATCGTCGGCACCCCGTAGAAGTGGGTGACGCCGTCGCGCTGAATGATCTCCAGCGCTTCGCCGGGGTCGAATTTCGGCAGCAGCGTCAGGGTCGCGCCAACCCGCAGAGAAGCGTTCATGCTCACCGTCTGGCCGAAGGAGTGGAAGAGGGGAAGGGCGCCGAGGACGACGTCGCCGGCCGCGATGTTCGAGGTGGTGCGAGCGGAGATGTCGGAGTTGCGCGAGAGGTTGAAGTGGGTCAGCTCCGCGCCCTTCGGCTTCCCGGTCGTGCCGGAGGTGTAGAGGATGACGGCGGTGTCCCCCTCGTCGGTCTCGACGACCTCGGGCGTCGGTTCGCGGTCGCCGAGCAGCTCGGCGAAGGATTCGGGCTCGACCTCGATCAGCTCGACGCCCGCGTCGGCGGCGGCGTCGCGGGCCTCCGCGGCGAAGCCGTGCCAGGCGAGCAGCAGCTTGGCGCCCGAGTCTTCGAGGTAGAAGGCGATCTCGCGCCGTTTCAGCAGCACGTTCATCGGCACCACCACGCCGCCGGCGCGAAGGACCCCGTAGTAGGCGATCGGGAACTCGAGGACGTTGGGCAGCATCACGCCGACTCGATCCCCCTGCCGCAGCCCCCTTCCGCCCAGCAGCGTCGCCAGTCGGGCGCTGCGGTCGTCGAGCTCCGCGTAGGTCAGCTCGAGGGGGCCCAACCGGACGGCCACCGCCTCCGGATTCCCGGCGGCGCTCTCGGTGACGATCGAAGCGAGATTCAGGCCCATCGTTTCCTCCCTGGTCGGAAATTAACCCGCATGGTGCCCCGCAGTCAGTCTAGGCGCCTGGGTGGGAAATGCGCCGTCGTTAGGCTCCATCCGTGGACGATCTCGGGGCCCCGGTCTCCTACCTGGTGCTGAAGAGGGGCGTTCCCGTGTACTCCAGCGACGGCCAGCGCCTCGGCCGCGTCGTCAAGATCCTCTCCGCCCCCGAGGCCAACCTGTTCGACGGCATCGTCCTCGACGTCAAAGCGGGGCCGGGCGGCCAGCGCTTCGTCGACGCTCCGGAGGTCGGGCAGATCTACGAACGCGGCGTCGTGCTGAAGATCGACGCGGCCGAGGCGGAGTCCCTGCCGAGGCGCCGCCGCTGAAGAAGCGCGCGACGGAGCGGATCATCTTCTAGGATGCCGCAGATGCGCAAAGCTCTTCTGACCATTCTGGCGGCGGGTCTCCTCGTCGTCGCGGGCTGCGGCGGTGGCTCGTCCTCGACGAGCGACTCCTCGAGCGACTCCTCGACGACGACCGACGAAACCTCGACGACGGCCAAGACGGGGTTCAAGATCGAGCACAGCCCACCGCCCACTCGCTTGGCATCGGATCTGCATCCGAACGCCAAGGGCCTGGTCGGGCCGGAGCCGAAGCCGATCATCCCGAATAGACCGCCGCCGGACCAGGTGTACGTCGCGCACCTGATCGACGGCATCGGCCCGATCGGGTTTCGCGAAAGCCGGGTCACGATCCAGTACGTCGGCGCCGTCTACGAATCCGGAAAGAAGTTCGAGTCGTCCTGGGAACAGGGAAGGCCCTACACCTTCGATCTCGGCAAGGGGGAAATCCTCAAGCCCGTGGAAACGGCGATCGAAAACATGGAGACGGGGGACCGACGGGAGATCGTCATCCCGCCCAAGCTGGCCTTCGGCTCCAAACGCCAGGGGTCGATCCCTCCGAACTCCACCGTCGTCTTCGTCGTCGACCTGTTGAAGGTCGAATCGGCCAAAGAAGCAGCTGAACGCAGGTCCGAATCCAAGGAAAGCGGTGGCGAAAGGAAGAAGAGCGGCGAAGCGCCCTCCCGCGCGGGGGGAAAGCCGGCGATCAGCGTCCCAAAGGGGCCGCCGCCGAAGCAGCTCGTCAAGAAGGACCTGAAAATCGGTTCCGGGCCCGCCGCCAAGCCGGGGGACGAAGTGACCATGCACTACGTCGGCGTCCTCTACGACAACGGCCAGCAGTTCGACGCCTCCTGGGACCGGGGCGAACCCTTCACCTTCAAGCTGGGGAAAAACCTCGTCATCCAGGGCTGGGAAAAGGGAATACCAGGGATGAAGGTGGGCGGCCGCCGTGAGCTGATCATCCCGCCGAATCTCGCCTACGGCTCCCAGGGCGGGGGGACGATTCCACCGAATTCGACGCTGATCTTCGTCGTCGACCTGCTCAAGATCGATTAGCCACCCTCCCCCACCGGCGCGACTGCGTGCTCGTCCGCGGAGTCGATCACCTAGAGGCGTGGTACCACCGCGGTCGGGTCTCAGTCGAGCTTCGGCGAGCGCCAGGGCGCTTCGAGGCGCTTGACCAGCTCGTCGCCGAGGCCCTCGATCGGGACGCGGACCTGCTCCAGGGAGTCGCGGTCGCGGAGGGTGACGGTGTCGTCCTCCATCGTCTGGTGGTCGACGGTGATGCCCCAGGGGGTGCCGATCTCGTCCTGGCGGCGGTAGCGCTTGCCGATCGAGCCGCCCTCGTCGAACTCGGCGGGAAGGCGGCGGCGGAGGTCTTGGAAGAGCTCGCGCGCCTTCTCCGGCATCCCCTCCTTGGAGACGAGGGGGAGGACGGCGACCTTGACCGGGGCCAGGCGCGGGTGCAGGCGCAGGACGGTGCGCTGGCGGCCCTCCACCTCCTCGACCTCGTAGGAGTCGACGAGGAAGGCGAGGGTGGCGCGGTCGGCACCGGCCGCCGGCTCGATCACGTGTGGGACGTAGCGCTCTTTCGTCTGCTGGTCGAAGTACTCGAGCTTCTCGCCGCTGTACTCGGCGTGCTGGGTGAGGTCGAAGTCGCCGCGGTTGGCGATCCCCTCCAGCTCCGACCAGCCGATCGGGAAGAGGTACTCGATGTCGCTCGTCGCCGAGGAGTAGTGGGAGAGCTCGTCCTCGCCGTGGGCGCGCACGCGCAGGTGGTCGGGACGGATGCCGAGCTCGGTGTACCAGCGCTCGCGCTCGGCCATCCAGTGCTCGTGCCACTTCTCGGCCTCGGCGGGCGGCACGAAGTACTCCATCTCCATCTGCTCGAACTCGCGGGTGCGGAAGATGAAGTTGCCCGGGGTGATCTCGTTGCGGAAGGACTTGCCGACCTGGGCGATCCCGAACGGCGGCTTCTTGCGGGCGAAGCCGAGCACGTTCTTGAAGTTGATGAAGATGCCCTGGGCGGTCTCGGGACGCAGGTAGACGGTCGAGCCCTCCTCGGCGACCGGGCCGACGTGGGTTTCGAACATCAGGTTGAACTGGCGCGGCTCGGAGAGCTCGCCACCGCACTCGGGGCAGCGCAGCTCGGCATCGGGATCGCCGCCCTCGGCTTCGACCGCCTCGCGCAGGTGGTCCTCCCGCCAGCGTTTCTTGCACTTGCCGAGGCACTGGACCAGGGGGTCGGTGAAGCCCGCGAGATGGCCGGAGGCCTCCCAGACGCGCGGGTGCTGGAGGATCGCCGAGTCCAGCGCGACGATGTCGTCGCGCTCCTGCAGCATCGCCTTCCACCACTCGGCTTTGACGTTGTTCTTGAGGAGGACGCCGTAGTGGCCGTAGTCGTAGGTCGAGCCGAGGCCGCCGTAGATCTCCGAGGAGGGGAAGACGAAGCCGCGCCGTTTGCACAGCGCCACGATCTCCTCCATCGTCACCTCGGTCGGGCGGGTCCCCTGCTCGGTTGCCATGGCGGGAACCGTAGCGGCTGCGATAATCCCGCAGCCTTATGCCGATCTACGAGTACAAATGCGAGAACGGCCACGTCTTCGAGGTGATCCAGAAGATGAGCGACGAGCCGCTGCGCGAGTGCCAGGAGTGCGGGGCCCACGCCTCGCGCGTCTTGACGCCCCCGGCGATCCATTTCAAGGGCTCCGGCTTCCACAACACCGACTACGGGACGAAGCGGGGCAGCAACGGTGGCTCCTCCGAGGGCGGTGGCGAGAAGGGCGACTCGGGCTCCTCGGAGTCGAAGGCGGGGTCGAGCGGCGAGTCGAAGTCGGACTCGAAGCCGGCGGCGTCGGCTGCGGACTGAGCGTCAGCAGTGCCCGCAGTGAACGGGACGCTCCCCTCGAAATCCGAACGCGGCAACTGACGATTGGTGAGTTAACCCGGCTATAGGCCGGTTAACTCACCAATGGCTCGCGCTCAGCCGTCGATCAGCCGGTGCACGGCCCGGCGCCGCACCGACTCCGGGACTTCGTAGGAGCCTTCGGGGCCGTTGCTGCACCCGCTCAGTTCCTTCACGCAGAGCACTTCGGCGGTTGAGCCGCCGCCGATCGCCGCCGCCAGGATCAGTTGCGGCATCGTGAAGAAGCCCATGTCGCTGACGAAGGCTTTCGGCGCCTCCCAACCGATGATCGGGCCGTGGATGAAGTTGTAGGGGAAGCGGAGCGGGTCGGTGAGGCGGCTCTTGATCCCGTTGATCACCGATTGCTGGGCCTGCTCGCGGTCGAAGTCGCTGTAGCCGAGGGTGAAGGCGCTCTTGCCGGGGCCGGGGCATTCGACCGGCTCGCGCACCCGTGAGTACGCCAGCGCCTTTTCGCCGTCGAGCGTGTTCTCGCCCTTCTTCAGGTGCAGGGTGATCCCGCCCTGGCCGCCGCCGGAGCCGCCGGAGATGTCGGCGCAGAGCTTGTGCGGGAGGTCGACCTGGACCCCACCGACGGCGTCGATCAGGTCTTCGAAGCCGGTGAAGTCGATGATCGCGACGTGGTCGATTTGGATGCCGAGGAACTGCTCGATCGTCTTGATCTGCAGGGCGGCGCCGCCGAAGGCGAAGGCGCCGTTGATCTTCTGCGGCGCCTGGCCGGGGATTTCGGCGTAGGTGTCGCGCGGGATCGAGAGTTTGCGGAAGGTGCCGCCGCCGGCCCGGATCAGCATCAGCGTGTCGGCGCGGAATTCGCCTTCGAAGCAGGGGTCATGGGGCTTATCGCCGTGGGCCTGCTGTTCGAAGCACTCCTGGGTGGGGGCGGCGCCCGGCTCTTTCGTGTCGGGCGGGCGGGCATCGGTGCCGAGGACGAGGATCGTCTGCGCGCTCGGCAGCAGGAAGGGGTTGCCGTGCAGCGCTTTGCCTGCTTCGTCGGAGAGCTTGAAGGATTGGATCTGGGCCGAGACGGCGAAGGCGAGGAGGCTCAGCAGGATCCAGCCGAGCGCCGCCAGCGCCACCCATTTGAGGACCCGGCGCGGGGTGATGCGGCCACGCTGGGGGGGCGGCATCCCCGGCTCCTCCCGCTTGCGCCGGCGCCATGAAGGCAGCCTTGCACGGTCGCGAAGGCCGGAGAGATCGGCGCCTTTCAGGCGCGAAAAGAGTCCCCGGCGGGAGCGGTAGACCTTGTACTCGGGCTCGTATCCGGGCGGCTCGGGGGGCCGCTGCTCGCCGTCGGGGCTCATGAAGGGCTAGAAATCATGGCGATGCAGTCGGTCCTTCGCCTTCCAGCCCCCAGCTCCTCGTGAGCGGCACCGAGACGATCGGGGTCGATCTCGGGGGCACGAAGATGCTCGTCGGCGTCCTCGCCGACACCGATCCCCTGTACGAGCAGCGCGAGGCGTCCAAGGGGCAGACGGAGGACGAGCTGGTCGAGCTCCTGGTCCGCGAGATCGAAGGGGCGCGGGAAGCTCGTCCGAACGCCGCGGCCGTCGGGCTGGGCATCCCGGCGACGATCGACCACGACTCGGGGGTTGCGGTCTTCGCCGTCAACCTGCCGCTCGCGGATCTGCCGATCCGCGACATCGTCAGCGAGCGCACCGGCCTGCCGGTCTTCGTCGACAACGACGGCAACGTCGCCGCCCTCGCCGAGTACCTCTACGGGGCGGCGCAGGGAATGCCGCACACCGTGATGTTGACCGTCGGCACCGGAATTGGCGGCGGGCTGATCTTGGACGGCGAGATCTACCGCGGCTCGACCGGCGCCGGCGCCGAGCTCGGCCACGTCGTGATCCAAGCCGACGGGCCGCCCTGCCAGGGCAACTGCCCCAACCACGGCTGCGTCGAGTCGCTCGCCTCCGGGACCGCGCTTGGCCGCGAGGGGCGGGCGGCCGCCGAAAGCTCACCCGACTCGGCGCTGGGAAAGGTCCTGGCCGAAGGCGAGGAGGTCGACGGCCGTGTCGTCACCGAGGCCGCCCTTGCCGGCGACAGGATCGCGATCGAAGTCTTCGAGCTGATCGGCGGCCGGCTCGGCGTCGCCTGCTCCAGCTTCGCCAACATCTTTCAGCCGAATGCGATCGTCGTCGGCGGCGGCGTGATCGCGGCCGGCGACCTGCTGCTGGAGCCGGCGCGGCGCGAAGTCCGCGATCGGGCGCTGAACCCGATGAACAAGACCCCGATCCTGGAAGCCACTCTCGGCAACGACGCCGGGATGATCGGCGCGGCGGCGCTGGCGCGCACCGAACTCGCCAAAGCCAGCGCCGAGCCGGTGGGGGACAGCGGCTGATGCCAGGCTGCCTCGTCGTCTGTCCGACGCCGATCGGCAACGTCGACGACGTCTCGCCGCGGGTGCGGGAGGCGCTGGTCAGCTCCGACTTCATCGCCTGTGAGGACACCCGCAAGACCGGGGCGCTGCTCGACCGCCTGCGGATCCGCCCCCATCCCCGGCTCGTCTCCTTCCACGAGGGCAACGAAGCCTCGCGGGCGGTTGAGCTTGCGCAGCGGATCGAGCGCGGCGACGTCGTCGCGCTCGTCTCCGACGCGGGGATGCCGGCGATCTCCGACCCCGGCTACAAGCTGATCCGCCGCTGCATCGAGCGCGACCTCGAGGTGACGGTGCTGCCGGGGCCCTCGGTGGTGCCCGTCGCCCTCGTCGCCTCCGGCCTGCCGACCGACAAATGGCGCTTCGAGGGCTTCCTGCCGCGGCGGGCGGGGGAGATGGAGCGGGTCCTGCGCTCGGCCGAGACCGTGGTCGCCTTCGAGAGCCCGCGCCGCGTCGGCGAGTCCCTCGCCGCCCTCGCCTCGCTGGCCCCCGACCGCGAGGCCGCCGTCTGCCGCGAGCTGACCAAGGTCCACGAGGAGGTCGCCCGCGGCACCCTCGGCGAGCTCGCCCGCCGCTTCCGCGGCGACGTCAAAGGCGAGATCGTCCTCGTCATCGCCCCCGCCGCCTCCGCCGACCACGACCAGGACGTCGGCTTCGCCGTCGACGCCCTCCGCCACCTGGTTCAATCCGGCGCCAGGCCGCGCGCGGCGGCCAGTGTGGTCGCTGCCCTCACGGGAACGAGGGCCAATGATCTCTATAAGGCGCTGACCGGTCGCGAGGCGCGACGGTAGGGACGGTCGCTTTCCTCTCCGTATGCGAGAGCAATGCGACATGCCTCGTATAGCTTCACGGTTTAGATGAGCACGTTCTACGTCACCACTCCCATTTACTACGTCAACGCGGAGCCGCATTTAGGGCATGCGTATTCGACGATGGCGGCGGACGTGTTGGCGCGGCACCATCGGCAGCGGGGGGAGGACGTGTTCTTCCTCACCGGGACCGACGAGCACGGGGAGCCGGTGGAGAACGCGGCGAAGAAGGCCGGGGTGACGCCGCAGGAGCTGGCGGACACCAACGCGGCCAAGTTCCAGGGGCTGATGCCGACGATCGGGGCGACGAACGACTTCTTCATCCGCACCAGCGATCCGCGGCACGAGGCGAAGGTCGCCGAGATCATGCAGCGGGTCTACGACAACGGCTGGGTGACCAAGGGGGTCTACGAAGGCTGGTACTGCCCCCGCTGCGCCGACTTCAAAACCGAGCGCGAGCTGGGACCGGGCAACACCTGCCCGATCCACGAGATCCCGCTCGAGCGCGAACGCGAGGAGAACTGGTTCTTCCAGCTCTCCGCCTTCCAGGCGCAGCTCGAAGGCCTCTATGAGGAGCGGCCGGACTTCGTCGTCCCCGACTTCCGCCGCAACGAGGCGCTCTCCTTCATCAGGGGCGGGCTCGAAGACGTCTCGCTCTCGCGGCCCAACCTGAAGTGGGGGCTGCCGCTGCCCTGGGACCCCGAGCAGCGGATGTACGTCTGGTTCGACGCGCTCCTCAACTATGTGACGGCTCTGGGTTTCGCCCGCGAGGGGGAGGACCTGAGCGAGCGCTACTGGCCCGCCGACCTGCACGTGATGGCCAAGGACATCCTCAAGTTCCACGCGGTGATCTGGCCGGCGCTCTGCTTCGCCGCCGACCTCGAGCCGCCGCGGCGGATGGTGATCCACGGCTTCCTGCTGATGGGCGAGAAAAAGATGTCGAAGAGCCTCGGCAACGTGCTCGACCCCTTCGAGGTGATCGAGCGCTTTGGCGCCGACGCCCTGCGCTTCTACCTATTCCGCGAGGTCAGCTTCGGCCAGGACGGCTCGATCTCCACCGCCGGCTTCGAGGGCCGCTACGAGACCGAGCTCGCCAACGACTACGGCAACCTCGCCAGCCGGGTGCTGGCGATGGTCGACCGCTATCGCGACGGGACGGTGCCGCAGGCCCAGGTCGACGCGACGCTGGCCGAGGACTTCGAAGGCGCCGTCGCTCGCTTCAGCGACCTGCTCGACAAGGCCGAGCTGACCCAGGCGCTCGACGTCACCTGGGCGCTGGTCCGCCGCCTCAACCGCTTCGTCGAGGAAACGAAGCCGTGGGAGCTGGCCAAGGACGAGGCCGACCCCGAGCGCCTCGACGAAGTCCTCTACAACCTGGTCGAGGGGTTGCGGGTGACGACGCTGTTGCTCGTTCCCTACCTGCCGCAGACGAGCGAGACGCTCCTCTCCGCGCTGGGCGAAGAGGAGCGCGCCCTGGCCGATCTCGGCTCCCGCGAGGGCGGCCAGCGGGTCGAGCGGGTGGCGCCGCTATTCCCGAGGATCGAGGCTCCGGCCTAGGGCGCGTCAGGGCCAGTTGGCACCATGCCCGAGCGGTGGCCAACGAGGAGGCGACGATCCGGCAGTTCGAGGTGCTCTGGGCTGAGATCGCCCGGCGCTCCAATGCGCAGCAGGCGCTCATCGCTGCAACTGTCACGGCAACCGGCACGATCGGGGGCCTCGTCGTCACCGGCAAGGCGGACTCGGTCCTGCTCGTCGTGCTCGCGGTCGTCTCGCCGATCTTTGGACTCCTCTGGCTCGACCACGCGCGCAACATCGGCGAAATCGGCGACTTCATCCGCTGTAACTGGGACCAGGAGTGGGGGCCTAACTGGGAGAAGCGAAACGCGGAGCGCAAGAACACCGGCACCGGTTGGTTTCGTTTCATCGCTTTCATCACCGCGGTGATCGTCGTCTTCATCGGCCCCGCAATCGGTGGCTTGAGTGCCTCGATATGTGAGCTCGACGACAAGCTGAGGCTCATTGTCGCCTGGGGAGGCGCGGCCGCTTTGACCGGGCTTTTCATAGTCGGCTTGGCGATCCAGGTCGTTCAGACCAAACCTGGACCGCCGGAGCCATGTCCAGATCCGGACAGGGAGTCCCAGCCGAGTTCGTCTGGCCGGGCGTAGCCGCAGAGGGCCATCGTCAGGTCGACCTCGGCGAGGACCATCTTCAGCACGGTTTCGACGCCCGCCTGGCCGTCGAGGGCGAGGCCCCAGAGGTAGGGGCGGCCGAGGCAGACCGCGTCGGCGCCGAGCGCGATCGCCTTCAACACGTCGACGCCGCTGCGGACGCCGCTGTCGAAGAGGAGCGTGAGCTCGCCGCCGACCGCCTCGGCGATCGGTGGCAGGGCGTCGAGGGAAGCGATCGCGCCGTCGACCTGGCGGCCGCCGTGGTTGGAGACGACGACCCCGTCGACGCCGCGCCGCACCGCCTCGCGGGCGTCGTCGACGTGCTGGATCCCCTTGATCACGATCGGCAGCGAGGTCATCTCGCGCAGGGTGCCGAGGTCGTCCCAGCTCAGCGACGGGTTCGCCTGCACGGCGAGGAACTGGCCGGTCGCCATCCCCGGGTCCTCCTCCGGTGATTTCGCAAGCTTGGCGCGGAAGACGGGGTCCTGGAAGTAGTTGCCGACGCCGCGGCCTTCGAGGAACGGCAGCCAGGCCTGCTGCAGGTCGCGCGGCTTCCAGCCGGGGATGAAGGTGTCGACGGTGAGGACGATGGCGCCGTAGCCGGCCCGCTCGGCCCGCTCGACGAAGCTGCGGGCGAGCTCGGGGTCGTTGGGCCAATACAGCTGGAACCAGCGCGGCGCCTCGGGGCCACCCGCCTCGGCGATCTCCTCGAGCGAGAAGTGGGAGGCGGTGCTGGCGATCATCGGCACGCCGACCGCGGCGGCGGCGCGGGCGGTCGCCAGCTCGCCCTCGGGGTGGACGGCGTGCTGCACCCCGATCGGCGCCAGCAGCAGCGGCGCCGGCATCGCGGTGCCGAGGACCGTGGTCGAGAGGTCGCGCCTGGAGACGTCGCGCAGCATCCGTGGCACGATCCGGCGGCGGCGGAAGGCCTCGCGGTTCGCCCGGATCGTCTCCTCGCTGCCCGCCCCGGCCCCGACGTAGTTGGCCGCCTTCGGGTCCATCGCCGCCATCGCCCGCTCCTCCAGCTCGGCGACCGCGACCGGGATCGCCGGCGTCTCGCCGCCGAGGCCGCGGGCGTAGATCTCGCGGTAGTAGTCGGCGGGATCCGGCATCAGGGGGAGGCTATTGCCTGCGGGGCGAAGAGCGCCGGAGCCAGCGGCTGGGTTAGGAGGGCGAGGCCCAGGCGCGGCAGGCCGAAGCGGTCCTCGACGCTCGCCAGCAGCGAGTAGTGGTCGGCGGGGCGGCGGATCTCGCCGCCGCGGGGGACGTCGGGCCCGACGAGGATCGTCGCGATGCGACCGCCGCCGGGTGCGCCGCAGCAGCCGGCGTCGCTGAGGCCCTCGTCGAAGGTGACGATGAGGAGGCCGTGAGGACCGAGCTGGTGGATCACCCGCGGCAGCAGGGGCCAGAGGTGCCAGTCGACCGCGTCGAGGGCGCAGTCGTGGCCGTCGTGGCAGAGGTCGGGGGTGAGCCAGCCGAAGGTCGGGAGGCGGTGGCGGTCGAGGTCGGCGAGGAGCCTCGTTTCGGGGACGACGTTGCGGCATCGCTTAGGCACCGCCGTGATCGACGGGAAGTAGGCGAAGGGGTTGTGGCGTTTCGCGTAGCGGCCTAAGTCGCCGCTGCCGAAGCAGGGTTCGGGCATGCTCTCCATGTAGGCGCGCCAGGAGATGCCGGCGCGGGAGAGCTGCGTCGCCAGGTTCGGCCCGGAGACGGCGCACTCGGTGCAGTTTTCGGCGATCCCGAAGGTCGAGCCGCCGAGCAGGGCGAGGTAGTTGGGGAGCGACGGGTGGGCGACGCCGAAGTAGTTGGTGGCGACGGCGCCCTTTTCGGCCAGGTGGGTGAGATACGGCGCTTCCGGATTTCCGAGCGCTTCTTCGTACTCGCGGTTCTCGAGGACGACGACGAAGACCCGGGGTGGCTGCGGCGGCGCAGCAGCTGCGGTCGCCGTCGGCGCGAGGAGGGCGGCGAGGATGAGCGTCAGGCAGAGGCGGGCGGCGATCGCACGAGGATAGGCTGAGCCGGCCGATGATCGACTCCCACACGCACCTCTTTCTCTGCGACGGCGGCGAGGACGAGCTGGTCGCCGCGGCCGCCGAGGCGGGCGTCAACCGGATGCTGACGGTCGGGATGGACCGGGAGGCGAACGCCGCCGCCGTGGCTGCCGCCGAACGGCACGAGGCGGTCTTCGCCGCGGTCGGCCGCCATCCGAACGAGGCGAGCGGCTTCGACGAGGGGACCGCCGCTGAAATCGCCGAGCTGGGGGCGCACGAGAAGGTGCGGGCGATCGGCGAGACCGGCCTCGACTTCTACCGCGACCACGCGACCCCGGACGAGCAGCGGCGCGCCTTCGCCGCCCAGATCGAGATCGCGATCGAGCTCGACCTGCCGATCGTGATCCACTCCCGCGACCCGGAGGGGGAGACCAGCGCGACCGACGAGATCTTCGCGACGCTCGACGCCCGCGCCGGCGAGGTGCCGGTGATCCTGCACTGCTTCTCGGCGCCGCAGCGGGTCGGCGACGCGGCCGAGCGCGGCTGGTACTGCTCGTTCGCCGGCAACGGCACCTACCCCAGCGCCAAGGACCTGCTCTTCGCCGCGGCGAAGGTGCCCGAGGACCGGATCCTGGTCGAGACCGACGCGCCCTACCTGGCGCCGCAGCCCTACCGCGGCAAGCGCAACCAGCCCGCCTACGTGGTCGAGACGGCGCGCGAGATCGCCGCGGTCCGCGGCGTCTCCTACGAGGAGCTGGAGCGCACCGTCGAGGCCAACGCGCGGACGCTGTTCGGCTGGTAGGTAGATCATCTAATGGTCCGGCTCGGCCAGAACTTCCTCGCCGACCCCAACCTGCTCGACGCGATCGTCCGCGACGCGCGTCTGGCCACCGATGATGTCGTGCTCGAGGTCGGCGCGGGCGAAGGGGTGCTGAGCGAGCGGCTGGCGCCGGTGGCGGCGCACCTGCACGCGGTCGAGATCGACCGCGGCCTGGCGCCGGCGCTGGAGCGGATCGCGGCGCTGCCGAACGTCGACCTGCACTGGGGCGACGCGATGAAGCTCGACCTTGGTGGACTGCAACCGCCCCCCCTGACCATGGTCGCCAACCTGCCGTACTCGGTGGCGACGCCGCTGATCCTGCGCACGATCGAGGAGTTGCCCTCGCTGCGGCGCTGGACGGTGATGGTGCAGCGCGAGATCGCCGACCGCCTGCGGGCGGCACCGGGCAGTCGCACCTACGGTTCCCCGAGCGCGGTCGCCCAGCTTGCCTGTGAGGTCGAGCTGGTGCGGGCGGTCGATCCCGCCGTCTTCAAACCGCGGCCGCGGGTCGAGTCGGCGATCCTGCGGCTGCGGCGGACCGGTCCCGGCGCTGACGCGGAGACGCGATGGCTGATCCGCGCCGCCTTCGCCCATCGCCGCAAGTCGCTGCCGCGCTCGCTCGAGCACGCGCGGCCGGGATCGCTGGCGCCGGCGCGGGCGGCGCTGGCGGACCTGGGCCTGCCGGAGGACGCTCGGGCCGAGTCCCTCTCGCCGGAGCAATTCGCCGCCCTCTCCGCGAAGCTGCGGGATTGAGACCTGATTCATGCTCGTCCACGCTCCCGCCAAGCTCAACCTCTCTCTCTACCTGGGCGCGCCGCGTGAGGACGGCCTGCACGAGCTCTGCTCGCTGTTCGAGCCGCTGGCGCTCGCCGACCTGATCGAGATCACGACGAGCGAGCAGGACGAGGTGATCTGCCCCGGCGTCGAGGGCGAGAACCTGGCGGCGCGGGCGCTCGCCGGCCTGCGCGAGCGCGGCTGGGAGCGCCAGCCGCTGCGGATCGAGATCGAGAAGCGGGTGCCGGTCGCGGCCGGTCTCGGCGGCGGCAGCGGCGACGCCGCCGCGGTTCTGCGCCTGGCGGCGGGGGAGGTTGCCGACCTGCCGCAGCTGGCTGCTGAGCTCGGCGCCGACGTGCCCTCGCAGCTGCGACCGTCGCTGGCGTTGGTGCGCGGAGCGGGAGAGCACGTGTCTCCACTGCCCGACCCGGCCGAGCATGCGGCGGTGCTCCTCCCGGGCGGCGGCGGGCTCAGCACCGCCGAGGTCTTCGCCGAGGCGGACCGGCTCGGCCTCGGCCGCTCCGCGGAGGAGCTCGACGAGCTTGCCGTCCGCCTGCGCGAGGCCGCCGGCGCCGGCGCCTCGCCCCTCACATATGAGGAGCTGCTCGCCAACGACCTCGAAGCGGCGGCGCTGTCGCTGCGTCCCGACATCGGCGAGGCGCTGCAGGCGCTGCGTGCCGCCGGCGCTCCCGTCGCCATCCTCAGCGGCTCCGGCCCCACCGCGGCCGGCCTCTTCCCCGACCTCGCCGCGGCTGAGG
>JBIOWB010000042.1:0-26605 GCA_044868125.1 Solirubrobacterales bacterium
CCGCTCGCTGCTGGCCATGCAAGCCGTCGGCGGCTGCTTCGTGGTCCGGAGCGAGTTCCGCCCGCCCGAGGCGCTGGCCGCCATCGAGGCCGAGCGGGTCAGCGCCCTCTACCTCGCCCCCACCCTCTACCACGACCTCGTCACCCATCCGCGTCGCACCGAATTCGACCTCTCGTCCGTGGAGACGGTCGCCTATGCGGGCGCCGCGATGACGGGCGCGCTCGTGGAGCGGTGCATCGAGGCGTTCTCCCCGCGGCTCTTCGTCAACCACTACGGCTCGACCGAGATCTACACCTTCGCAGTCCATCGTGCGCAGCGCGCGAAGCCGGGCTGCGCGGGACGCCCGGCGCTCAACGCGAGGCTCGCGCTGCACCCGGAGAGCGAGGGCGAGATCCTCTGCCACATGTCCTCCGACGAGGCGTTCACGGGCTACTGGAACCGGCCCGACGCCGACGAGGCGCAGATCCGCGACGGCTGGTACCACACCGGCGACGTCGGCCGGATCGACGACGAGGGCGACCTCTGGATCGAGGGGCGGGTCGACGACATGATCGTCAGCGGCGGCGAGAACGTCGTGCCCTCCGAGGTCGAGGAGGTGCTGCTGCGCCATCCCGAGGTGGTCGACGCGGCGGTGATCGGCCGCGAGGACCCGGAGTGGCAGCAGGCGGTGACCGCTGTGGTCGTGCTGGAGAGCGGCTCGTCGGCGACCCCGGACGACCTGCGCCACCACTGCGCCGAGGCGCTGGCCGGCTTCAAAGTGCCGAAGCGGGTCGAGCTCGCCTCGGCGCTGCCGCGCACCCCCTCGGGGAAGCTGATGCGCAGGGCGCTCCGCTGAGCACGCACCCGGTAGCCTGCCGCGTCATGCGAACCGACGACATCTTCTCCGACCAAGACGCTGACCTGGGCAAGCTCGACGGCAAGACCGTCGCCATCCTCGGCTACGGCTCCCAGGGTCACGCCCACGCGCTCAACCTCAAGGACTCCGGCGTCGAGGTGGTCGTCGGCCTGCGGCCGGACTCCTCCAGCCGCGCCAAGGCCGAAGCGGCCGGGCTCGAGGTGCTCGACATCGCCGAAGCCGCCAGCCGCGGCGACCTGGTGATGATCCTGCTCCCGGACGAGAAACAGGCGCAGGTCTGGCGCGAGGAGATCGCCGACGGGATCGCCCCCGGCAACCTGCTGCTCTTCGCCCACGGCTTCGCGATCCACTTCGGCGAGATCGAGCCGCCCCAAGGCGTCGACATCGGCATGGTCGCGCCGAAGGGCCCCGGTCACCTGGTCCGTCGCCAGTACGAGGAAGGCAGCGGCGTCCCCTGCCTGATGGCCGTCCACCAGGACGCCACCGGCGATGCCCACGACCTCGTCCTCGCCTACGCCTCCGGCATCGGCGGCGGCCGCGCGGCGGTGATCGAGACGACCTTCAAGGACGAGTGCGAGACCGACCTCTTCGGCGAGCAGGCGGTCCTCTGCGGCGGCGCCTCGGAGCTGGTCCGCGCCGGCTACGAGACCTTGGTCGAGGCCGGCTACGACCCGCGCCTCGCCTACTTCGAGTGCCTGCACGAGCTGAAGCTGATCGCCGACCTGATGTACGAAAAGGGCATTCAGGGCATGCGCTACTCAATCTCCAACACCGCCGAGTACGGCGACATGACCCGCGGCAAACGGGTCATCGGCGACGACTCTCGCGCCGCGATGAAGCAGATCCTCTCCGAGATCCAATCGGGTGAGTTCGCCAAGGAGTGGATCGCCGAGAACCGCGCCGGCGGCGAGAGCTTCGACCGCATGCGCAGCGAGGCGGCCGGGCACGAAATCGAGGAGGTCGGTCACGACCTCCGCGACCTCATGCCCTGGATCGATCAGACCTTCAAAGACACGAAGTAGGGCTTGCCGGTACAGGGGACGGGTATTCCCCTCCTTCCCTGGGTTACTCGCCTGGAGCGCCGCCAGCTGACCGCAAGCGTCTGAGGTGCGAGTAACAGGACGCCGGTCAGTCCGGGGAATACCCGTCCCTCCACCACAGAGCTCCGGCAGACGACCGAGGTGCAGCAGCTTTTTAAAGAGAGCTGCCGGCCCTTGGGCGTCTACCGGAGCTCTGTCGCCAGGAGAGGGATACCACCCCCTCCATACCGGCAACGCCTACGAATCTCCTTTGATCGGACCCCGGGGATCGGTCTCCCCCGGAGGCAGCTTGCCGTCGCGGCCGATGTAGCCGTCCTTGCCGCCGACGCAGAGGTAGATCGCGTCTTCCGAGTCGCTGAGGTTCTTGAAGCCGCGGACCACCTCGGGGGCGACCCAGGCGAGGCCGCCTGGGCCGAGCTCGTGCTTCTCGCCGTCGAGCTCGATCTCGAGCCGGCCCTGGTGGACGAAGTAGAGCTCCTCCTGTTCCTCGTGGAGGTGCCGCCCGGACTCGTATCCGGGCGGCATCACGATCGCGTTCGCGCCAAAGGCGGTGACGCCGAGCTCTTTTCGAACCTTGCGGAAGCCCCAGCCCTCGCCGAGGTCGTCGAGGCTGGAGACGGCGTAGCCGTTGCCTTTGGTGACCTTCGCCTCCGCCACGGTTCAGGCCGTCTCTGGTGCGGGCGGAGGAGGCGTCGCGGCGACTGCGGCGCTGCCTCCGGGACGGTCGAGCCCGATCGGCGGGTATTCGTCGGTGAGGAACGCGATGTAGCCGATCACTCGGGCGTCGAGGCTGTTGACGAAGGTGAGCGCGTTGTGGACCGCTTCCGGCATGTAGCCGCGGAAGACGATCGTCAGCCAGGCGATCACGAAGAGACCGGCGAGCACCACGCGCGAGCCGTAGCTGACGACGAGCGCCACCGGCAGCGCCAGGATCAGGCGGAAGAGGGCCTTGAGGCGGCTCTGGCTCTCTTCGCGGGGGGCGAAGCTGACCCGGATCGGGTAGGCGGGGTCGTCGCTCAGCCCGAACGAGGGCCATTCGTCGGTCTGCAGGTAGAACCAGGCGCCGATCCGGACCCCGAACCTGACGACTCCGGAGTTGAAGTTGAAGAGCCATTCCGGATAACGCCCGAGGATGATGATCGCGACCCAGGCGAAGAAGTGGGTGAAGGCGAACAGCAGCCCCCAGAACAACGCGACGATCAGCCATGGGATGGCCAGAAGCGGTCGGAAAAAGGTGGTCCATCGGTTCGGAGCCGGGTTGAAATCGGCTTCGTAGGTGACTGGGTACATGGTTCTCCCCTCGTTGTGGACGATTCAGGACCCGGGTTTGCGGGTGTTGACAGCGACCTCCTCGGCGGCCTCGCGGATCTTGAAGGCGACCACGATCAGCTCCAGCCAGAGACGGGTGACGATCAGATAGATCAGCGCCCCGATCGGAGCGAGGATCAGCAGCACGATCCCGGTGCCGGCGCTTTCGACGAAGCCGGCGATGATCACCGCCAGCGCGCCGAGCGCGAGCAGGACCATCGCGACGACGTAGAGGAAGCGGATCAGGCTCGGCGTGATCAGGTGGTCGAACCTGGTGTCCATCAGCGCTTCGAAGAAACCGCCAGGGGACTGGTTCTGTGCTGGTGGCTGCGGGGGTGGCGTCGGTTGGACCGAGGACTCCATCGTCTATCTCCTCCCAGAAGTGACGTATAGATGTGCTTGCGAGCCTAACCCCAGCCCCGGCGGTCGCCCACTCGCGCCGGTCAATAACCTGTCGATCCGGATGGCGCCCGAGACGACCCTGCAGATTCCCGCTGAGATCAAGCCCGCGGACGGCCGCTTCGGCTGCGGCCCCTCGAAGGTGCGCCCGGAGGCGCTGGCGAGCCTCGCCGAGCGCTCCGACCTGATGGGGACTTCGCACCGCCAGGCGCCGGTGCGCGACCTGGTGCGGGCGGTGCGGACCGGCCTCGGCGAGCTCTTCTCCCTGCCCGACGGCTACGAGATCGCCCTCGGCAACGGCGGCACCACCGCCTTCTGGGAGGCGGCGAGCGCCTGGCTCGTGCGCGAGCGGGCGCTGCACCTCACCTACGGCGAGTTCTCCTCGAAGTTCGCCAAGGCGACCACCGCGGCGCCCTTCCTCCGGGATCCGATCTTGGTCGAGGCCGAGCCCGGCGACGCGCCGGAGCCGACCGCCGACTCCGCCGCCGACGCGATCGGCTGGGCCCACAACGAGACTTCTACGGGCGTGATGGTGCCCGTCCAGCGTCCCGAGGGCGCGGCCGAGGCGCTCGTCCTGATCGACGCCACCTCGGGCGCGGGTGGCCTGCCGGTCGACCTCGAGCAGTGCGACGCCTACTACTTCGCCCCGCAGAAGGGCTTCGCCTCCGACGGCGGCCTCTGGCTCGCCGCGCTCAGCCCGGCCGCGATCGCCCGCATCGAGGAGCTCGACGGCGCCGGCGACCGCTGGCAACCCGCCTTCCTCTCGCTGCAGACCGCGCTCGACAACTCGCGCAAGGAGCAGACCTACAACACGCCCGCCCTGGCGACCCTGCTGCTGCTGAACGACCAGGTCCAGTGGATGCTCGAGCTCGGCGGCCTCTCCGGCTGCGTCGAGCGCACCTCCGATTCCTCCGGCCGCCTCTACGGCTGGGCCGAGCGCAGCGAGTTCGCCACCCCCTTCGTCGCCGACCCGGCCAAGCGCTCGCTGGTCGTCGGCACGATCGACTTCGACGACTCCGTCGACGCCGCCGCGCTGGCGACGGCGCTGCGCGCCAACGGCATCGTCGACGTCGAGCCCTACCGCAAGCTCGGCCGCAACCAGCTGCGGGTCGGGATGTTCCCCGCGATCGACCCTGACGACGTCGAGGCGCTGACCGCCTGCATCGACTGGGTCGTCGAGAACGTGGACGGCGTCAGAGCGGCATGAAGGTCCTGGTCAAGGAGAAGATCGCCGACTCCGGCGTCGAGCTGCTGCGCTCGCAGTTCGACGTCGACCTCGGGCTGGAGATGTCCGACGAGGAGCTGCGGGAGAGGATCGGCGAGTACGACGCGATCCTGATCCGCTCGGCGACGAAGATGACGCCGGAGCTGATCGAGCTCGCCGGCAGCCTCAAGGTGATCGGCCGCGCCGGCACCGGGGTCGACAACGTCGACATCGCGGCCGCCACCCGCCGCGGGATCATCGTCGCCAACGCGCCGGAATCGAACTCGGTCGCCGCCGCCGAGCACACCCTGGCGCTGGCGCTGGCGCTGTTCCGCAACGTGCCGCAGGCGCACGGCTCGCTGGTCGAGGGTCGCTGGGACCGCGCCAAGTTCAAGGGCTCCGAGCTTTACGGCAAGACGCTCGGCGTGATCGGCTTCGGCCGCATCGGCCAGCTCGTCGCCAAGCGCGCCCAGAGCTTCGAGATGGAGGTCGTCGCCTTCGACAAGTTCGTCTCCGCCGAGCGCTTCCGCGACCTCGGCGTCGAGGGGGCCGACAGCGTCGAGGAGCTGCTGGGCCGCGCCGACCTGATCACCCTGCACACGCCGAAGACGCCGGAGACGATCGGGATGATCAACGCCGAGACGATCGCGGCGATGAAGGACGGCGCCCGCGTCGTCAACTGCGCCCGCGGCGAGTTGGTCGACCTCGACGCGCTCACCGCGGGCCTGGAGTCGGGCAAGCTCGCCGGCGCCGCCCTCGACGTCTTCCCCGACGAGCCGTTCACCGAGCACCCGATCTTCGCCCGCGACGACGTCGTCGTCACGCCGCACCTCGGTGCCTCGACCGCCGAGGCGCAGGACCGCGCCGGCGTCGTCACCGCCGAGCAGGTGACCGCGGCGTTGACCGGCGGCGTCGTTACCAACGCCGTCAACATCGCCGCCGTCCGCCCGGAGGCGATGGAGGCGCTGGCGCCCTTCGTCCCGCTCTGCGAAAAGCTCGGCCGCCTCGCCCAGGGCCTCGGCAGCGGCTCGATCGAGCGCGTCAGCGCCGAATTCCGCGGCCGCATCGCCTCCCACGACACCCGCCTGCTGGGGATCGCCGTCCTCGCCGGGATCCTCTCCGGCCACACCGAGGAGCCGGTCAACCTCGTCAACGCGCCGCAGATGGCCGAGGAGCGCGGGATCGAGCTCTCCGAGACCACCGACGCCAGCGCCGAGGACTTCACCGAGCTGGTCCGCGTCCGCGTCCAGACCGCCGACGGCGAGGTCGAGGTCGCCGGGACCAGCGTCGGGCCCCGCAACGAGCCCTACCTCGTCTCCGCCTGGGGCGAGAGCTTCTACCTTCCCTTCGCCGAGCACATCGCCGTCTTCCGCTACGCCGACCAGCCGGGGATGATCGGCCGGGTCGGGACCCTCTTCGGGGAAGAGGGCGTCAACATCGTCTCCGCCGCGGTCGGCGCCGAAAGCGGGGGAGAGCGCGCTGTGATGGCGCTGACCACCGACGCGCCGGTGCGCCAGGAGACGATCGAGAAGATCCTCGGCCTCGAGGGCTTCGCCCACGGCCGCTCGGTTGATCTTTAAGCACCCGGCGCCTTCCGTCGGCCGCAACGTATGGCGAAACCGCTTGTTCCTGTGGGAGGGTCACCCGAACCCGCCAGGGAAAATGAAGAAGTCGATCCTCATCGCATTGACGTTGCTCATGGGCGTCATCGCCCTTCCCGCCCGTGCCGAAGCGGGGCCGCTGACGCTGCTGCTCGCCGGCAGCGGCGGGAGCGATTCCTTCCGCGTCTCGCTGAGCGTCGACGGTCGCCAGTACCTGATCTTCTCTGCCGCCCCGCTCGAAGCGGGGGGCGACATCTGCGCGCATCCAGAAGAAAGATCGAACGAGCTCAGCTGCCAGGCGCCGGCCATCTCCGGCTTCGAAGTGAACGCGGGTGGGGGGTCGGACCTCATCACCTTCAGCAGCGACATCCCGGTGCCGGTGACGGTCCGGGGCGGCGCGGGCGGTGATCGTCTTTTCGGCGGTGCGGCCGCCGACAAGCTGATCGGGGGGCCTGACCACGATGTGCTGATCGGTCGCAGGGGAGACGACTGGCTCTCCGGGGGGCCTGGGATGGACGGCCTCCTCGGCGGTCAGGGGAACGATCAGCTGCGCGGCGGGCCGGGCGACGACAAGCTAATCGGCGGCCCCGGGAGTAACACGCTGATTCAGTGAGCGATTCAGCCGCCCGCCGACGAAGGCGATCGCGATCAGCAGCCCGACCAGCGAGAGCGCCGCGTCGAGCCGGAATGCCGCCTGGACGCCGGCGACGAAGGGCGGGATCGCCGCGGAGAAGACGGTCGTCGTCAGGCCCAGCCCGATCGAGCCGCCGGCGATCTGGAACATGTAGATGATGCCGCCGGCGAGGCTGGTCTGCGATTCGTCGACCGAGGTCACCCCGGCCGTGGTCGCCGTCGGGTAGAAGCTGCCGATCCCGATCCCCAGCACGACCATGCCGACGATCAGCGAGTCGTAGCCGGAGCCTTCGTCGGCGAGCGAGAAGAGGAAGGGGGCGAGGGTGATGCAGGCCGCCCCCAAAACCGCCAGGACCTTGGCGCCGAGGCGGTTGTAGAGCGGCCCGGCGACGAAGGAGACGAGGGCGAAGGTGGCGAGGAAGGGGAGCATCCCGACCCCGGCTTCCAGCGGCGAGTAGCCGAGCTGCTTCTCCATGAACTGCGGCAGGTAGAGCAGCGCCGCGAAGAAGGTCGCCGACATGAAGAGGATCGCGATGCAGGCAGCGGTGAAGCTCTCGTTGCGCATCACCTCGCGGGGCACGAGGGCGCGCCCGCCCGCCCGCCGCTCGATCGGCAGGAAGGCGATCAGCAACGCCACCGCCAGCACCAGCAGCCCGATCACCCGCGGGTCGCTCCAGCCCCAGTCGTCCACCTGATCGAGGGCGACGAGGAGCGAGACGAGGCCGACTGAGATGGTCGTGATCCCCGCGTAGTCGATCCGCCGATCGCTGCTCTTGGGCTCCTTGACGTGGACCAGGAGCCAGGTGACGCCGACGGCGAAGATCGCGACGGGGACGTTGAGGAAGAAGATCCAGCGCCAGCTCAGCTCCTGGGTGAGGACGCCGCCGATCAGAGGGCCGACCGCGTTGCCGAGCCCGGCGGCGCCGATGATGATCCCTCCCGCGAGGCCGGCCTTCTCTTCGGGGAGGAGCTCGTAGGTCATCCCGAGGATCGCCGGCCACATCAGCGCCCCGCCGATGCCCATCAGGACGCGACTGGCGATCAGCCAGGTCTCCGACTGGGCGGCGCCGCCGAGCGCCGACATCGAGGCGAAGATCGCGGTGCCGAGGAAAAAGGCGTTGCGGCGGCCGAACATGTCGGCGAGGCGGCCGCCGGTGACGATCATCACCCCGAAGGTCAGCGCATAGGCGTTGACCACCCACTGGATCGTGTTGACGTTGGTGTGGAAGTCCTGCTCCATCGTCGGCAGGGCGACGTTGATCGCCGAGAAGTCGTTGGCGATGACGACGACGGCGGCGCCCATCGCGAAGAGGGCGAGCCAGTTGATGTCATCACGAGGACCGGTCGTCTGCGGGCTTGCGATTCGCGCAGCCTACGCTAAGGTTCGGAGCCGAATGGAGCCCCGGCTCGACAGCCTCGCGCTACTCCTTCTCCTCCCCCCTCGGGGGGAATAGCGCTGGGCGGCGCGATAGCCGCGAGAGACAAAGGCCATTCGAACGTAAGAGAGAAGGAGAGGTCCGATGGGACCGCAAAATGACACCAAATCCGACGCCGACCGCGTCCACATCTTTGACACGACGCTCCGCGACGGCGAGCAGTCGCCCGGGATTTCGCTGAACACGGCCGAGAAGGTCGAGATCGCCCAGCAGCTCGCGCGCCTGGGGGTCGACGTGATCGAGGCCGGCTTCCCGATCACCTCGCCCGGCGACTTCGAGGCGGTCCAAAAAATATCGCGGGTGGTCGAGGGACCTGTGATCTGCGGTCTCGCCCGCACCCACAAGGCCGACATCGACGCCGCCTGGGGGGCGGTGAAGGAGGCGGAGCGGCCGCGCATCCACACCTTCATCTCGACCTCCGACATCCACATCGAGCACCAGCTGCAGACCGACCGCGAGGACGTCAAGGGACAGGCCCGGGCGGCGGTCGCGCTGGCCAAGTCCTACTGCGAGGACGTCGAGTTCTCGCCGATGGACGCGACCCGCGCCGACATCGAGTTCACCGCCGAAGTCTGCGCGATCGCGGTCGAGGAGGGGGCGACCACCGTCAACATCCCCGACACGGTCGGCTACACGACGCCCGAGGAGTACGCCGACTACTTCCGGCGCCTGTACGAGCTGGTGCCGGCGCTGCGCGGGGTGGAGACGTCGGTCCACTGCCACGACGACCTGGGCCTGGCCGTCGCCAACTCCTACGCCGGGGTGCTGGCGGGGGCGCGGCAGGTCGAGTGCGCCGTCAACGGGATCGGCGAGCGGGCCGGCAACTGCTCGCTGGAGGAGATCGCGATGCTGGTCGGCGTCCGCGAGGACGTCCACGGCCTCTGGACCGGGATCAACACGCGGGAGATCGTTCGCACCAGCCGCATGGTCAGCCGCCTGACCGGCTACTCGGTGCAGCCGAACAAGGCCGTGGTCGGCCGCAACGCATTTGCCCACGAGTCCGGCATCCACCAGGACGGCGTGCTCAAGGAGCGCAGCACCTACGAGATCATGGACGCGACCGAAGTCGGCCTGGAGTCGAACTCGATCGTGCTGGGCAAGCACTCCGGCCGCCACGCGCTGCGCGACGCCCTGGAGCAGCTGGGCTTCAAGGTCGAAGGGCAGGCGCTGAACAACGCCTTCAAGGCGTTCAAGGAGGTCGCCGATCGCAAGAAGCAGGTGACCGCGCTCGACCTGGAGGCGATCGTCTCCGACGAGATGCGCGAGCGCTCCGACGCCCACGAGCTGGCCTGGTTCGAGGTCGAGGCCGGCAGCCGCAAGCCGCCGCTGGCGAAAGTGGCAGTGACGCGTCCCTCCGGCGAGGAGTCGGTCGGCGAAGCGAGCGGCGACGGCCCCGTCGACGCGATCTTCCACGCGATCCAGGCCGCCGTGGAGACCGAGTGCGAGCTGGTCGAGTACAAGGTCGAGGCGGTGACCGGGGGAGAGGACGCGCTCGGCGAAGTGACTGTGCAGTTGAGGGCGGCGGGACGTTTGGCTACGGGCCAAGGCGTGGCCACGGACATCCTCGAGGCGAGCGCCCGCGCCTACGTGCGGGCGATCTCGAACGCGCTGGAAGGCGCGGCGACGCGCGAGGCCGAGGCCGCGACCGCCGAGGCCGTGGTGGAGCGGACCCCCGGGCCTTAGGGTCCGGGCGTTCTGGGCAGTCCTAGAAGGACCGCAACCTCAGAACCGCGTCAACCTCCACGAGCTTTGTGAGGGAGGTTGATGCGGTTCCCGTGTTTCAGGAGGGAAGTCACGCTTCCGACACACGGGGCGGGAAGAGTTGGCACAAACCACGCGCCACACGTGCGCTGTGGCTCGGCACGCTCTTGGCGTGAGAGGCGAGTCCGCGAAAATGCGTGCTGTACAAGCCTTTTCGCGGACTCGCGGAGACGACCGTCCGCTTTCAGAGCTTGCCCGACGCCAGCACGGAGTTGTGGCGCGGTGGCAGCTGATGGGAAGGGGCTGGAGCAGGGAGGAGATCGCCTGGCGAATCCGGGCGGGGCGCATCCACCGCGTTCATGCCGGCGTCTACTCGATGGCGCCGACCCAGTTGCTCTCCAGACATGGCCGTTGGATGGCGGCCGTGCTTGCTTCCGGACCGGATGCACTCTTGAGCCACTGGTCCGCCGCAGCGCTCTGGGGTATCCGGCCGAACGGGAAGACGAGGATCGACGTCACCGTTCCGCACCGAAGCCGCTCCTCGAAGGCGATCTGCCGCCATGTCTCCCAGGTGCCCGAGGATGAGCGCGGTGATAAGGAAGGGCTACCGGTGACCTCGGTCCACCGGACGATCTTCGACCTCTCTGCCACCGCTCCGATCGATGACGTGGTCGCGATGGTCAAGGAGGCGGAATACCTAAATCTCTGGGACCGCCTCTCACTTTGGGACCTTCTGGAGCGCTATCCCGTCAAACGAGGCTCAAGGAACCTCCGCCTCTCCCTGAAGCGCATCACCGAAGAGCCCACCGGCCGCAAGCGCAGCAAGTTGGAGGAACGCTTCGCGTCCTTCCTGCGCCGGCACCACCTGCCGCTACCCCGCTTCAACGACTGGATCCTGCTGGGCGCCAGGCGCTACCGGGTCGACTGCCACTGGACGGGTACCGGGCAGATCGTCGAGCTGGACGGTTGGGAGGGGCACAGCACGCGCTCGGCCTTCCAGGACGACCGCGCTCGCGACCGGGCGCTCAGAGTCGCGGGCTATTCGGTGGTTCACCTCACCTGGAACCAACTGGACTCGGAACCCGATGTGATCGCCTCTGATCTTCGTCAGATGCTGCTGGTGGATAGATAGAAAAAGAGCAGAAACTCATCAGCCGGAGCCGCACCCACCTCTACCTGCTGAAGCGAGGGGGGTGCGTCCCCGGCTGGAGGCGGTTCCGCGCGACGTCAAAAATACAAGCGTCCGTGATAACGTACAAGCAATGGCCCCCACTATGACCAAGGCTTCGAGCGCCGTCGATTCTTCCCCCAAAGATTCCGCCGCCACCGTCGGCCCCCGCATCCGCGCCCTGCGAGATGCGATGGGCCTTTCTCTCCGCGACCTCGCCGAGCGCTCGGGCGTCTCTGCCCCGATGCTCTCGCAGGTCGAGCGTGGGGAGACGAGCCCGACGCTCGCCGTCGCCGGCAAGATCGCCGCGGGTCTCGAGCTGACGCTCTCGCAGCTGCTGCGCCTCGACGAGGGTCAGCATGTGGTCGTCAGCCGCGCCGCCGGGCGCCGTCGCTCCGAGCGGGGTGGGCACCGATTCGAGGAGCTGACGCCGCCGCTGCCGGGGCAACGCGCGGACGTCTCGCTGCACGTGCTGGAGCCCGGTGGCACCACCGGCGGCCGCGAGGACCCGCCGATGCACGAGCCGGGCAGCCGCGAGACCGCGGTCGTCCTCGCCGGCACCCTGGCGCTGGTCGTCGACGGCGTCCGCCATGAGCTTCAAGAGGGGGACAGCGTCACCTTCGACGCCGACCTGCCACACCACTTCGAGAACGAAGGCGCGGAGGCGACTCGCTTCCTCGCCGTGATCGCCGCCGGCCTCAGGAGGTCATAGGAACAATGCCGAAAACGATGTTCGACAAGATCTGGGAGCAGCACGAGGTCTCACCGGGGCTGATCTACATCGACCTGCACCTGGTCCACGAGGTCACCTCGCCGCAGGCCTTCGACGGCCTGCGCCTGGCCAACCGGCCGGTCCGCCGCCCGGACAAGACCCTCGCCACCGCCGACCACAACACCCCCACCGACGGGACGATGGCCGCGCGCCTGATCGCCGACCAGCTCTCGCGGGTCCAGGTCGAAACCCTGGAGCGCAACTGCGAGGAGTTCGGCATCCCGGTCTACTCGCTCGGCTCCGACCGCCAGGGCATCGTCCACGTGATCGGCCCGGAGCTGGGCGTCACCCAGCCGGGGATGACGATCGTCTGCGGCGACAGCCACACCTCCACCCACGGGGCCTTCGGCGCCCTGGCCTTCGGCATCGGCACCTCCGAGGTCGAGCACGTGCTGGCCACCCAGTGCCTGGTCCAGAAACGGCCGAAGACGATGCGGATCTCCTACGCCGGCGAGCTGCGCCACGGGGTCACGCCCAAGGACCTGATCCTGGCGACGATCGGCCGCCTCGGCACCGGCGGCATGACCGGCTACGCGGTCGAGTACGCGGGACCCGCGATCGAGGCGCTCTCGATGCCGGGCCGGATGACGATCTGCAACATGACGATCGAGGCCGGTGGCCGCGCCGGCATGATCGCCCCCGACGAGACCACCTTCGAGTGGGTCAAGGGCCGCCCGGCCGCCCCCGCCGATTTCGAGGCGGCGCTGGCGCGCTGGCGCGAGCTGCCGACCGAGCCCGGCGCCGGCTTCGACAACGAGGTCGAGATCGACGCCTCGGGCATCTCGCCAATGGTCACCTGGGGCACCAACCCCGGCCAGGTCGTCGAGGTCACCGACAAGGTGCCGGACCCGGCCCAGCTCGACTCGCCCGCCGACCGCGAGGCGGCCGAGCGCGCCCTCGCCTACATGGGCCTGACCGCCGGCACGCCGATGACCGAGATCGCCCCCGAACGCGTCTTCATCGGCTCCTGCACCAACTCCCGGATCGAGGACCTGCGCGAGGCCGCCGAGATCGTCGACGGCCGCAGGGTCGCCGGCTCGGTCCAGGCGATGGTCGTCCCCGGCTCCCAGCAGGTGAAGAAGGCCGCCGAAGCCGAGGGGCTCGCCGACGTCTTCCGCAGCGCCGGCTTCGAATGGCGCGAGGCCGGCTGCTCGATGTGCCTGGGGATGAACCCCGACACCCTCAGCGAAGGCGAGCGCTGCGCCTCGACCTCGAACCGCAACTTCGAGGGGCGCCAGGGCAAGGGCGGGCGCACCCACCTCGTCAGCCCGAAGATGGCCGCCGCGGCGGCGGTCGAGGGCCACTTCGTCGACATCCGAGACTGGAGCTAGAGCATGCGACCGATTGACGTCATCGAGGGCAGGGTGTCGGTGCTGGATCGCGCCGACGTCGACACCGACCAGATCATCCCCACGCAGTTCCACAAGCGCGTGGAGCGAACCGGCTTCGGCGAGTTTCTCTTCTACGACTGGCTGCGCGACGGCGAGATCGAGCTGGCTCCGAACCCGATCCTGGTGACCGGCGCCAACTTCGGCTGCGGCTCCTCCCGCGAGCACGCCCCCTGGGCGCTGGAGGACTTCGGCTTCCAGGCGATCCTCGCGCCCTCCTTCGCCGACATCTTCTACTCCAACTGCACCAAGATCGGGCTGCTGCCGGCGGTGCTGGACGAGGAGCACTGCAAGGCGGTCACCGAGGCGGGGGAGGCCCGCATCGACCTCGACGACGAGACGGTCAACTGCGCCGCCGGCGTCTTCCAGTTCCAGATCGAGCCGGAGGTCAAGCACCGGCTGCTGAACGGGCTGGACGACATCGGGATCACGCTCGAAAACGACGGCGCGATCGATCGGTTCGAGTCCGGCCCGGCGGCCTCGCGGGGCCCGGTCACGACCAGCCTGTAGGTACGAGAGGAGGCCAGATGGCCGACCAGTTCAAGCAGCCGATGAACACCGGCGCCCGCGAGTGGGACGCCGCCACCTACGACGAGGTCTCCGACCCCCAGTTCGAATGGGGGATGGAGGTGCTGGAGCGGCTGGAGCTGCGCGGCGACGAGGTCGTCGTCGACGCCGGCTGCGGCTCCGGCCGCGTCACCGAGCAGCTGATCGAGCGCCTGCCGAGCGGTCGCGTGATCGCCGTCGACGGCTCCGAGGCGATGGTCGCGAAGGCGAAGGAGCGGCTCGGCGACCGCGCCGACTGCCTCGTCTCCGACCTGGTGGAGCTGGAGCTGCCGGAGCCGGTCGACATGGTCTTCTCGACCGCGACCTTCCACTGGATCCCCGACCACGACGCCCTCTTCCGCCGGATGCGCGGCGTGCTCAAGCCCGGCGGTCGGCTCGTCGCCCAGTGCGGCGGCAAGGGCAACGTCGCCACCCACACCCAGGCGATCGCCGCAGTCGCCGCCGACCCCGAATACGCCCAACACCTGACCCAGGCGAAAGGGCTCTGGAACTTCGCCTCACCGGAGGAGACCGAGCCGCGTCTCACCGGCGCCGGCTTCGGCGACGTCCGCTGCTGGCTGCAACTGAGGCCGGTCCAGCCCTCGCGCCCGCTCGAGTTCATCTCCACCGTCACCCTCGGCCCGGTCCTCGACCAGCTCCCGGAGGAGAAACGCCGGCCCTTCGCGGAAGCGGTGCTGGAGCGGGAGGAGCAGCCGCTGGTGCTCGGCTACATCCGCCTCAACATCGAGGGCGTCGCCGCCTGATTAGAGTGCCGCCTTCGTGAACGGCACCCCGCGCATAGTCGTCCTCCCGGGAGACGGGATCGGGCCCGAGATCGTCGCCGCGACCCGCGAGGTCCTCGACTCCCTCGGCCAGTTCTCCTACGACGAGCGCCTGATGGGCGGCTGCTCGATCGACGAGCACGGCACCGCCCTCACCGACGAGGTCCTCGACGCCTGCCGCGGTGCCGACGCGGTCCTGCTCGGCGCCGTCGGCGGCCCGAAATGGGACACCACCGACCCCGACGCGCCGCGCCCCGAGCAGGGGCTGCTCGGCCTGCGCAAGGGGATGGGCCTCTACGCCAACCTGCGCCCGGTCCGGCCCAGCCCGGCCCTGGTCGGCGCCAGCCCGCTGCGCGAGGAGCGGATCGCCGGCACCGACCTGCTCGTCGTCCGCGAGCTCACCGGCGGCATCTACTTCGGCGACTCCGGCCGCGAGGGCGACGTCGCCCACGACACCTGCGAGTACTCGGTCGAGGAGATCGACCGCATCGCCCGCATCGCCTTCGAAGCGGCCCGCCGCCGCGGCGAGGGCTCGGGCCGCAAGCCGAAGGTGACCTCGGTCGACAAGGCCAACGTCTTGGAGACCTCGCGTCTCTGGCGCGAGGTGGTCGGCAAGGTCGCCGGCGACTACGCCGACGTCGAGCTCGAGCACCTGCTGGTCGACAACGCGGCGATGCAACTGGTCTCGCGGCCCGCCGACTTCGACGTCGTCCTCGCCGAGAACCTCTTCGGCGACATCCTCAGCGACGAGGCGGCGATGCTGACCGGCTCGCTGGGGATGCTGCCCTCCGCCAGCCTCGGCGCCGAGGGGCAGCCGGGCCTCTTCGAGCCGGTTCACGGCTCCGCCCCCGACATCGCCGGCAAGGGCATCGCCAACCCGCTCGCAGCCTTCCTCTCAACGGCGATGATGCTGCGCCACGGCCTCGGCTACGGCGATCACGCCGACCGCATCGAGGCGGCGGTGGACGCCGTGCTCGAGCGCGGCCTCCGCACCGCCGACCTCGCCTCCGGGACCGTCGCGCAGCCGCCGACCAGCGAGAACCCGGCGCCGGTGAGCGAAGTGGGGACGGAGGAGATGACCGCGGCGGTCCTGGAGGAGCTCTCCGCCTAGAACCGCCGGGGCCGGTGCGTTATGGCGCGGTCACCGCCCACTGCCCGAAGGCGAAGAACGGTTTTCCGGCTTCTTTGGCTTTGGCAAGGAGGCCGAAGCCCAGCCGCGTGTTTTCCACCGCCAGCGGATTCGGCGTTTCCAGGTTCGCCGAGTTAATGATGTAGACGCAGAGGTTCCCGCCGGTCGCCTGTGGAGTCTGCCCGCCGCCGAGACCGCTGCAGTTGGCGCTCGTCTGACCGGCCTCAAGGACGGTCACCGTGGGTGGGTTCAGCAGCGGGAACTGGAAGTTGACCGCCTCGCGCGCCTCGTCCGCGACTTCCGTTTTGGCACCGCCGGCGCCGACGTCGAAGACGCCGCGGATCGTCGTCCCGCTTTCCAGCTTGCCCTGCAGCTGCCCGATCACACCCTGGCCGAGCTTGTTCACCGAGACCGAGCCGTCGGCGAGTTTGGCGCTGTTGACGGTTCCATCGCCCAGCTTCGGGGTCGTCACCGCACCGTTGTTCAGTTTGTTCGTCGTTACGGAGCCGTTCCTGATCTTGCTCGCGATCACGGCGCCGTCGCCGAGCTTTTCGGTGCTTATAAGGCCGTTGCCGAGGTTGCCCGGCAGCACCGCGTTGGGGCCGAGCTTGCCTGCCGTCACCGCCTTGGGGCCGATCTTGCCTGCGGTCACGGCCTTGGCGTGCAGTGCCTTCGTGGTCACGGCGCCCGGCTTCAGCTGCTGGGAGCCGACGCTCTTCTTCGGCAGCCCGGCAGCCACCGCGGCGCCGCCGAGCGCAACGAAGAGGGCGATCGTCGCGATCACGTTCGCGTAATTCAACTGGGGACGGGGAAAACGCATGAAATCCGCTCCTTCTGTCGGTTCTGAGCCACCATTCGCTGTCTCTGCCCTGAAGCCCTTCGAATCATCGGGCATACTTTCCCAACATGGATCCGGTCGAGTTGATTTGGAAAAACGGCGAGCTCGTTCCCTGGGAGGACGCGCAAACCCACGTGCTGAGCCATGGGCTGCACTACGGGACGGGCGTCTTCGAGGGGATCCGCTGCTACGCGACCCCCCGCGGGCCGGCGATCTTCCGCCATCTCGACCACCTCGACCGGCTGGAGAAGTCGGCCGAGCTCTACTACCTGGAGCTGCCGTATTCGGCCGAGGAACTGCGCCAGGCCACGCACGAGCTGCTGCGCCGCAACGACCTCGATTCGGCCTACATCCGGCCGCTCGCCTACCGCGGCTACGGCAGTCTCGGCCTCTACGCCAAAGACGCGCCGGTCGACGTGATTGTCGCCGCCTTCCCCTGGGGCGCCTATCTCGGCGAGGAGAGCAAAAACGGCGGCATCCGCGCCAAGGTCTCGAGCTGGCGCCGGATCAGCCCCAGCGGCTCGATCCCACATGCCAAGGCCTCGGGCTCCTACCTCAACTCGATCCTCGCCAAGACCGAGTCCCACAATGCCGGGTACGACGAGGCGATCCTTCTCGACGAGCGCGGTTTCGTCTGCGAGGGCTCCGGCGAGAACATCTTCGTCGTCCGCGACGGTGAGATCGTCACCCCGCCGCACGTCGCCTCGATCCTCGACGGGATCAATCGCAAGTCGGTGATCCAGATCGCCCGCGATCTCGGCTACACCGTGGTCGAGCGCGATATCGCCCGCGCCGAGCTCTACCTGGCCGAGGAGGTCTTCCTCACCGGGACCGCGGCCGAGCTGGTGCCGGTGCGCGAGATCGACGACCACCCGCTCGGCCGGCCGGGCGAGATCACCCGCCACGTCCAGGCGAAGTTCGAGGACGCCCTCTGCGGCAGGGCGGAGGAGTACCTGGAGTGGCTCGACTTCGTCGAGTTTCCTGCTTCCGAGTCCGAGTCCGACTCGGAGTCGATCGGGCGAATTACCCCCGCCGCATAAGCGGCCGGCGCGGGACGTCCGCGCATGCGGGCCTCGGCCCATCCGATCTTCCGACTCGAAAGGCAGCAGACGATGGAACAGGTGAAGCTCTACGACACGACCTTGCGCGACGGCATGGGCGGCCGCGGGATGTCGCTCTCGGTGGGCGAGAAGCTCAAGGTGGTCCAGGCGCTGGACGCTCTCGGCGCCCACTTCGTCGAGGCCGGTTTCCCGAGCAGCAACCCGAAGGAAGCAGAGCTCTTCGAGCGGCTGGCCGAGGTCGAGCTGGTGAACGCGGCGATCGTCGCCTTCGGCATGACCCGCAGGCGCGACCGCACCGCTGCCGAGGACGAGGCGCTGATCGTGCTGACCTCGTCCTTCGCTCCGGCGATCTGCCTGGTCGGCAAGAGCTCGCCGCTGCACGTGGAGAAGGTGATCCGCGTGACCCGCGAGGAGAACCTGGCGATGATCGCCGACTCGATCGCCTTCTGTCGCGAGCAGGGCAAGCGGGCGATCTTCGACGCCGAGCACTTCTTCGACGGCTACCGGGAAGACAGCGCCTACGCGCTGGAATGCGTCGACGCGGCGGCCGGGGCAGGGGCCGAGAACGTGACCCTCTGCGACACCAACGGCGGCAGCCTGCCGAGCTTCGTCGCCGAGGCGACGGCAGCGGTGGTGGCCGCCGTGGGCGGCAAGGTCGAGATCGGGATACACACCCACGACGACGCCGGCTGCGGGGTGGCCAACTCGCTGGCGGCGGTGGAAGCGGGGGGGCGCCTGGTGCAGGGTTGCGTCAACGGCTACGGCGAGCGTTGCGGCAATGCCAACCTGGCCACGATCCTGCCCGCCCTGCAGCTGAAGATGGGCTTCGAGGTCGTGACGCCCGAGCAGCTGGCGAGCCTGACCTCGACTGCGCACTACCTGGACGAGATCTGCAACCTCGCCTCCGATCCGGATCGGCCCTACGTCGGCCGCAACGCCTTCGCCCACAAGGCGGGCATGCACGCCGCCGGGGTCGCCGTCGACGCGAGCACGTTCGAGCACCTGGATCCGGCTGCGGTCGGCAACGAGCGCGACATCGTCGCCTCCGAGCTGGCCGGGAAGGCGACCGTTCGCAGTCAGGCCGAGCACGCCGGCATCGAGCTGGACGACGCGGCCGCGAACCGGGCGGTGCAGCGGCTGAAGGAGCAGGAGCACCGGGGCTACCACTACGAGGCTGCGCCCGCCTCCTTCGAGCTGCTGCTGCGGCGCGAGGCGGGCACCTACAAGCCGTTGTTCAAGCTGGAGAGCTTCCGGGTGGTGGTCGAAAAGCACGCCGACGGCGAGGTGACCACCGAGGCGACGATCAAGGTCGAGGTCGACGGCGAGCGCTACTTCCAGGCGGCGGAGGGCAACGGCCCGGTGAACGCGCTCGACAAAGCGCTGCGGGGGGCGATCGCCGATCGCTACCCGCACCTTGCCGACGTCGAGTTGACCAACTACAAGGTGCGGATCCTCGACGAAGCCCACGGCACCGGCGCCGTCACCCGCGTCCTCCTCGACTCCTCCGACCACGAGCGGGAGTGGGGGACCACCGGCGTCTCCGAGAACATCATCGAGGCCTCCTGGGAGGCGCTGGTCGACTCGCTGGAGTACGCCTTCCAGTGATGTCTGACAACCAACAGCATCGCCAACAGATTCCGCTCGCCCAGCCGGACCTTGGCCCGCGCGAGGAGGAGCTGGTGCTGGAGGTGCTGCGCTCCGGCCGGCTCTCGCTGGGACCGATGGGGGAGCGCTTCGAGCGCGAGTTCGCCGCCTGGCTCGGGGTTCCCGACGCGGTGATGGTCTCCAGCGGCACCACCGCGCTGCACCTCGGCGTGCGGATGCTGGGATGGGGGCAGGGCGACGAGGTCCTCACCAGCCCCTTCAGCTTCGTCGCCTCGGCCAACTGCCTGCTCTACGAGGGCGCGCGGCCGGTCTTCGTCGACGTCGAGGAGGAGACGCTGGACCTCGACCCTGCCGCGGCCGCCGCGGCGGTGGGGGAGAAGACGGTCGGCCTGCTGCCGGTCCACATCTTCGGCTACCCGGCGGCGATGGCCGAGCTGGAGGCGTTGGCGCAGCGCCACGACCTCGGCATCCTCGAGGACGCCTGCGAGGCGCTCGGCGCGGTCGATTCCGAGGGGCGCAGGGTCGGCGCCCGCGGCAACCTCGCCACCTTCGCCTTCTACGCCAACAAGCAGATGACGACGGGGGAGGGGGGCGTGATCGTCCCCCGCGACGCCGACGAGGCCGCCCGCCTGCGCTCCGAGCGCAACCAGGGCCGCGCCGTCGACATGGGCTGGCTCGACCACGACCGGCTCGGCTTCAACTACCGCCTCTCCGACCTCGCCGCCGCCCTCGGCGTCGCCCAGGTCGAAAAGCTCGACTCGCTGCTGGGGCGCCGCGCGGCGGTGGCGCGGATGTACGAGGAGCGCCTTGCCGCGATCGAGGGCCTGCGCACGCCGATCGCCGGCCGCGGCAGCGAGGTGCGGAGCTGGTTCGTCTACACCGTCCGCCTGCCCGAGGGCAGCGACCGCGATGCGACGATCGCCCGCCTCGCCGAGCGCGGCGTCGCCTCCAAGGCCTACCTGCCCTGCATCCACCTCTTCCCGCACCTGCGCGAGCTCGGCTGCCGCGAGGGTCAGTTCCCGGTCGCCGAAGCCGCCTCGCGCGACTCGCTGGCGCTGCCGTTCTTCCCGCAGATGAGCGAGGCGCTGGTGGACCGCGTCTGCCAGGAGCTCGCCGCGGCCCTCGGCCAGGGCTGAGTCCCGGCATAATCGCCCGCCCCTATGTCTCGCTTCCGCAAGGACCCCGATCCCCGCTTCTGGCGGCTCAACCGCTCGCTGGACTTCGACTTCTGGCTGGCGCCCTACGACATCGACCAGTCGAAGGCGCACGCCCGCGGCCTCTGCGAGATCGGCGTCCTCAGCGAAGACGAGCTGGCGCAGATCGACGATGGCCTCGACCGCGTCCGCGCCCGCATGGCCGAGCACGGCTTCGAGTTCGAGCCCGCCGACGAGGACATCCACATGGCGATCGAGCGCCTGCTCGGGGAGGAGATCGGACCGCTCGCCGGCAAGCTCCACACCGGCCGCTCCCGCAACGATCAGGTCGCGACCGACGTGTGCATGGTCGTGCAGGCGCACTCGCTGCGGGCGATCGAGCTCTGCGGCGCCGCGATGCAGCGCCTGCTGGACCTGGCCGAGGCGCACGCCGACTGGACGATGCCCGGCTACACGCACCTGCAGCGCGCCCAGCCGGTCTACCTCGGTCACCACCTGCTCGCCTACTTCTGGATGCTCGCCCGCGACGTGCTGCGCTTCCAGTTCGCCCTCGACAGCGCCTCGGTGATGCCGCTCGGCTCCGGCGCCCTGGCCGGGGTCAACTGGGAGATCGACCGTGAGGCGGTCGCCGCCGACCTCGGCTTCGCCCACGTCAGCCACAACTCGATCGACGGCTCCTCCAACCGCGACTTCGTGCTCGACTACCTCAGCGCCGCCTCGGCCTGCGCGATGCACCTCTCGCGCCTCGGCTCGGAAATCGTCATCTGGTCGAGCAGCGAGTTCGGCTTCTGCGAGCTCGACGAGTCCTTCTCCTCGGGCTCCTCGATCATGCCGCAGAAGAAGAACCCCGACTCGGCCGAGCTGCTGCGGGCGAAGAGCCCGCGCGTCGGTGCCTCCCACCAGACCCTGCTCGGGGTGATGCACGCCTTGCCGCTCACCTACGGCAAGGACATGCAGGAGGACAAGGAGCCGCTCTTCGACGCGATCGACACGCTCGAGGCCTGCCTCGACGCCACCGCGGGGATGCTCGACGGGATCGAGTTCCACCGCGAGCGGATGGAGGCGGCCTCCGGCGACGAGATGCTGGCGGCGACCGAGGTCGCCGACCTGCTGGTCCGCCGCGGCGTCCCCTTCCGCGAGGCGCACGGGATCGTCGGCGGCCTCGTCCGCGACGCGGTCGAGCGCGGGAAGTCGCTGTCGGAGCTGACCCCGGAGGAGCTGCGCGAGCGCTCCGAGCACCTCGACGACTCCTACTACGAGGTGCTGCGGCGGAGCAGCTGGCTGGAGTCGAAGCGGATCGCCGGCGGCACCGGCTCGGTGCCGCTGGCGAAACAGCTGGAGGAGGCGCGGCAGACGCTCGCCGCCGTCCAGGCGCGGGTCCAGGAGGAAAGGGGCTGAAGTCCCAGCCCTCAGGGTCTGAAAGCCGGGCCCGACGGCCCGCAGGGTCGTTGGGGGCTGATTTCTTCGACCGCTCGGTCCACGACGTCGCCCGCGACCTGATCGGCTGCACGCTGCTCTACGAAGGCTGCGGCGGCGTCATCGTCGAGACCGAGAGCTACGAGGCCGACGATCCGGCCTGTCACGCCTACGTCGGCCTGACCGAGCGCACCAGGGTTCTCTTCGGCCCGCCGGGGTACGCCTACGTCTACCTATCCTACGGGGTCCACAGCCTGCTCAACGCGGTCGCCGAACCCGAGGGAGAGGCGGCCGCGGTCCTGATCCGGGCGCTGGAGCCCACGCACCAGATCGAGCGGATGCGCAAGCGCCGTCAGGTCAAATCCGACCTCGCCCTCTGCTCCGGCCCCGGCAAGCTGACCGAGGCGCTGGGCATCGATTTGAGCGACAACGAGCGCGATCTCTGCAGCGCCCCGTTCCAGCTGACGCCCCCCGCCGGCGTGCCACCCGAGATCGTCACCGGCCCCCGCATCGGCATCACCAAAGCCGTCGATTTGCCCTGGCGCTTCTGCGCCGCCGGCAACCGAAACGTGTCGCGGCCGCTTCCGAAGTTGACCTCGCGATAGCGGGGCGAAGTTCGGAGTCGTGGCTAGCCCGCGGTAACGCCGCCGCCCCCGCCTTCGGGGGCGACTTCTTCGGGGGCCGCTTCCGGAGCGGCTTCGGGAGCTGCTTCTTCGGGCGCGGGGGTTTCTTCAGGGGTCGGCGCTTCTTCTTCGGGCGCCGGCGCTTCGTATTCGCCTTCGCTTTCGACTTCCGGCGCTTCGTATTCGTATTCGCCCGCTTCGAAGTCTTCGCCGGCTTCCTTGGCCGCCTTGCGCGCCGCCGCTTCCGCCGCGTGCTCGGCTTTGATGCTTTGCCAGGCGGAGATCACGCTGGCCCAGATCAGAGCCGGGAAGGTGCCGCCCATCACCGGGCCGCCGTTGTAGAGCGTGGTCATCGGCGTCGTCGAGTCGGGGTAGCCGACCCAGACGCAGGCGGTGACTTCGTCCCGGATGCCGCCGCAGAACCAGGCGTCGCCGTTGTTCTCCGTGGTCCCCGTCTTGCCCCACTGGCCTTCGACGCCGATCTGGGCGTTGGTCCCGGTGCCGCCGGAGACGACGGTTTCGAGGATGCCCTTCGCTTCTTCGATCTTTTCCTGGTTGAAGACCTGGTGGTGGATCGAGTCGTTGTCGCCGCCCTTGATCACGTCCCCGTCCTTGTTCGTCACTTCGGTGTAGGCGACGGGGCTGTCGCCGGGGCGCGGCGCCAGGGTGCCGCTGACCCGATCGCCGTCGTTGCCGATCGTGCTGTAGGCATAGGCCCAGCCGAGCGGGGTCGCGCCTTCCTTGAGACCGCCCAGCACCATCGCCGGGTTGGTCGAGATCGGGTCGTCGTAGCCGGCCTTGTGGATGGTCGCGGCGATCGAGCCGGTGCGGTCGTGGACCGTCTTTCCCTTCAGCCCTTCGAGACCGAGCGCGGCGTAGATCGAGTTGTCCGAGTAGGTCGTCGCGCAGACGACGTCGCAGGAGCCGAGGTAGGAGTCCTCGTCGTTCGAGACTTCGAAGACTTCTTCGTTGTGCTTGCCGAAGTAGAAGGTGCGGTGTTCTGATGGGTAGACGGTGTAGGGCGAGATCCCCTCTTCGAGGGCGGTGATCAGGGTGAAGGGCTTGATCGAGGAGCCGGGCTGACGGTGTCCCTGGGTCGCCAGGTTGAACGGCCTGGTCTGGAAGTCGGGGCCGCCGACCATCGCCTTGATCCCGGCGTTGTGGTTGTCGATCACGACGACTGAGGCGGTCGCCGGCGAATAGCCGAGGTAGCTGTTGACGGCTTCTTCGGCCTTTTCCTGAAGCTGCATGTCCAGGGTCGACTTGACTTTGAGGCCGCCGAAGAAGGCCTTGGAGGCGCCGTAGCGTTCGACCAGCTGCTGGCGCAGGTAGGCGGTGAAGTAGGGGGCCTTCGAGTCGAGGGTCGGGGGCTCGATGCCGCTCGGCGAGGGCAGCGCCTTCTGCTGGCCTTCGATCGTCTGCTCTTCGGAGATGTAGCCCTGCTCCGCCATCTTTTCGAGGATCATGTTGCGCCGTTCCAGCGAGTTTTCGGGGTAGACCTTGGGGTCGTAGGCCGAGGGCGAGGAGATGATTCCCGCCAGCGTCGCCGCCTCCCAGGGCTCAAGCACGGATGCACAGGGTTCGGTCGGGGTACCGCAGCCGGGGTGGGCGGCCCCGAAATAGGTTCGCGCCGCGGCCTCGATCCCGTAGGCGCCCTCGCCGAAGTAGATCGTGTTCAGGTACTCGGTGAGGATCTTGTCCTTGCTCCAGTGGCGCTCGAGCCGATAGGCGAGCGCCGCCTCGCGGAACTTCTCCAGGACCGTGCGGCTGCCTTCGGCTTCGAGCGCGTTCTTGACGAACTGCTCGGTGATCGTCGAGGCACCCTGCGCGGCGCTCTGGCTGAGGATGTCCTTGACCAGGGCGCGGCCGATCCCCTGGAAGTCGACGCCGTTGTGTTCGTAGAAGCGGGCGTCCTCGATCGAGACCACCGCGTTCTTGATGTTGGGGGAGATCTGGGAGGAGTTGAGAAGGATTTTGTTCTGGTCGCTGGTCAGCGTCCCGATCGCTTCCCCGTTGGCGTCGTACACCTCGCTGTTCTTCGACGCCCTGTACTCGGCGAAGTTGTAGATCGCCGGCAGGTCCTGCGAGACCGCGGCCATCATTCCGAAGACCATCGAGACCACGGCGAGGACTCCGAGCCCCAGCAGGACGAAGAGGATGCGCAGCTTCTTCAGCCGCGGTTTCGATTTTTTGGGAGGCGTCGGCGGCCCCGGAGTGGTGGCGGAAATCGGAGGCGGCGGGGGCGGTGGAGTCTCACCGCCGTCGCTGCGCCGGCGTTTAAGTCCTAGGACGGCCATCGATGAGGTCGCAACAAAAAACGGCTCGACGTCCTCACGGCCCGCCGAGCGAAGGCGGCAGTCTAGCATTGCCGCCGTGTCCGACCTGACGCGAAACGCGGTCGACGTGCTGCCCGAGGGGCGGCTGGCGGAGCAACTGGAGAGCGGCAAGCCGCTGCGGGTGAAGCTCGGGATCGACCCGACGACGGCCGACATCCACCTCGGCCACACGGTCGTGCTCGAGAAGCTGGCCGAGTTCCAGCGCGCCGGTCACACGGTGGTCCTGATCATCGGCGACTTCACGGCGCGGGTGGGCGACCCGAGCGGCCGCTCCGCCAGCCGGCCCGTCCCCACCGCCGCGGAGATAGAGGAGAACGCGGCCACCTACCAGGAGCAGGCCTTCAAGATCCTCGACCGCGAGCGGACCGATGTGCGCCGCAACAGCGAGTGGCTGCGGATGGAGCCGGAGGCGCTGCTGGGACTGCTGGCGCGGACGACGGTGGCGAGATTGCTGGAGCGCGACGACTTCCAGAAGCGGATGGCGGAGAACCGCCCGGTCGCGGCGCTGGAGCTGCTCTACCCGTTGCTGCAGGGCTACGACTCGGTCGCGGTCGAGGCCGACGTCGAGCTCGGCGGCACCGACCAGAAGTTCAACCTGCTGTTCGGCCGCGATGTCCAGACCGCCTACGGGCAGACGCCGCAGTCGATCATGACCCTGCCGGTCCTGGTCGGGACCGACGGCGCGCAGAAGATGAGCAAGTCGCTCGGCAACTACGTCGGCGTCACCGATCCGCCCGAGGAGATGTTCGGAAAGCTGATGAGCATCCCCGACGAGGCGATGGACGACTACTACCGACTGCTGCTGGGGGTGGGGCGGCCCGAGAAGCCGCCGAACGAGGCGAAGCGGGAACTGGGCCGACGGATCGTCGACCGTTTCCACGGCGAGGGCGCCGGCGCCGCGGCCGAGGAGCACTTCAACAGGGTCTTCGTCCAGCGCGCGGCGCCGGAGGAGATGCCGGAGGTCGACCTGGGCGAGTACCGGGCCGACGGCAACGGTTTGGTCCATCTGCCGCGCCTGATCGCCGGCGCTTTCGGCGTCAGCAGCAGCGAAGGACGGCGCCTGATCCAGCAGGGCGGGGTGAAGCTGGACGGCGAGCCGCTGCCCGCGGAGCCCCTCGATCTCGAGGCTGATAGCCTCGCCGGGCGCGTGCTGCAGGTGGGCAAGCGGCGCTTCTGTCGTTTGAGGGCCACCCCCTAGACAATCCCCCCTGCGCAGTGCTATATTCTTCGGTCCTTCTTGGGGTCGCCTCCGGCGGCCCCGAGCGCTGAGAGCGGCGAGTCCCGTCGCGGAGGCGCAGCGGTCTTTGAAAACTGAGCAGCGTGCACTCCGCGGACCGAGCAACTGGTCTGCGGAATGTTTGAGCCCGACCCATTCGGTGCGCCAGCGTGCCGAATGGTCTTGATTTACCTCGTCATTGTCGGCCGTCGTATTTGTGTACTCGACGGCCATGGAGACATGACAGGCTCTCTGAGAAGTACGGAAGTACATTTCACGGAGAGTTTGATCCTGGCTCAGGACGAACGCTGGCGGCGTGCTTAACACATGCAAGTGGTGCGACGAACCAGGGCTTGCCCTGGGGCAAAGCCGCGAACGGGTGAGTAACACGTG
>JBIOWB010000043.1:0-11475 GCA_044868125.1 Solirubrobacterales bacterium
GCGCAGCTCCTCGGGCGCCGGCGGCGGGGACGCCGGGACGGACCGAGGCGAAGCGGATGACGAGCGGTGGATGCCCGAGGCGCGAGCCACGCCGCCAGTCTGCCACGCGCGCTCGCCCGATCGCCTCAGCCCCCGTCGCCGACGCCGTCGATCGCGCCCTTGAGCTTCTTGACCACCGCCTCGGCGATGCCCGTGTCCGAGAAGCTGCCGCTCGCCTTCACCACGCCTGCGATCAGCACCGCCACGAGCAGGATCAGGCCGACGTACTCGACCGTGCCCTGTCCCGTCTCCCCCGCCAGTCGCCTGATCTCCCGCACCCGCCAGGAAACGGCGGCGTGCAGGTGGCCCAACAGCTTGTAGATCATCTATTGCCTCCCTTCGAACTCGGTTAGGAGGCGGGATGCTCGGCGGCGCAGACGCACGGAACAAGACGCCGGAGTGCCAATTGGCGCCCCAGATCGAGGCATTTACGTGACAACCGCACATTTGCGCTTACCGCAAAGCGGGGATCGGGCGCTCAGTGGTCGTTGACGATCCTGCGGGTGTGAACGCGCATGGGGCGTTACCCCTCGCCTGGTTGAAGTCAGTCGCCCTGCTGGCGAACCTGATCGTCTGGTTGGACGCGGCTCTGCGGCTGGCGGGGTGACCAGTCGGCGCGCTTGATCTCCTCCCGGTCGAGAGCCTTGACCACCGCCTCGGTTCGGGTTCTCGCGTCGAGTTTTTCCATCGCGTTGCGGACGTGGGTGCGGACCGTCTCCGGCGAGAGGACCAGGCGCTTGGCGATCTGCTCGCCGGTCAGGCCCTCCGCCAGCATCCCCAGGACTTCGGACTCGCGGCTGCTCAGCGCCTTCTCCCGCCCGTTGCCGTTCTCGCCCTTGCGGGCGAAGCTGGGGTCGAAGTAGCGCCCGCCCCGCCATACCTCGCGCAGGGCGTCGACCAGCACCGAGAGCCCGGCCGGCTTGGCGACCAGGCCTCGGGCGCCGCTGCGATATGCCGCCTCGAGCAGGTCGGGGTCGTCGAGGCCGGTGTAGATGACGAACTTCGAGCCGACGCCGTTGCCGCTGACCCGCCGCACCAGCTCGGTCCCGCGTTCGTCGGGCAGGTCGACGCCCACCACCGCCACGTCGGGCTCTCGCTCGCGGATCACCTCCTCGCCGCGCGCCGCCGTGGTCGCGCAGCCGAGCACGTCGAAGCCGCGCCGTTCGAGCAGCACCGCGAGCCCGTCGCGCAGCGCCTCGTGCTGCTCGACCAGAACCAGAGACGGGCTCCCGCTCGCCTCGCCCATGTTTCCTCCTTTGCCGCTGGCGCCTGCGAATGATCGGATACCCGCGACTGGACAAAGGAAACGCGAATGACTAACGAAATGCCTGGATCCCGGTCACGGCGCCGCCGATCACCAGCGCGTGCACGTCGGCGGTCCCCTCGTAGGTCACCACCGACTCGAGGTTGTTCATGTGCCGGATCACCGGGTACTCGAGCGTGACGCCGTTGGCGCCGAGGACCTGGCGGGCGCTCCGCGCCACCTCCAACGCCGCGTTGACGTTGCCGAGCTTGCCGAGGCTGACGTGCTCGGGCCGCAGCGTGCCGTTGTCCTTCATCCGCCCCAGGTGCATCGCCAGCAGGGTCGCCCGGTTCACCTCCAGCACCATCTGCGCCAGCTTCTGCTGCTGGATCTGGAAGGAGGCGATCGCGCGGTCGAACTGGACCCGCTCGGTCGCGTATTCGAGCGCCGCTTCGTAGCAGGCGCGGGCCGCTCCGGCCGCGCCCCAGACGATCCCGTAGCGCGCCTCGTTGAGGCAGGAGAGCGGCCCTTTCAGCGAGCTCACCTCCGGCAGCACCGCCTCGGCCGGCAGCCGCACGTCGTCGAGCAGCAGCTCCGAGGTGATCGAGGCCCGCAGCGAGAGCTTCTTGTGGATGTCCTGGGTGGTGAAGCCCCTGGTCCCGCGCGGGACGAGGAAGCCGCGCACGCCCTCGTCGGTCTGCGCCCAGACCACCGCCACCGCGGAGGCCGAGCCGTTGGTGATCCACATCTTCTGCCCGTGCAGGATCCAGTCGGAGCCGTCGCGCCGCGCCCGCGTCCGCATCGAGCCCGGGTCCGAACCGGCGTCCGGTTCGGTCAGGCCGAAGCAGCCGAGCGCCTCGCCCGCGGCCATCCGCGGCAGCCACTCCCGCTTCTGCTCCTCGGAGCCCCAGCGCCAGATCGCGTACATCGCCAGCGAGCCCTGCACCGAGACGAGGCTGCGGATGCCGCTGTCCCCCGCCTCCAGCTCCATGCAGGCGAGTCCGTAGGCGGTGGCGCTCGCACCGGCGCAGCCGTAGCCCTGCAGGTGCATGCCGAGGACGCCGAGCCTGCCGAGCTCCGGCGCCAACTCGGTGACCGGCACGCTCGCCGCCTCGAACCACTCCGCCACGTTCGGCACGATCTTGTCGCGCACGAAGGCGCGAACCGTGTCGCGGATGTCGCGCTCCTCGTCGGAGAGGAGAGCGTCGAGGGCTAGGTAGTCGCTGGGGCGGATCGGCGGCGCGGCGGTGGTGGGGGACATCGGACGTATCGTGACCGAATCGCTCCTGCAGCGCGGATAGCCTGACGCCGGTGCGGGTCCTCGTCGTCACCAACTTCATGCCCGACGCCGGCGCGCCGCAGCGCGGGCGCTGGGTGCGGGACCAAGTCGACCAGGTGCGCGAGCGCGGGATCGAGGTCGACCTCTTCGAGTTCGCCCGCGGCCGCAAGGAGTACCTGCCGGCGACGCGGCGCCTGCGCTCGCTGCTGCGGCGGGAGCGCTTCGACCTCGTCCACGCCCACTACGGGTTGGCCGGGTGGGTGGCGAAGCTGGCGGGGGCGCGGCCGCTGATCGTCACCTTCCACGGCACCGACGTCCGCCACCACGTCGTCGGCCACCTCTCGCGGCGGCTGGTCTGGCGGATCGACCTCGTCGCGGGGGTGTCGCGAGCGCTGTTCGAGCCCGAGGACGGGCGGCCGGGCCTACCTCCCGTCCCCAGCTCCGCCGTCCTCCCCTGCGGGCCCGACCTGGAGCGATTCGAAGCGATCCCGCAAGCCGAGGCGCGGCAGGCGCTGGACCTCGACCCGGACGGCCGCTATCTCTTCTTCCCCGCCAACCCGGCGCGGCCGGAGAAGCGCCACGACCGCGCGGCCGAGCTCGCCGCCGCCTGCGACGCCGATCTGCTCAGCGGCGGCTCGATCGAGCCCGAGCGGATGCCACTCTGGATCAACGCGGCCAACGCCGTCCTCGTCACCTCCGACTACGAGGGCTTCGGGATGGCCGCGATCGAGACGCTCGCCTGCGACGTGCCGGTGCTCTCGACGCCGGTGGGAATCGCCCCCTACGCGCTCGGCGGGGTCGACGGCTGTCTCAGCGCGCCGTTCGAGGTCGATGCCTGGGCGGCGGTGGCGCGCCGTCACCTCGGAGCGGACGACCCGCGCGTCGCCGGCGCCGCCCGCGCCGCGACGCTTGCGGCCGGACCGATGGCGGAACGGGTGATCGAGGCCTACCGAGCCGTTTTGAGCGGAGGCTGAGCGGGTTGTGCGGGAGCGTGCCACGCACGCTCCCGAGCCGTAATAGATTGAGGGCGATGAGCGCCGAGACCGGCCCCGCCGACAATACCCCGGAGAGCCGGATCCGCGAGGCAGAGCGCCGGCTGGAGGAGGCGGCGACGCTCGCCGCCGAGGCCGAGCGGCGGGCCGAAGAGGAGATCCAGGCGCTGGAGGCCGACCTCGAACGCGAGCGCGAGGAGAAGGAGCGGGCGCTGGCAGCGGCCGAGGAGCGGCTCGGGGAGATCGAGTCCCAGGTCGAGGTGGCGGAGCGGCGGGTCGAAACGGCCGAGAGCCGCGCCACCGCCGCCGAGGAGACGCTCGCCGACGAGCTGGCGCGGGCGCGCGAGAGCGCGGCGCGGTGGCTGCGGGAGCAGCTCGACTCCCTGCGACGAGAGGCCGAGGGGCGATAGAGACGTCTGGTGAGCTCGACGTCGCCGTGGTCGGCGGCGGCGCCGCCGGCCTCTGGAGCGCGCTGCGGGCCGCCGAGCTCGGCGCCCGCGTGGGGCTGATCTCGCGCACGCCCCTCTCGGAGAGCGCCAGCTTCTGGGCCCAGGGCGGGCTGGCGGCGGCGCTGGAACCGCACGACTCCCCCGATCTCCACGCCGCGGACACGATCGTCGCGGGCCGTGGCCTCTGCCGTACCTCGGCGGTGCGGGCGCTGGTCGAGGAGGCGCCGGCGGTCGTCCGCGACCTGATCGCCCGCGGCGTTGTCTTCGACGTCGACCACGAGGGACGGCTGGCGCTGGCGCTGGAGGGCGGCCACACCCACCGCCGCATCGTCCACGCCGGCGGCAGCCGGACCGGTCGCGAGATCACCGGGAAGCTGGCCGGGATGGTGGCGGCGCAGGAGCGAATCGAGGTGATGGAGCGAACCTCGGCGATGGCGCTGTGGAGCGACGGCGGGCGCTGCCACGGGGTGATCACCGGCGACGGGGAGGTGGCGGCACCGGCGACGATCCTCGCGACCGGCGGCGCGGCGGCGCTGTGGCGGCGAACGACCAACCCGCGCGGGGCGATCGGGGCGGGGCCGGTGCTCGCCTCCCTCGCCGGCGCCAACCTCGCCGACCTCGAGTTCTGCCAGTTCCACCCGACCGCACTGGCGATCCCCGGCACGCCGCACGACGGCGTCCTGATCACCGAGGCGATCCGTGGTGAGGGCGCGAAGCTGCTCGACGCGAAGGGCGAGCGCTTCACCGACGAGCTGGCGCCGCGCGACGCCGTGACCGCGGCGATCCTCGAGCAGATGCGAATCGACGGCACCGGGGCTGTGGACCTCGACCTGCGCGAGATCGACCCGGCCCGGTTCCCGAACGTCTTCGCCTCGCTCGCGGAGGCCGGTCTCCGCCCGCGAGAGAAGCCGGTGCCGGTCGCCCCGGCCGCCCACTACACGATGGGGGGGATCGCGGTCGACGTCGACGGCCGCAGCTCGCTGCCGGGCCTCTATGCGGTCGGCGAGTGCTCCTGCACCGGGCTGCACGGGGCGAATCGGCTCGCCTCCAACTCGCTCACCGAGTGCTTCGTGTTCGGCGGCCGTGCCGCGGTGGCGGCGCTCGGCGAGGAGCGCGCGGAGTCCCGACCGGAGCCCCCCGCATGGCGCTTCGACCCGCCCAGCGACGAGATCCGCGCCGCGGTCTGGCGCTACGCCGGGCCGATGCGCAACCCCGACGACCTGGCGCGCCTGATCTCCAACCCCTATCCCCTGGCGCGCGCCGTCGGCGCCAGCGCCCTCGCCCGTCGTGAGTCGCGCGGTGGCCACCTGCGACTCGACTGCCCGGACACCGATCCCCAGCTTGACGGCATCCACATCGTCGTCGCCTCGGACGGCGGCGTCCGCAGGCAGGAGTGGCATTGAAGTGCTTCTAGGCGTTGACGTCGGCGGGACCTTCACCGACGCCGTCCTGCTCGACGGCGGCGCCGTCCATACGGCCAAGGTGCCTACCACGCCTCGGAACGAGTCCGATGGGGTGATGCGGGCGGTCGAGGATGTGCTCGCGCGGGCGGGTGCCAAGCCAAGCGACGTCGACGTCTTCGCCCACGGGATGACGGTCGGGACCAACGCGCTGCTGGAGGAACGGGGTGCGCGGACGGCGCTCGTCGCCACCCGCGGTTTCGCCGACCTGTTGGAGATCGGCCGCCAGGACCGGCCGCACCTCTACAAGCTCTGCGCGCCGAAGCCGGTGCCGCTGGTGCCTCCGGACCTCCGCTTCGAGGCGGCCGAGCGAGTCGGCCCAGAGGGCGTGGTCGAGCCGCTCGCCGACGAGGAGGTCGAGCGATTGGCGACGGCGATCGCAGCGAGCGACGCCGAGTCGGTCGCCGTCTGTCTCCTCTTCCCCTACCTCGACCCGAGCCATGAGCAGCGAATCGCGACGGAGCTGCGCCGGCGCCTCCCCGACCTCCACGTCTCCACCTCGCACGAGATCCTGCCCCGCTTCCGCGAGTACGAGCGCTGCTCGACGACGGTGATCGACGCCTACCTCAGCCCCCTGCTCGGCCGCTACCTCGGACGCCTCGGCGAGGCCGCCGCCAGGACCGGCCTGCCGCAGCCGCTGGTGATGCGCTCGTCAGGCGGTGTCGTCCCTGCCGAGGAGGCGGCGCGCGCCGGCGCCTGGAGCGTCCTCTCGGGCCCAGCCGGCGGCGCCGTCGGCGCCGGCCTGCTGGCCGAGCTGAGCGGCGACGGCGACGCGCTTGGATTCGACATGGGGGGGACCTCTTGCGACGTCTGCGTGGTCGAGTCGGGCGAGGTCCGACGCACCGACTCGCGAGAGATCGACGGCCGCCCGATCCAGCTGCCGATGGTCGACGTCCATACCGTCGGCGCCGGCGGCGGCTCGATCGGCTGGCGAGACCCCGGCGGGGCGCTGCGGGTCGGCCCCCGCTCCGCCGGCGCCGACCCCGGCCCCGCCTGCTATGGCCGCGGCGGCACCGAGCCGACCGTCACCGACGCCAACCTGCTGCTCGGGCGCCTCGCCGGCGATTCCCGCCTTGCCGGGGGCGTCGAGCTCGACGCCGAGGCGGCGGAGCGGACGGTCGCCGGGCTCGGCCGCTCCCTCGACCTCGAGCCGCTGCAGACCGCCGCCGGCATCCTCCGCGTCGCCAATCAGGAGATGGTGCGGGCGCTGCGGGTGGTCACCGTCGAGCGCGGCGTCGACCCGCGCGGCTTCGCGCTCCTGCCCTTCGGCGGCGCCGGCCCCATGCACGCCGCCGCGATCGCAGCCGACCTGGGGATCGAGACGATCCTCTGTCCCCGGGCAGGCGGCGTCCTCTCCGCCCTCGGCCTCTGCGCCTCCGAGCGCCGGCGCGACACCGCCCGCACGGTGATGCTGAGCGGCGGCGAGCTGACCGCGAAGCGGATCGCCTCCGAGGTGCGGGCGATGATCGAGGAGACCGGCGCCGGCATGGACGAGGAAGCGGAGGCACGGATCGTCTACCAGCTGCGCTACGCCGGCCAGGCGTTCGAGCTGCCGGTGGTCGGATCGGTCGATCCCGACCCGGTCGCGCTGGTCGAGGAGTTCGAATGCGCCCACGAGAAGCGCTACGGCCACCGCGACCCCGCGGGGGAGGTGGTCCTCGTCGACGTCGACCTGGCGCTGGTCGTGCCCGGGCCGACCCCGCGACCGGTCGCGGCCGGCAGGGGTGCGCTCCAGCACGGCTCCCGCTCCGTCTTCTTCGACGGCGGGTGGATCGAGACGCCGGTCCTCCGTGGCGAGCCCGCCGCCGGCGCCGACGCCGAGGGCCCGGTCGTCTTCGAGCTGCCCGAGGCGACCTTCGTCCTCCCGCCCGGCTGGACCACCACCGTCGACAACCACGGCACGATCGTCGCGCGATGGACCCGATAGCCCTACAGGTCCTGGTCGGCGGTCTGCGCGCCGCCTGCGACGAGATGGGCGCGACGCTGATCCGCTCCGCCTACTCGGCCAACGTCAAGGAGCGCCACGACTGCTCGACCGCGCTCTTCGACACCGCGGGCGAGCTGGTGATGCAGGCCGAGCACATCCCCGTCCACCTCGGCTCGATGCCCGACGCGGTCGCAGCCGTCCTCGGCGAGGAGCACCGGCCCGGCCAGAATTGGATCCTCAACGATCCCTATCGCGGCGGCACCCACCTGCCCGACATCACCCTGATCACGCCGGTCTTCGCCGGCGAGGAGCTGCTCGGCTTCGCCGCCAGCCGCGCCCACCACGCCGACGTCGGTGGCCCCACCCCCGGCAGCATGCCCGCCTTCTCGACCGCGCTCGACGAGGAGGGCGTGGTGATCCCGCCGACCGTCGCCGACGCCGCGACGCTCGAGCGCCTCGCCGCGCAGATGCGGATGCCGCACCAACGCCTCGCCGACCTGCGCGCGCAACAGGCCGCCAACCGAGTCGGCGAGCTGCGCCTGGGAGAGCTGCGCGAGCGACTCGGCAGCGAGGCGCTGCGCGCGGGGATGACCGAGATCCTCGCCTACGCCGAGCGCCGCACCCGCGCCGCCCTCGCCGAGCTCCCGGACGGCAGCTACCGCGCCGAGGACGTGCTCGAGGGCGACTGGAACGGCGAGGAGCGCGACCTGCGCCTCTGCCTGGAGGCGACGATCGAAGGCGAGGAGCTGCGCCTCGACTTCGGTGGCAGCGTCGGCCAGGTCGAGGGCAACCTCAACTGCCCGCTTTCGGTGACCAAATCGGCGGCCTTCTTCGCCGTCCGCGTCCTCACCGACCCCGAGGGCCCGCCCTCGGCCGGCGCCCACCGGCCGATCGAGATCCTCGCCCCGCCCGGCTCGCTCCTCAACGCCCGCTTCCCCGCCGCCGTCGCCGCCGGCAACGTCGAGACCTCCAGTCGCGTCGCCGATCTCGTCCTCGCCGCCCTCTCGCGGGCGCGACCGGGGCCGGCTCAGGGACAGGGGACGATGAACAACCTGACGCTGGCGAACGACGACTTCACCTACTACGAGACCCTCGGCGGTGGACAGGGCGCCTGCCCCGACGCCGACGGGCCCAGCGCGATCCACGTCGCGATGTCCAACACCCTCAACACGCCGACCGAGGCGCTGGAGACCGAGTTTCCCCTGCGCGTGCGCGAGCTCTCGCTGCGGGGCGGCAGCGGCGGCGCGGGAGCCCACCGCGGCGGCGCGGGGGTCGTTCGCGAGATCGAAGCGCTGGCGCCGATGCGCTTCACCTTGATCGCCGAGCGCCGGCGCCATGCGCCTCGCGGCCGCGACGGCGGCGGCGACGGAGCCCCTGGGGTCAACCTCCTCAACGGGTCTCCCGTTCCAAGCAAGACGGCCGGCGAGATGGCGCCAGGCGATCGACTGCGAATCGAGACGCCGGGCGGCGGCGGACGCGGTCGGCGCCCTTGAATGTGACATCGGCCACGCTCGCGGAGCAAAACCGCATATTTCGCGGTTTTTTAGTTGCGATTTCGCTGCACTCCTCTAGAATGCGCGCCTCCGGGCGGGCGCAAGACGGCCTGTACAGGCCATGTAATCCGATGCCCAGTCCCCCAGTTGAACTACTGAATCTCGCACGACGACTTCGCAGGACTACTTTCAATGCCGATCGCTCTAAAGGAATGGGCCGTAACGGTCCGCGCCCTCGCCGAGGGCGAGCAGCTGCTGACCCTGCGCAAGGGCGGCATCCGCGAGGAGAACAAGCACTTCGAGCTCGAGCACGAGCGCTTCTTCCTCTATCCGACCTTCGACCACCAGCGGAACGACCTGGTCCGCGAGTCACACCACCCGGAGCTGCGCCGGGCCCTCGAGGAGGGCGTCTGGCCCGACGAGGAGCCGCCGCCGAAAGCGCTGCTCCAGGACGGCGGCATCCCGCAGCCCGATCGCGTGCGGCTGCGGGCCTGGGCCGAGGTGGTCGACCACGTGACGATCAACGACCGCCGCACGCTGGACTCGCTGTCTCCCTATTACATCTGGACCCCTGACTACGCCGAAAAGCGCCTCGCCTGGAAGCGTCGGCACCCCCTGCACGTGCTGCTGCTGCGGGTCCACCGGATCCCCCGCCCGGTCACCGTCCGCGTCCGCGACGAGTACCACGGCTGCCGCTCCTGGGTCGAGATCGACCGCGAACTGCCCTTCGAGGGTACGCCGGTGATGGCCGACGAAGAGTTCGACCGCGCGCGCAGCGAGATTGTGGACCGCTGCGAGGCAGCGGAGCCGGCACTCGTCTGAGGGGTGCCTCCCCGCCCGTCGGTCACCTGAGCACAGGATGCTGTGCCCAATTGACCGACGAACGCCAAGCACCGACTACCTCCACCACAGGCACTAACCTCGCTTCATGTCCTGGGTCGAGACCGAGTCACTGAGCTTCACGGCCAGGCACGACTCCGACGACTCCGCCTACGCCGAGCGGACGCTGGACCGGCTCGAGCACCTGCGGTTGCGGTTGGAAGACCGCTTCGCGCGGATCCCGGAGGAGGTCACGGTCGTCGTCCACACCAACCCGGTCTGGCTCACGGCCGCCCACCCGTTCCTCCCCGCCGCCCGCTGGTCGGCGGCGCCGGCCGGGCGTCGCTACCTCGCCGGCTGGCCGATGTCGACCGAGCTGCACGTCCTCAACGACACTCACATGGAACGGCGCGCCGCTGGCGACGACTCCTGCGAAGCCCTCCGCGGAACCGCCGAGCGCCTCTACGCGCAGCTGGTGATCGCCCACAACAACACCGACCTTCCCCCGTCCTGGACCCCACGGCGCTTCGTCCGCTACCTGCGCTGGGCCTGGCTGGTCGAAGGCGGAGCCCAGTACTTCTCCCGCCAGGTCGGCCTCTACCGCGCCGCCACGATCCGCCGCCTGCGGGAGAGCGCCCGGCCCTCCTTCCCACCGTCCCGCCGCGACGCCGTCATCCTCGGCGGCACGATCTTCGACCTGCTCGAGAACGAGCGCGGCCCCGAGGCATGCGAGCGCCTCGTCGACAAGCTCCTCCCCCAGGGACCCGAGGTCCAGCTCGAAGACGCCTTCGACGCCCGCTTCCGCGACGTCGAAGACGCCTGGCGCGATTACCTGCGCGAGATGACCCGTGGCCCGGTCGCGGTGTAGCTCGCATCAGGTCGCCTGGTAGATCAGCCAAACGAGGACGAAGACGACCACCACGGCGACGCCGACCCAGAAGGCCAACCGCGCCGGAGAGGTCACCCCCGTTTCGCCCCGCGCCAACCGGCGCTGCTCCTCCAGCTCGGCCCGCTCGTCGTCCTCGCTCTCGAGCAACGTCTCGGCGAGGACCTCGCGCGCCCGCTTCGCCGCCCCTTCGGGGACCATCACGTCGTGGGGCCCGCCGGCGAGGAAGTCCGGGTTGTCGAAGCCGCGGCTGCGCTTGAGGATGCTGGGGACCCCGGCCTCCGCCAGCAGGCCCTGGAGCATTTCCCCTTCCACTTGGTTACGGGCAAAGGCAACCTTGACGAGATCCTCGCCGCCTCCCCCACCACCGCCACCGCCTTCGTCATCGCGGTCGTGACCGCCGCCGCTTCCGTGGGCGCCGCGCTGGTGGCCGCCGCGCGGGGGCTTATGCGACGTCGAGGGCGACATCGGCGATCTTCATCTCCTTCAGCGAGTACGCCTTGACGTCGGGCGCGTCGCCGTCCTCCAGCGAGACGATCAAGTAGACCTGTTCCGGCCACATCACCGCCTCGTTGACGTCGGTCTGCGAGGGATAGGCGGCGCTGCGGGTGTGGGAGTGGTAGATCGCGACCAGGTCTTCGCCGGCGTCCTCGATCGACTTCAGCGCGTCGTACTGCCCCTGGGGGTCCATCTCGTAGCGCAGCGGGCTCGCCGCGGCGTTCTCCACCCGCACCACCCGGCTCGCCTCGCCATCGCGCCCGCCGATCATCCCGCAGCACTCGTTCGGCAGGTCCTCGCGCGCGTGCGCGACCATCTCGTCGATCAGCTGTTGGGGGATTCTCATCTGGTAGAGCGTGCGTGGCCAAGCAGTTCAAGGACGCAGGGAGC
>JBIOWB010000044.1:0-26956 GCA_044868125.1 Solirubrobacterales bacterium
GGGTCGCGCCCCAGACGATCGCCAGCGAGACCGCGCAGAAGACGAACTGGAAGAACATGAACGCGGCCGGGGAGATCGAATACGTTTCGACGAAGGGGATGCTGCTGCCGGCCTGTTCGACCGACGACCCGACGTTGAGGAAGAACCCGTGGGTCCCGGCGATCTCACCGAGCCCGCCGAACGCCAGGGCAAAGCCGCACGCCCAGTAGCAAAGCGAAGCGATCGAGAAGTTCACCAGCACCTTGGCCACCCCGGCGCCCGCGTTCTTGGCCCGCGAGAACCCGACCTCCAGGAGCAGGAAGCCCGCCTGCATGAACATCACCAGGCAAGCGGCGACGATCACCCACATCGCGTTGATGCTGGCCTCGGGGGTTTCCAGAACCGGCGTATCGGCGCCGAAGGCGGCGCCGGGCAAGACCAGCGATGCGACCGCGGCCACAGGCGCGGCGATCATCAGCCTCCTTTTCATTCCATTTCCTCCTTGCCCGCCGGGATTCTGGCCCCGCCGGTCGCGTTTGGATTGCTCGCGATCGAAGCTACGGAGCGATCGGGGGCGGGTCTTTGGACGAGTGGAGCAAATCTGACAGGGGGCCTTTCTCCCCGATGTCGGACCGCGTGCCTGAGCAGACGCGCACTTGACTAGGGTCGGCGGGAGATGCCAGCTCGACTGCGACCCACCGCTCCCAACGCCGCCGACGCGATCCTGGTCGGCGACCCCGGTCGGGCGCTGGCGCTGGCCCAGGAGCTGCTGCGGCAGCCGAAGATGAGCCACCATGCGCGGGGGCTCTGGGGCTACACGGGGGATGGTCCCACGGGTCGCCCGCTGACGATTCAGTCGACCGGGATGGGTGGCCCGAGCGCCACCGTCGTCCTCCGTGACCTGGCGGAGCTGGGTGTGCGCCGCGCGATCCGGATCGGGACCGGAACCTCGCTGAGCGATCCGAAGCTCGGCGAGCTTTTGATCGTGACCGAAGCCCAAGCGCCGGGCCGAGCCGCCGCTCATCCCGATCGCGAGCTGACCCGGGGGCTCGAGGAATCCCTAGCCGACGCTTCGACGGGGGTCGTCGTCAGCCTCGACGCCCCGCACGACCCCGAGCGCTTCTTGCCCCCGGTGCTGGCCGACGTCGCCGACATGCAGACCGCGGCGCTGCTCGCCGCCGGCGCGCAACTCGGGTTACCGGTGGCGGCGCTGCTGATCGTCAGCGAGCGGAGCGACCTGGGGCGGTTGGGGGACGAGGAATTGGAGGAGGCGGCGAAACAGGCGGGGAAAACCGCGGCGGCTCTACTCTCATCCTAAGGTTGAGAGTTAGGCTTTGCCTTCTCCGTCTCTCTCTTCCGTTTCTTCTCCGGTCCGGCCTTCGCGTTTTCGCGGCGGATAGCACCGAGCTCGCGGCTGAGGTCGTCGATCGCCTCCTCGACGTCCTCCAGACGCTGGGAGAAGGAGCGCAATCGGCGCTCCAGGCGTTCGACGTCGGTCGCCGAGGGCAGGTTGAGAGCGCTCATCGCCGCCTGCTGAGCCTCGAGCGCCTTCTCGCGCGCCCCCAACGCGGCGGTGACCGCGTCGTGGAGAGTGGGGTTGTCGATCAGCGCCTGCGCCAGCTCCCCGAGCGCCTGCTCGGCCCGCGCTCGCAGCCCGTCCTGCTCGTAATCCTCGAAGGTCAAGTCACAGCAGCTTAACGAGCGCATCCGGCTCGGCTGAAAACCTGCCGTCGCCGATGTCGCAGATATTGATTAAGGGCTTGTTGGGAGCGGCAGCAGCCGTTGTGGACATAAGGGCCAGTGGGTAGCCTGCAATCCGGTTGCTGCCCGGGGAGGGGTATCCGATCCAGCGCGGGCAGGAACGCCTCGGCATGAGAACCAAGTTCGCATCCATCCTCGCCGCCCTCGCCGCGTTCACGGCGGTCACCGTCGCAGGTGCCGGCTTCGCCGGGGCCGAGCCGCTCTCCGAAAGCTCAACCGTCAGCCCCGGGGCGCCGACGACGACCACGGCCATCCCCTCGCTGCAGGCGCCCGCCTGCGCCAACGGCCTCGACGACGACGAAGACGGCCTCGTCGACAGCGAAGACCCCGATTGCGAATCGCCCGAAGACACCACCGAGGTCGCACCGGCGACCGCGCCGGCCGAAGCGACCGAAGGCGAGCCGGTCCCAGCCCCGAGCCCTGCCCCGAAGAGCCCCAGTGGCGGCGTCGAGCAGGGCACCGAGATCGGCGGCGGAGTCGGTGCCAGGAAGGGAGCGACGCGCAACGACGAAATCGTCGCCCCCGGCAGCGATAACAGCGGCGGCGTCGCCGCGCCCGGCGCCAACGGCGGTGGCGATCAGCCTCTACCTGAACCTGAGGGTTCAGACGGCGGCTCCCCGTTCACCGAAGGCGGCGCCCCGACCGTCGCCAACCCGACGACGACGATCGCCCCCTTCGGCCCGGCCCCGATCGGCGTCCCCAACTTCGTCATCGACTCCTTCGAAATCCCGCCCTTCCTGCTCCCCATATACCAGGCCTGCGGAACCGAATATGGGATCCCCTGGGAGGTGCTCGCCTCGATCAACAAAATCGAGACCGCCTTCGGCACCAACCTCAACGTCTCCAGCGCCGGCGCCCTCGGCTGGATGCAGTTCCTGCCCTCGAGCTGGGAAGCCTTCGGCCTCGACGCCAACGGCGACGGCAAGAAAGACCCATACAACCCGGTCGACGCGATCTGCGCCGCCGCCCACTACCTGAAGCTGGCCGGTGGCGACAAGGACCTCTACCAGGCGATCTTCGCCTACAACCACGCCGACTGGTACGTCCAGGAGGTCCTCCTCTACGCCCGCGCCTACGGTCGCCTCCCCTCCGACCTGGTCGGCTCGCTGACCGGCCTCACCGAGGGTGCCCACTTCCCGATCGCCGCCGACGCCCGGTACGCCGACGACATCGCCGCCCGCGCGGCGCTGAAGGAAGGCGGAAACAGTCTCGGCAGCGCCGCCGAAGTGATCTCCTCCTCCCCCACCCCGCGCGGGATCAACATCTTCACCAGAAAGGGCGCGCGGGTCGTCGCCGTCAACGACGGGGTAGTCCGCAAGATCGGCCACTCCCCCGAGCTCGGCAACTTCGTCGTCCTCGAAGACACCTACGGCAACCGCTACACCTACGCCGAGCTCGGCCACCTGGTCCGCGACCACCGGCTGGTGGTGATGCCGACGGGCAAGGAGAAGCGGATCCCGGTCGAAAGCGAGAACCTGCGACCGCGGCTGCGAGCCTTCCCCGACCGGGCCAAAGGGCGCAACGGAGCGACCGTCGAAGCGGCCCTCGCCGCCAGCGGCGAGGGCTCGATCCGGGTCGGCTCGAAGGTGATCGCCGGCACCGTGCTGGCGCGGGTCGCCGCCGGCGAGGAAGGCATCGACCCCCACATCAACTTCTCGATCCGCCCGGCCGGCAAGGGCGCGCCGCGGATCGACCCGAAGCCGATCCTCGACGGTTGGAAGCTGCTGGAGGCGACGGCGATCTACCGCGCCAGGGGCAAGAGCCCGTTCGCCGATCTCAGCGGCGCGGGCGTACTCCTGCTCTCCAAGGACGCGCTGCAGAAGCGAGTGCTCGAAGACAAGGGCCTCTCGATCTATTCGTGCGGGCGCGAAGACATCGCCAGCGGCAGGATCGACCGCCGCATCCTGGCGGTGCTCGAGTACCTGCGCACGAAAGGCTTCCGCCTGACCATCACCGCGCTCGAGTGCGGCCACAGCCTGATGACCACCTCCGGCAACGTCTCCGAGCACAGCACCGGCGACGCGGTCGACATCGCCGTGATCGACGGCATGCCGGTGACCGGGCACCAGGGACCGGGGACGCCGACCGACGACCTGATCAATGACGTCCTGCAGCTGCAGGGGACGATGCACCCGCACCAGGTGATCTCGCTCGAGGACCTGCCCGGCGAAACCAGCTTCGCCCTGCCCGATCACTACGACCACGTCCACATCGGCTACCACCCGATCGAGGGCGGCCCCGAAGCGCAGTTCACGGCGCTGTTGAAACCGAGCCAGTGGCAGCGCCTGGTCGACCGCCTCGGCCAGATCGAAAACCCGGACGTGCCGGTGCGCCCATCGAAGTACGCGGAACCCGACACCGCCGACGGCGGCTTAACCCCTGGCTCCGGCGACTGAGCTCGCTTCTCCGGGGCCGAGCGGCAAGAATCGCGCCGTGGCCAAGCTGTTCGGATTCGTCCAGTTCGACTTCGCCGGAAGGTTGCCGCTGACCGATGGGCGCTACCTCGCCGACGGCGAGAAGACGGTCCTCGTCCTGAAGGGGACGGAGGCACCGGCGGCAAGCGGGCGTCGACGGCGCCGGGGACGCAGCGCCTCGGCCGAACCCGACCCCGCGCCGGTACCCCTCACGCGAGTGATGGCGATCCGCGCCGCTTCCCCGCTCCCCGATCAGGCCGAGGCGGCGCGCTGGCTGGACGAGGCCTGCGAGGCGGAGGACACGATCGAGGTGCTGGCGGAGGAAGCGATCGCGCCGCTGAACCGGGCCCTGCACGCCCACGCGGTGGCCGCCGCCGACCCGCGTGGCCGCGAGCTCTCAGCCGAGCAGGCCGAGCGAGTGCTGATCGGCTACGGCAGCGGCGAGGAGACCGCCGATGGCCGCTTCAGCGACGCCCGTCAGGTCGACCTCGCCCCCCGCGCCTCATCCCGCCATCGCCGTCGCGAGGAGGAGCTGCAACCGCAGGAAAGGGTCGCGGGTGTCCTGCGTGGGCGCGAACAGCTCGACGCCTGCGAGACGCTGCTGCTGCGGGCCCGCGCCGACTTCAACGCCGGCCGCGAGCGCGAGGCGGCGCTGCAGTTGCGGGTGGGGCTCGATGCGCTGCTGGTCGAGCTCGAGAGCGCGGTCGACGACCCGGGGCACGAGAAGGACATGGGGACGCTGCGGGAGCGAACGACGGAGGTGGAAGCCGCGGCGAAGACGGCGATCAGCAGCGACCTCACGGACGAGCAGCGGACTCGAGTCGAAGAGCTGCTGGAAATCTGCGAGCGAATCCTGAGACGCCGCCGCGTCCTCCGCAGCTAGAGCGAGAGTCGCTGCGACACTGCGTCGTCGAGCAGCGACTCGGCCAGGTGGTGCGCCTCGTCCAGAAGCACACCCTCCACCGAGGGAACCCCGATCACCGTCAGACCAGCCGCGCGCGCCGCGGCAACTCCGGTCGGCGAGTCCTCGAGCGCGACCACCTCCGGCCCCGGCTCCACCCCCAGCCGCCGGCATGCCTCCAGGTAGGGCTCGGGCGCCGGCTTCGGCGCCGCCACTTCGTGGGCGCTGAGGACGACGTCGAAGTGGTGCTCGAACCCGGCCAGCTCGATCGACCGCTGCACGAAGCGCAGCGGCGAGTTCGAGACCAGCCCCAGCGGCACGCCGTGCTCGCCGAGGCGCTCGAGCAGCTCGCGGGCGCCGAGCATCGCCTCGACCCCGTGCTCGAGCTCGGCCACCACCAACTCGTTCAGCTCCTCGATCAGCTCCACCGCCCGTCCCGGCTCCCCCAGCCGCCGCTCGAGGATGCCGCCGGCGATCTCGGCCGAGGTGCCGACCAGCTCGATCTTGTCGGCGGGGGTGAACTCCAGCCCACGGAGCTCGAAGAGGTCTTCCTCGGCCCGCGTCCAAACCGACTCGGTGTCGAGCAGGAGGCCGTCGTTGTCGAAGACGACGGCGTCGGGCAATCCGGTCGGCATCAGCCGAGCGCCGCCACCAGCGCCGCGAGCTCCTCGTCGACCTCGCCGTCGAGCTTCAGCTCGGCCTCGCGGTCGTACGGGGTCCCGCCCTTGGTGACGATCGCCAGCGCCCCGCCGCGATCGAGGGTCAGCTGCGGCAGGCCGGCGACCGGGTGCACCGCCAGCGAAGAGCCGACGCAGAGCATCAGCTCGGCTCCAGCCGCCAGCTCGGTCGCCCGTGCCATCGCCTCTTCGGGGAGCAGCTCGCCGAAGAGGACGACGTCGGGTTTGACGGCGCCGCCACAGGCCGAGCAGACCGCCACCCCGCGCTCGTCGAAGAGCTCGTCGACCACGTCGAGCCCGTAGGCGGTGCCGCATCCCAGGCAGGACGAGGTCTCGATCGAGCCGTGCACCTCGATCACGTTCTCCGACCCGGCCGCCCGGTGCAGGCGGTCGATGTTCTGGGTGATCACGCCCTCGATCAGTCCCCGTCGCTCCAACTCCGCCAGCGCCTCGTGCGCCCGGTTCGGCTCTTTGTCGCCAAGCGTCTGGAAGCGTGGCCGGTAGTAGGACCAGAAGCGCTCCGGGTCGCGCTCGAAGACGCTGATGTGGGCGACCTCCATCGGGTCGACCTTCGCCCACAACCCAGTCTCCGGCGTGCGGAAGTCGGGAATCCCCGACGGCACCGAAACCCCGGCGCCCGTGAGCGCCACGGCCGACGAAGCCCCTTCAAGCAACTCCGCCAGCCGCAAAACATCTGCCGACGGGACGATTCCGGTCCTATATGGACCGTTTTCGTCCCGTCGGCGTGGAGTTGTCCCTACTTGCCGCTCCACTGGGGGGTGCGCTTGCCGAGGAAGGCGCCGATGCCCTCTTTGGCGTCCTCGCTGAAGAAGGCGGTGGCGAAGCCGACCTTCTCGGCCTCGATGCCCGCGTCGATGTCGCCCTGGTGGGAGACGGTCTTGATCTGCTCGACCGCGATCGGCGCCTGGGCGGCGAGCTTGCGACCCCACATCAGCGCCGTCTCGAACAGCTCGTGGTCGGGGACGACCCGGTTGGCGAGGCCGAGCTCGAGCGCCTCGCCGGAGAGGATCGCGTCGCCGACCAGGTTCATCTCCAGCGCCTTGCTCGGCCCGACCAAACGGGGCAGGCGCTGGGTGCCGCCGAAGCCGGGGACGATCCCCAGCTTCACCTCGGGCTGACCGAAGACGGCGGCCTCGGCGGCGATGCGGAAGTCGCAGGCCATCGCCAGCTCGCAGCCGCCGCCGAAGGCGATCGAGTTGACCGCGGCGATGGTGACCACGCGGGCCTGGCCGAAGTCGCGGAAGAGCGCGTGGGCGCGGTTGATCAAGTCGGCCCCGCTCGCTTCGTCGAGCGTGGTGAAGGCCTTGATGTCGGCGCCGGCGGAGAAGACCACGGGGACCGAGGAGGCGATCACCATCGCCCCGATCCCCTCTGCTCCCTTGACCCGGTTCCAGACCGTCTCCAGGTCCTCGATCACCTGCGGCGAGAGCGAGTTCATCGGCAGGTTCGCCAGCCAGGCGATCGCGACGTTGCCGCGGGTCTCCAGCTTGACCGTCTCGGCCTGCTCGCCCTCGTCGGCCTGCGGGTAGGGGTAGAAGCCCTGGCCCGTCGAGAGGCCGTAGCGCTTCTGCGCGACCAGCCGCTTCAGCATGACCGGCGGGCTGAAGCGCTCGCCGTGCTTCTCCTCCAGGTTCTCCATCGTCTCCAAGGCCTGGTCGAGCCCGGTGACGTCGGCTTTCCAGAACGGCGGCAGCAGGCCTTTGCGCGGGTCGAGGCCGGCCCCGGCCATCATCCCCAGGTCGATGTCGCGGACCGAGCAGATCCCCTCCTCGACCAGCAGGCAGGCCTCGATCAGGGCGCGGCTGGAGAACATCGCCACCAGCTCCTCGGCGTCGGGCGCGGCGTCGCCGGGGACGTTCTGCTCGCCGTCCTTGAAGAAGCCCTCGCCGCCGGTCTTGGCGCCGAGCTTGCCTTCGCCGACGAGGCCCTGCAGGCCCTTGTGGACGTAGAAGTGCTCGCCGTAGGACTCGTTCAGGTGCTCGGCGACGTGCAGCACGGTGTCGAGCCCGAGCAGGTCGGTGAGGAAGAACGGGCCCATCGGCGCCAGCTGCGCGCCCGCAATTGCCTCGTCGATCGCCTTCAGCGAGAGGCCGTGCTCCTCCTGGGCGCGCCAGATCTCCCCCATCGTCGCCATCAGGATCCGGTTGACGACGAAGCCGGGGACCTCGCCGCAGACGATCGGCTGCTTCTTGATCGCCTGGGCGAAGTTGTAGGCGGCGGTCGCGGTTTCCAGCGAGGTGTCCTCGCCGGCGATCACCTCGACCAGCGGCATGATCGAGGCCGGGTAGAAGAAGTGGAAGCCGACGACCTTGTTTGGCCGCAGCGTCGCCTCGCCGATCTCGGTGATCGAGAGCGAGGAGGTGTTGGAGGAGAGGATCGCGTGGCCCGGCGTCGCCGCGTCGAGCTCGCGGAAGACGGCCTGCTTGATCTCCATCTTCTCCGGCACCGCCTCGATCACGAAGTCGACGTCGCCGAGCTCCTCGTAGCCGGTGGTGCCGATCACGTTCCCCATCACCTCGGCCAGGCGGGCATCGGCCTGCTCCTGGGTCAGCTTCTCCTTCTTGACGAGGCGGGCGAGCTGCCCCTCGGTGACGCTGCGGGCCTTCTCGAGGGCCGCGTCGACGAACTTCTGGTCGATGTCCTTGACGACGACCGGGATGTCGGCGGCGGCGACCGCCTGCGCGATCTCCCCACCCATCGTGCCGCCGCCGACGACGGCGGCCTTCGATACGAACATGAAGAGCGTTTCCTCTCGTTAATGGCTTGGCAGTGCGGCCCGGGAGGGTATCCACTCCTGATGAGCGGGTCGTGTCACCCCGCCTTGCCACCCCGCTCGCCTGACGCGCTTCCGGCTTTCTGCACACCCTGGTGTGCTCGAAATCGGAAGCGACACCAGGGACAACCCCCTCCGCGCCGGCTTTATACGGCGGTACAAAGGCGCGATCGAGCGGGCCCCATTAGGCTCTGTGCTGCTCTTTCAAGGGACTGAGACTTCAACCAATCCGCGCTCGGGCGATCCGGAGCGCGCGCCTATGGGGGGACACCCGATCCGATGACTCGCATCCGCCAACACAACGTCAACGCAGCGCAGTGGAGCTCCAACGGAGCAGCTCTCGGCGCGCAGGACTTGACCATCCCGGAGAACAACCCGTTCGGGCAGAACGTCTTCTCCGTCGCCGCTCAGAAGGAGCGGCTGCCGAAGGGCGTCTTCGAGAAGCTGCAGACGACGCTGGAAGGGGGCGAGGCCCTCGACCCCAGCCTCGCCGACGCCGTCGCCGAGGCGATGAAGGAATGGGCGCTGGAGAACGGCGCCACCCACTACACCCACATGTTCCAGCCGCTGACCGGCTCGACCGCCGAGAAGCACGACTCCTTCTTCGAGCCCAGCGGCGAAGGGCAGGCGCTCGCCGGCTTCTCCGGCAAGGAGCTGATCCAGGGCGAGCCCGACGCCTCCTCCTTCCCCACCGGCGGCGTCCGCGCCACCTTCGAGGCCCGCGGCTACACCGCCTGGGACCCGACCAGCCCCGCCTTCATCCTCGAGAACCCGAACGGGGCGCTGCTCTGCATCCCGACCGCGTTCGCCTCCTGGACCGGCGAGGCGCTCGACGCGAAGATCCCGCTGCTGCGCTCGATGGACGCGCTCAGCCGCTCGGCGATCAAGGCGCTGCGGCTGCTCGGCGACGAGGAGAGCCAGCGCGTCTTCACCACCGTCGGGCCCGAGCAGGAGTACTTCCTGATCGACGAGCAGTACTACTTCGAGCGGCCCGACCTGATCGCGACCGGCCGCACCCTCTTCGGCGCCAAGCCGCCGAAGGGCCACGAGCTCGACGACCACTACTTCGGCTCGATCCCGGAGCGGGTGCTCGCCTGCATGCTCGAGGCGGAGCTGGAGATGCGCAAGCTCGGCATCCCGGTGAAGACCCGTCACAACGAGGTGGCGCCGGCCCAGTACGAGATCGCGCCGATCTTCGAGAACTCGAACGTCGGCTCCGACCACCAGCAGCTGCTGATGCAGACGCTGGAAAGCGTCGCCCGCCGCTACGGCCTCGTCTGCCTCCTGCACGAGAAGCCGTTCGCCGGCGTCAACGGCTCCGGCAAGCACAACAACTGGTCGATGGGGACCGACACCGGCGCCAACCTGCTCAACCCGGGCGAGACGCCGGCCGACAACATCCACTTCCTCTTCTTCTGCACGGCGGTGATCCAGGCGGTCAACAAGCACCAGGGCCTGCTGCGGGGCTCGGTCGCCAACATCGGCCAGGACCACCGCCTCGGCGCCAACGAGGCGCCGCCGGCGATCATCTCGATCTTCCTCGGCGGCGAGCTGGAGAAGGTCTTCGAGGCGATCTCGACCGGCGAAGGCGACCCGAATACGCCAGCCTCCTTCCTCGACTTGGGGGCGCAGGTGCTGCCACCGCTGCCGATGCACGGCGGCGACCGCAACCGGACCTCTCCGTTCGCCTTCACCGGCAACAAATTCGAGTTCCGGGCGCTGGGATCGAGCATGTCGCTCGCCTTCCCCAACACGGTGTTGAACACGATCGCCGCCGAGGCGATCGACGAGCTCGCCGGCAAGCTGGAGGCGAAGCTGGATGGCGGCGAGGAGATGCCCAAAGCCGTGATCGAGCTCGTCAAAGAGAGCTATCTGGCCAACAAGGTGATCTGCTTCGGCGGCGACAACTACTCCGAGGAGTGGCACGCCGAGGCCGAGCGGCGTGGGCTGAAAAACCTGCGCACGACCCCGGACGCGCTGCCCGAGGTGATCTCCGATCAGACCGTCCGCACCTTCGAGAACTACAACGTGCTCTCCAAGCGCGAGCTCGACTCCCGCTACGAGGTCTGGATCGAGCAGTACTGGCTCCGGGCCAACATCGAGGCGGAGACCGCCTTCTCCATCGCCAAGACGATGATCCTGCCGGCCGCGCTGCGTCACCTCGCCCTGATCGGCGAGTCCGGCGTCTCCGCGGTCGAGGGCGAGGTCCGCGGCCTGGTCGACGAGCTGGTCGCCGCGCTCGGCGAGCTGGAAACGGCCAACGCCGACCCCGGGCTCGAGGGAATGGAGATGGCCGTACACGCCCGCGACAAGCAACTGGCGGCGATGGCCAACGTCCGCGACGCGGCCGACAAGCTCGAGAAGGTCGTCGCCGACGACCTCTGGCCGCTGCCGAAGTACGAGGAGATGCTCTTCATCAAGTAGGCCTTGCCCTACCCAAGAGCTACCAAGGCCCCGCTGATGCGGGGCCTTTTTTAGGCTGAGCATGGTTTAGATACTTACTTGTACTTGACGGCCCTTGACTCATTCGCATAAAAACTGTCCCATCGGACGGCTGACTACTTGGCTCGGTGTGCTGGCGGCGGCGCTCTTCCTGACCGCATGTGGATCCAGTGGCTCGACTGGATCCGCCGCGCTGAGTGATTCCACCGTCGAGACCCCACAGGAACCGTTCGCCGACTACAACCCCGAATTCAAACCGCCGCCGGGCAAATATGACAAACCCTTGTTCAAACTGAGCCAGGACTACCCGACGCAGATGCCGACCGAAGCGCTGCCGGTCTTCTTCAAGACCGACTTCCGCACGGACTGGCGCACGTACACGATGCAGGTGCGCGAATACTGCTTCGAAGGGAACACGGACGTCGACTGGCACGTGGAAAAGAACGAGGTCCGTCCCTGGTACAACATGCCCTGGCAGGACTACGGAGACAACGGACGCGAGGCGATCCGTGGGTTGACCAGAGAGGCGCCGATCAAGGCCTTCCAGCTCGCCGACTCGCAGGACTACGGCAAGGGAAACGCGTATGCGATCGGGTTCTACAACGGCTTCGGTGCCTACACGATCGGCCAGGTGTGGAAGGACCACGAAAACCCCGATCCTGCATTTGCCTCGACCGAGGGATTTCCGATCGGCACCGTGGTCTGCAAGCTGCTTTTCCTCAACATGCCGACGGATATCGTGCAAAAACAGATCGACTTCCTCGTCAACCCGATCGAATGGGAAGCCTATACCGACCTGCCGCGAAACTCCTCGCACGAACCGGAAAAACGGGCGGTTCAAAACGTGACGCTGATCCAGCTGGACATCATGGTTCGCGACGAACGGGCGACGTCGGGGTGGGTCTTCGGGACGTTTCAGTACAACGGAGCGCTCGAAAACAACGATCGCTGGCGGAATTTAGCTCCGGTCGGGTTGATGTGGGGGAACGACCCGGAGGAAACCGCAAAAATTCCGGAAGCAAGCGCCGAAGGCCAAGGAAGCTTCCCCGCGCTGAAGAAATTCTCCAAAACGCCGGAAAATCCCGACCTCGACGAAACCGTCATCAACCAGAACCGCAGCGAACTCCCGCCGACCCATCTCGGCTGGAACGGGCGCCTCAACGGGCCTGCCGACAATTTCCTCAGCTCCTGCATGAGCTGCCACATGACCTCCTCCTATCCGGAGAAGTTCCCGCTGGCGCCCTCCTTCCCGGAAACCAAGAGCGAACGGCCGAAAACCGGAACGCCCGACTGGGACAAGTGGTGGATGCAGTGGTTCCAGAACGTCGGCTGGAAGAACGGCGTCCTGGAAAAGTTCAGGAACTCCAAATTGTCACTGGACTTCAGCCTTCAGCTCTCCGACTCGCTGCAGAACTTCTACAAGAAGAAAGGGATCCCACCCCCGAACCCGGTGCGGCGATAACTCTACGCGCGGGCCCGGACCCGCATCCGCAGGCCGCCGTCCGGTGAGAGCGTCGGCATCTGGCGGATCGTCATGGTGCGGCCCGGGAGGGCGTCGAGGCGCAGGCGCTGGAGGAGCTTCGTCGCCACCAGCTTCACCTCGGTCTGGCCGAAGCGCTTGCCGATGCAGATGCGCGAGCCGCCGCCGAAGGGGACGTAGGCGCCGCGGGGCAGCGCCGCCTTGCGCTCGCGGGCGAAGCGCTCGGGAATGAAGGCCTCCGGCTCGGAGAAGACCTCGGGCAGGCGATGGCTGGCCCAGGAGCAGTAGTTGACGTAGGCGCCGCGGGGGACGGTGCAGCCGCCGAACTCGAACTCGCGGATCGCCCGGCGCGGGCCGATCCAGGCAGGCGGGTAAAGGCGCAGCACCTCGTCGAGGACCATCTCCAGGTAGGGCATCTCCTTTCCCAGCTGCTGCGGCGTCGGGCTGGCGCCGCCGAGCGCCCGGTCCTGCTCCTCGTGCAGGCGACGAAGCACCTCGGGGTGGCGGGCAAGCTCGTGGAGCATGAAGGTCAACGTCGAGGTCGAGGTGTCGTGGCCGGCGAACATCAGCGTCATCACCTGGTCGCGGACCTCCCGGTCGCTGAATCCCTCGCCACCGGCGCCGCGGGCGCGGACCAGCAGGCTGAGGATGTCGCGGCGGTCGGAGTCGGGTCGGGCGCGGCGGCGCGAGATCTCGCCGAAGACGATCTCGTCGAGGATCGCGCGCGAGCGATTCATCTTCTGCCACGGCGAGCCGGGGCCGCGCAGCAGCCGCAGGTGGAAGTCGATCCCGTAGTAGCCGAGGGCGCGCTCGAAGTGCTCGGCCGCGGCGGCGCCCTTGCCGGCCTCGTCGGGATCGAGCCCGAGCAGGGCCCGCATCGCGATCCGCATCGCCAGGTTGCGCATCCACTCGTAGACGTCGACGACCTCGCCGACCGGCAGCGCGGCGATCGCCCGGTCGGCCTCAATCGTCATCGCCTCGGTCGCGGCTTCGATCTGTTCGCGATGGAAGGCGGGCATCATGATCGCCCGGGCGCGGTCGTGGTAGTCCTCGTCGATCGTCAGCAGGCCGTCCCCGAGCAGCGGGATCAGGTCGCCGAAGCTCGACTCCCGCCAATGGAAGTTCTCCGGGTGGGCGACGGTGACGAAGTGGTTGGCCTCCGGCCCCAGCATGAAGACGACCGGCGAGTGGAGCAGGCGGATGGTGAAGATCGGCCCGAACTCTTCGTAGGCGCCGAGCAGCAGCGGCAGCGGATCGCCGTTGACCCGCAGCGTCCGCGACCAGCTGAAATCCATCCAGCCGGGCGGGAACTTCCCCCGTCCCCGCCACTCGGCCAGCACGTCTTCGGCAACCCGCCGCAACGGGTTCGCCGACATCTGCGGCGGCCGCGCGACCGGCGCGGTGGTGTCGACCGTGGCCATGCCGAGCATCGTAACTGGCTGACTGGCCAGTTTCGAAGTTCGCCGGCTAGAAGCCCTGCAGCCCAGCGAGGGCGAGGAAAAGGGTCACGGTGATTCCGCCCAGCGCGAAGAAGCCGCGCATCATCGTTCGGTGCATCGCGTCGAACCGGGCATCCACCGATTCGAAGCGAGCGTCGATCGCCGCGAAACGTTCATTGTTTTCGCGGCGCTGGGCCGCGAAGCCTTCGTTCATCTCACCCCGCAACTTCTTGATGTCGCCGCGAAGTTCGCGGATGTCTCCATCGAGGCGGCTGGCTTCTCCATCGACACGCTTGAAGCCTTCGTTCATCCGCTCACCTAGGTCGTCGATCTCTCGGTGAACACGCTGGAACCCTTCGGACATCCTGCTGTTCAGGTCGTCGATCCTCTTGTCGGTCTGACTCGCTTCCATCGTCGGCATGATCCTACTGTAATTTTTTGTCTGTAACACAGCCGTCAGACCGCCGCGGCGGCGAGCTGGCCGCAGGCGGCGTCGATGTCGCGGCCGCGGGTGAGGCGGACGGTGGCGGTGATGCGGTGCTCGGCGAGGATCGCGCGGAAGCGCTCGATCCGCTCCGGGGAGGAGCCGTCGTAGGCGCCGGTCGGGTTGTAGGGGATGAGGTTGACCTTGTAGCCCCGCGGATCGAGCAGCTCGGCGAGTTCGCGGGCGTGCTCGGGCAGGTCGTTGACGTCGTCGAGCATGACGTACTCGACGAAGACCTTCTGGCGGCGGGCAGCTCGGTAGCGGTCGCAGGCGGCGAGCACCGCGGCGATCGGGTAGCGATCGTTCACCGGCATGATCTGGGAGCGCAGGCCGTCGTTGGGGGCGTGCAGGGAGAGCGCCAGGGCGATCGGCATCTCGCACTCCGCGAGGCGTTCGATCCCCGGCACCCAGCCGACGGTGGAGATCGCGGTGCGGCGGTGGGCGACGCCGAGGTCGGGCAGCAGCTCGCAGGCGGCGAGCACGTTGTCGAGGTTCATCGTCGGCTCCCCCATCCCCATGAAGACGACGTGGTCGATCTCCTCCAGGCGGCGGAAGTGGAGCGCCTGGTCGAGGATCTCGTCGATGCCGAGGTTGCGACCGAACTTCATCTGCCCGGTGGCGCAGAAGGTGCAGGTCAGCGGACAGCCCGACTGCGAGGAGACGCAGACCGAGCGGCGCCCGTCGCGGTAGCGCATCAGCACTGCCTCCAGTGGCCGCGCGTCGGCGGTGTGAAAGAGGGTCTTGACGGTGCCGTCGTCGGACTTCGCCTCGGCCTGGACCGCCAGCGTCGAGAGCGGCACCTCCTCCCCCAGCCGCTCGCGCAGCGCCGCCGGCAGGTTCGTCATCTCCCCGTAGGAGCGCGCCCCGCGCGCGACCCACTCCCACACCTGCTTGGCGCGGTAGGTGGGCTCGCCCGTCTCGGCCAGCTTCGATGCGAGCATCTCGCGGTCCACGCTTCGAGTCTAGGAGGAGTGGATCTTCTCGCCGCGTCCGAGCATGGCGATGAACTTCTTCAGGCGCTCGGCAGCGCGTCGATCGTCCCGCTAAGCGGGCAGCAATTGCTCGATCGCCTCCCGGGCGTAGCCGAAGACACGCCTGTCGCCGGTCAGCCGGTAGCGCGAGTTGGCCCCCATCACCAGCGAGTACATCTCGAAGGCGAGGCGCTTCGGGTGCTCGACGCCGGCCTTGCGCGCTTCCCGCTCCAGCGCCGCCAGCCAGGCGTCGAGCGAGGCGGCGATCGCGTCGCGGACCGGGCCGGGGCGATCGTCGTACTCGGCCGAGGTGGCGGCCCAGAAGCAGCCGCCCGTGTAGGCGTCGACTTCGTCGAGGTAGCGCCCCACCAGCGCCCGCAGCCGCGCCGCCCCCTCCGGCTGCTCGAGCGCCGGCTCGACGACGGACCTTCGGAACCGCGCCGCGGCGGCCTCGATCGTCGCCAGCTGCAGCTCCTGCTTGGAGCCGAAGTGGGCGAAGAGGCCGCTCTTGCTCATCTGCAGCTCGGAGGCGAGCCGGCCGATCGTCAGCCCCTCCAGCCCCTCGACGGAGGCGAGGTCGACGGCGCGGTCGAGGATCGCCTCGCGCGTCTGAGTCCCCTTCTCGGTGACGGGAGTCACAGACAAGCAGTATAAAAAAGCACGAACGTTCGTTTCAGCCGGGCCAGAGGAGGCCGGCGAGGGACCGGCAAACGGCAGACACAGAGGAGGCGCAGATGAGCGGTTACGCAGTGAAGAAGATCGACGACATGGAGGCGGTTTACCTGGGAGCTTTCAAGCGGGCCCGGGCGGAGCTGGGGGTGGAGTCCTTCGGCCTGCAGGTGATCGACATGCCGCCCAACTTCGACAACTACCCCGAGCACGACCACGCCGAAGACGGCCAGGAGGAGGTCTTCATGGCGCTCCGCGGCGGTGGCGAGATCGAGATCGAGGGCGAGCGCTACCCGCTCGACCCTGAGCACATGATCCGGGTCGCCGCCGGCACCAAGCGCAAGGTCTGGCCCGGCCCGGAGGGGATCCGGATGGTGATCGTCGGCGGGGTTCCGGGGAGCGTCTACGAGGCACCGGCGATCAGCCAGCTCGGCGAACCGGATCCGATGGCGAACTAGCTGTCGAGGCGGTTAGGGTGGGAAGTGTCTTGCGCCGCTTCTCGTCCCTCCTCGTCCTGATCGCGCTGGGCGCCGTCGGCGGTCTGTCGGCCGTCACGCCCGCGGCTTCCGCTGCGGGCGCCCAGAGCGACAGCGGCGATGCCGTCGTAGTCGTCCGGGGCGACGTCGACGTTCCCCGCGGCGAAGTCGTCGACGGCGTCTACGTGGTCAGCGGCGACGTGCGGATCGCCGGTCACTCGACCGGCGACGTCGTCGTCCTCGCCGGCGACGCCTTGATCGGCGGCAGGATCGAAGGCGACCTGCTGATCGCGAGCGGCCAGGCCCGGCTGCTGCCGCGCGCCTACGTCAGCGGCGACCTGCGCTACGGCGACGAGCGGCCGATCGTCGCCCCTGGGGCGATCGTCCGGGGCGACGTCAGCAAGGAGAGCTGGGGTGACTGGAGCGGCTTCCTGCCGGTTATCGGCATCGTCTTCTGGCTGGCGATAGGCCTCTCGGCGGCGATTCTCGGCGCCCTGCTCCTGCTGATCGCCCCCCGTGCCGCGGACGTGCTCGAGGAGCGCTCGCGCGAGCGCATCGGGCCGGTGATCGCGATCGGCATCGCGATCGCGATCTGCCTCCCGATCGCGGCGGTGATCGCAGCGATAACCCTGGTTGGGCTGCCGCTGGCGTTCGGCATCCTCCTCGCCCTGCTGCCGCTCGCCGCCGTCGCCTACGTCTGCTCGGCCTGGGTGCTGGGGCGGCGGATCGTGAAGCCGCCGCGCAGCCGGATCCTTGCCTTCCTTGCCGGCCTCGGGATCCTGCGGGCGATCGCGCTGATCCCGATCCTCGGCGGCATCGTCGGCCTGGCGGCGACCGTCTTCGGCCTCGGCCTGATCGGCGCCGCTATCGGGGCGGCTCGGGAGCCGCGTCAGGCGCAGCCGTCTCCGCCCCCGGCTCGAAGCCCGGGCAGCTGAGCACCGGCAGCCGCGGGTAGCGCGGGTAGGCGGGGTCGGTGCGCGAGCGCTCGCAGAGCGAGAAGACCGAGCCGCGGGTATTCGGCACAAGCCGCTGGTGGCGGCAGCGGTCGCAGAGGCCGGCGGTCGGTCGGGGGGCCATGGTCCGAAACTAGATCATGGCTCGACGCGAGGGCCGCAAACTGCGGCCCGGGAGGTGTGGAGTCCCGCCCCGGCGATCCCTAGCCTTGCTGTGTGACCCGAGCGGCAACCCTCTTCGACGCCGACGCGGCCTCCTACAGCGGGACGGTCGAGGTGCTGGGCGTGATCTACCGTGCCGAGGACGGCGGCTACGCGGTGCTCGAGGTGCAGGAGGTCGACTCCGGCGAGGGCTTCGCCCTGGTCGGCCCGGTCGCCCACCTGGACCCCGGCTCCCGGGCCGAGGTCAGCGGCGAGTGGCAGACCCACAACCGCTACGGCCGCCAGCTGCGGGCGCAGGGGGCGGTGCCGCTCGACCCGGCCGACCGCGACGGGCAGGTCGCCTACCTGAGCTCGCTGCGCCACATCGGTTTGAAACGAGCCGAGAAGCTCTGCGACGAGCACGGCGAGGGCGTGCTGCAGAAGATCGCCGCCAACCCGGAAGGCGTCTTCGGCTCGCTGCGCGGGGTCAGCGCCGACCAGGCCGCAGCCGCCGCCCAGTCCTGGTACGCGAGCCGGGCGATCCGCGACCTGCACGTGCAGCTGGCGCCGCACGGGCTCGCCCACCTGGCGGCGCCGATCCACGCCCGCTACGGCGATCAGGCGATGGCGATCCTGCACGAGGACCCCTACCGGCTGACCGAGGTGCCGGGTGTCGGCTTCGCCCGCGCCGACAAGATCGCGATCGCCGCCGACGTGCCGCCGGAGTCGCCCCGCCGCGCCCAGGCCGCCGCCCTCTACGCGCTGATCGAGGCCGAGGGGCAGGGCAACAGCTACCTGCCGCTGCCGGAGCTGACGCGGCGAACGGCACGGCTGATCGGGATTGCCCCCGACTCGGACGTGGTTCTGCGGGCGCCGGGCCTGGTCGAGGAAGACGGGAAGGTCTACCGCGAGCCGACGCGGGAGAGCGAGCTCGCGGTCGCCGCCACCCTCGCCTCGCGGGCCAGCGCTCCCCCCCACCTCGACCACGAGCCGGGCGAAGAGCCCCAGGAGGACCTCACCGACGAGCAATGGGCGGCGGTGCGCGCCGCCTTCGGCTCGCGTGTCTCGGTCCTCACCGGCGGCCCTGGTGTCGGCAAGACGCGATCGACGACGGCGATCGTCGCCGAGGCCGAAGCGGCGAACGCGACGATCGCGCTCTGCGCCCCGACCGGGCGGGCGGCGCGGCGGCTGGAGGAGACGACCGGCCACGAGGCAAGAACGATCCACCGCCTGCTCGAGTGGATGCCGGGGCGCGAGCCGGCGTTCCGTCCCGGGCGACCGCTCCCCGTCGACCTGGTGATCGTCGACGAGTCCTCGATGCTGAACCTGCGCCTGGCCCAGGTGCTGCTCGAGGGCCTGGCGGAGACGACCCACGTCGTCTTCGTCGGCGACGCCGACCAGCTGCCGCCGATCGGGGCGGGCAAGCCATTCGAGGATTTGATCGACTCCGGCGCGGTGCCTGTGGTGCGGCTGACCCAGATCTTCCGCCAGGCGGCGCGCTCGATGATCACCACCGCCGCCCACGAGATCAACCAGGGGCGCCCGCCCCACCTCGAGCCCGGGTCCGACCAGGATCACGACTTCTTCTTCATCGAGCGTGGCACCCCGGAGCGGGCGCTGGAGACGGTGGTCGAGGTGGTCTCCGAACGAGCGCCGGCGAAATTCGCTGTCGACCCGATCCGCGAGGTCCAGGTGTTGGCGCCGATGTACCGGGGGCCGGTCGGGATCGACGCGCTCAACGAGCGGCTGCAGACCGAGCTCAACCCCGACGGAAAGCCCGCCCTCGACAACCGCTTCCGGATCGGCGACCGGTTGATCCAGACCCGCAACTCGCACGAGCTGGGGCTGATGAACGGCTCGATCGTCTTCCTCCGCGACGACGACCCCACCGAAGAAGAGATCGTGGTCGACACCGACGACGGCGGCAGCCTCGTCATTCCGTACGGAGAAACGAGCACGCTGCGTCTCGCCTACGCGATCTCGGTCCACAAGGCGCAGGGGTGCGAGGTGCCGGTGGTCGTCGGCGTCTGCCACCGCTCCCACTCGCGGATGCTCAACCGCCCCCTCCTCTACACGGCGATCACCCGTGCCCGCAGCAGCTGCGTGCTGATCGGCGACCAGGTCGTGCTCGCGAACGCCGTCCGCCGCGACGACAACGGCGGCCGCCACTCGGGGCTGGCCGAGCGCCTGAGCGGCTAGGAGGGATTGGCGAGGCTCGCGTATGTCGAGGACGCCACGGGTGCGTACCGAGGTTTCGCCAAGCCCTCCTAGTCGTCGTCCGGGGGCGACTCGAAGCCCGCCAGCCCGACCGTGGCGACGAGCCCCTCCTCACCGGTCTCGTCCATCCGCGCGGTCGCTCGCGCTTCGGCCTCGTCGACCGCCTCGAAGGCGGAGCCGAGGATCTCGGTCACCTCGGTCCATCCCTGCTCGTCGAGCTTCACCGGCTTCCAGGTGACGTGAACGTCCTTGCGAGCGTGGAACGTGCCGGTCCGCAGGGCCCTCGCCACCCGCCCGAGAAAGTCGCGGACGATCGTGTTGACGACGACCTGGCGCGCCTCCTCGGGCAGCTCCATCAGTTCGTCGTCTCCGATCACGAGCGTTTCGGCGCGACGGTAGAAATGCTCGGTGGAGCCCCGCACCGGCCGCGTGTGCATCAACTCGATGCAGCCCAGCTTTTCGAGGCTGCGAAAGTGGTGGGCGACCTTCGAGACCGGTTCCCCTCGTTCGCGGGCGAATTCGGCGGGGCTGATCGGGCGATAGCTGAGGACGCCGAGCAGGTGCATGCGGACCGGGTGGGCCAGCGCTTTGAGGAGGTCGATGTGACGCGGTTCGTTCGCTTCTACGAGTCGGGCTTTCCAATTCGCTTTCGTCCCCACCGCTGCCTCCATTGATCGACTGGTCAAAGCACCAAGAGGCGTCCAGGGTATTGATTGAAAACCCTCGCGTGCATGGGTTTTGGTGATCTTTTGCTCATCGGTACGGTGCTCTTCAGCAGTCGTCGGCAGGCCGTGGCGCGGCTCTCCCGGGCTGCATCTAGCCTTGGCGAGTGAAGAAGAGCCGACTGCCATGGCCGGAGATCGCGATCACCGTCGCCGGAATCGCCTTGATGGCAGTGGCCGTCGCCGCCGTCGAGCCCCTCCGGGAATCGGTTTCGGCGGCCGTCCAGGGCAACCACGACGAGGTCCGAAGCCAGATCGACCGGCTCGGCTTCTGGGGACCGCTGGCGATCCTCGCCCTCTCCCTGCTGCACGCGGTCGTCTTCTATCCGGCGGAGATCGTCGACGCGGCGGCCGGTTTCGCCTACGGCTTCCTTCCAGCGCTCGCCCTGATGACGGCGGGCTGGCTCCTCAACGGCCTCGCCTGCTGGGCGATCGGTCACCGCGTCGCCCGGCCCCTTCTCGATCGCTGGTTCGGCGAGGAGCGCTTCGAGCGGGTGGAGCGGGCGATCGAGCGCGGTGGGCCGTCGCTGCTGCTGGCGCTGCGCCTGATCCCGATCCTCCCCTTCAGCATCGTCTCCTACGCGGCGGGCGCGGCCCGGGTGCCGGCCTGGCGGTTCGTCTGGACGACGGCGCTCGGCTACCTGCCGATCACCGCCATCGCGGTCTACTTCGGCACCAAGCTGGAGGGGATGTCGCTGACCGACCCGCTGGTGCTGGGAAGCGCCTTGGCCCTGCTGGCGCTGCTCGGCATCGGCCATTGGGCCGCGCGGCGCCAGGCGCGGCGCTCCCCCGAGCCCTCAGGGGACGTGCTTGACCCGAAAGCGGAAGACGGCCGGAGTCGAGTCGGCGAGGCCAGCTGAGTTGACCGCGGCCACCTTGACGACGTGACGACCGAGCCGGAAGCGCCGAACGATCCGGCTGCCGCAGGTCCGCAGTGCCGCCTTGTCGATCCTGCAGCGGAAAGTCACCCCCGCCTGATCGGAGCTGAAGCCGAAGACGACGCGAGCGGTGTTACTGCGGGTGCGGACCAGCTTGCGCGGGTGCTTGGAGATCGACGTCCGAGGGACAGTCGAGGCGGGCACGGTCGGGGTCGGCAACGGCGTCGTCGTGTTCCCAATCGGGGTGGGCGCCGGCGGATTCGGTTCTTCGATCGGAGGCGACAGCGGCGGTTCGCAAGCGGGAGGGGTCAGGGGTTCCGGACCCGCGAGAAGCGCTTCCACCGCCCCTTTGGTTTCGACCAGCCCAGCTCCGATCGCGCAGGGACCGAAGGACCCGATTGGCGAAGCCGACTGCAGTAGCGCCGCGCGCAACGGTCCGGGTTCTTCCAGCCCGCCGCCCGCTTCTTCTCCCGCCTGCAGCATCAACGCGACGGCCCCGGCCGCGTGCGGAGCGGCGGCAGAGGTGCCGCAGAAGCGCCAGGTCGCGCCTTCTTTGAAGGCGAAGAAGGTCGTCGCGCCGCAGTCGGTGGCGGTCACATCTGGCTTCGGAATGACCTGGGCCGAGCCGAGCGGTGCCGCCGGGGTGGTGCCGTTGACTTCCGCGAAGTAATGGGTGACCGGGCCGCGCGAGGAGTAGCTCTCCGGTTTCGTCGTGCTGTTGAAGGGGATCGCGCCGACGCCGATCGCGCCGACGCCACCGGCGTGGCCGAACACGCTCGGCCCCACCACGTCGCCGCCGCTGGAGAACGGGTACTCGATCCCGGTGACGCCGCCGCCATTCTGGAAGAGGATGAACTTGAGGCGCGGGTTGCCGCCCGAGAAGCGGTTGATCGCCAGCTGCACCGTCCGCGAGAAGCTCGATCCGTTCGTCCAGCCCAGCAGCTCCGAGGGTTTTTCCGTGTCGGTGGGGTTGCCTTCGAACGCCGCTTCGAGGACCTGGGTGCCGCTGGCGTTGAGAAGGAAGGCATCCAGGTCGGTTCCGACCCCGAACCACGGTTCTGCCCACTGCAGGCCGAGGAGCAGCGTTTCTTCGGGTGCGACGGTGATGCCGAAGGTGGTGTCGGCGGCCGTCGCGCCGGGGGCGAAGTCCATGCAGTGGGTGCCGTTGAAGCCCGAGAGCCCCTGGATCGCCGCGGGACAGGAGCCGGCGTCGCGGAAGCTCGGCGCTTCCCAGGAGGCGATGTCGCGCCCCGTGCTGTCGACGAGGTTGTCGTTGCCGGCGGCGGAGAGGTAGGTGACCCCTTCGGCGGTCACCTCGTTGACCGCGGCGGCGATCGGGCCGTCCTGGAAGAAGGGCTCTTCGAGGTAGGCGACGTCGTCGGCGATCACCTTCGCCCCCGCCCCGAAGGGGACCGGATCGGCGAGCTCTTCGATGCTTTCGGCGAAGGCCGTTTCGCCGAGGAAGGCGGTGGCGAAGGCGAGTTTCGCGGCGGGCGCCACGTCGTGGACGATCTGCAGCATCGCCCGCCCCTCGTCGCCGCCTTCTTCGCTGGGACCAAGGTCTTTGAGCACGTCGACCGGCGTTTTCTGGTCGAGGCATTCGTTCGCCAAACCGGGCAGGTCCTCCGTTTCCACGTCGTCTTTGGCGTCGGTGGCAACCCCACTCGCCGTGTCGAAGGAGTCGGAGAGCACGCCGACGGTCACCCCTTCGCCGTCCAGCCCGAATTCTTCCCGCGCCGCCTTCGCGTTGATCTGGGCGACGCCCTCCGAGATCACCGATCCGCCTTCGCATCCTTCTTCCGCGAAGACGATCGGCGCCGGGACCGCGGTCACGGATCCGACGTCGGCGACGCCTGCCAGCTCGCGCAGGGCGGCGGGAGGCACCGCGGCCGTGACCGTTCCGTAGCGATGACTGACCGAGGCGATCCTCCCCCCCAGGCCGCGAACCGCGTCGAGGTGGGCAAGGGTCCCGCCGTCGAAGCGGATGTCGACGAGAACACGGCCGCCTTCGCGGATCAGGCTGCCCGGCCCGGCCTCGGGAAGGCCGAGCGCCGCGGCCTGCCGCGCCTCTGACTGCGAGCTGAGCGAGGGCGCGCCCAGCCTCCTCAAGTCGGGCGAGAGCGGGCCCCCCCGCTTCGGACCCAGCGCGACGGCCCCGGCGGCGACGGGCGCGATGAGGCCAAGGAGGGCCGCAAGCGGAAGCGACAGTCTGATCAGGCGGTTGAAACGCAACGTTCCAAACATTGTCCACATTCTTACCGGCGGTGACGGCGATTGCCCCGATACCTCGTCGCGACCCATGACGGCCGGACGATCCTGCTACGGTGCCGTCCGTTGGGCCGGTAGATACCGGCGAAAGTTGTGCGTAGCGCTCGCAGTCGTTGCTTTTTGCATCCTCCGCGTTCGCAGCACATGAAGTGGAGGCAATGCATGCCTACTGGAACTGTCAAGTGGTTCAGCGACGACAAGGGCTACGGGTTCATCACGCCCGACGACGGCTCGAAGGACGTCTTCGTTCATCACACCGCGATTCTCGGCGAGGGCTTCAAGTCCCTGACCGAGGGCGCCAAAGTGTCCTACGAGTCCGAAGAAGGCCCCAAGGGCCCGGCCGCCGCGAGCGTTCAGCAGCAGTAGTCACGCTGAAAGCTCTTCGCTGTCCGAAGCCCGCCGCCAGGCGGGCTTCGTCTTCGTATGGCACTTCGCATCTCGGCGTCCTCGGTCGCTCGCGTGCCATGGCACGCCACGCTCCCTGCCTCCTTGATCTGCTCGGCCATACGAAGACGTCACTACTCTCCCAACTCGAATGACGACTCAAGACAACCTTAGGAATGTGGCGATAATCGCCCACGTCGATCACGGGAAGACCACCCTGGTCGACGCGATGCTGTGGCAGACCGGCACCTTCCGCAAGGGCCAGGAGGTCGCCGAGCGGGTGATGGACTCGATGGACCTCGAGCGCGAGAAGGGGATCACGATCCTCGCCAAGAACACCGCCGTCACCTACGGCGAGACGAAGCTGAACATCGTCGACACGCCGGGCCACGCCGACTTCGGGGGCGAGGTCGAGCGGGCGCTGACGATGGTCGACGGGGCGCTGCTGCTGGTCGACGCCTCGGAGGGGCCGCTGCCGCAGACCCGCTTCGTCCTGCGCAAGGCGCTGGAGCGGAAGCTGCCGATCATCCTCGTCGTCAACAAGGTCGACCGGCCCGACGCGCGGATCTCCGAGGTGATCGACGGGGTCTACGAGCTCTTCATCGACCTCGACGCCGACTCCGACCAGATCGACTTCCCGATCGTCTACACCAACGCCAAAGCGGGCTGGGCCTCGCTGGAGGAGGGCGTCGAGGGCAGCGACCTCACTCCCCTGCTCGACCTGATGCTGGCGAAGATCCCGCCGCCGCAGTACGACCCGGAGGCGCCACTGCAGGCGCACGTGACCAACCTCGACGCCTCGCCCTACGTCGGGCGGCTGGCGATCTGCCGGGTCCGACAGGGGACGATCCGCTCCGGGCAGCAGATCGCCTGGTGCCGGGCCGACGGCAGCGTCGAGCGGGCGGCGGTGAGCGAGCTTTACGTGACGCAGGGGCTGGAGCGGGTCGCCGCCGAGGAGGCCGGACCGGGCGAAATCATCGCCGTCGCCGGAATCGAAGAGGTGACGATCGGCGAGACCCTGGCCGACCCCGAGGACCCGCGACCGCTGCCGGTGATCACCGTCGACGAGCCCTCGCTCTCGGTCGTGATCGGGATCAACACCTCGCCGCTGGCGGGAACGCAGGGCGGCGACAAGCTGACCGCTCGCCAGATCCGCTCGCGGCTCGACGCCGAGCTGGTCGGCAACGTCTCGCTGCGGGTCAACGACACCGAACGACCCGACGCCTGGGAGGTGCAGGGACGCGGCGAGCTGCAGCTCGTCGTCCTGCTGGAGATCATGCGGCGCGAGGGCTACGAGCTGACCGCCGGCCAGCCGCAGGTGGTGACGCGGGAGATCGAAGGGCAGATGCACGAGCCGGTCGAGCGAATGGCGATCGACGTGCCCGAGGAGCACGTCGGCGACGTGACCCAGATGCTGGCGGCGCGCAAAGGGCGGATGGAACAGATGGTCAACCACTCGACCGGCTGGGTGCGAATGGAGTACCTGGTGCCGGCACGCGGGCTGATCGGCTTCCGCACCGAGTTCCTCACGGCGACCCGCGGCAGCGGCCTGATGCATCACGTCTTCGACCGCTGGGAGCCGTGGGCGGGCGAGCTGCGCACGCGCCAGACCGGCTCCCTGGTCGCCGACCGCCGCGGCCAGACCGCCGGCTACTCGCTGATGAGCCTGCAGGACCGCGGCACGCTCTTCGTCGGCTCCGGCGAGGAAGTCTACGAAGGGATGATCGTCGGCGAGAACTCCCGCTCGGAGGACCTCGACGTCAACCCGACCAAGGCCAAACAGCAGACCAACATGCGGGCGGCGAGCGCTGATGTCCTGGAGCGGCTCGCCCCGCCGGTGCGACTGTCCCTTGAAGCTTCACTCGAGTTCGTCCGCGAGGACGAGTGCCTCGAAATCACCCCCGACGAGATCCGCCTTCGCAAGGTCGAGCTCGACAAGGTCAAACGCCTGAAGGCGTCGAAGCAGCGGGATAAAGCCCCCGCGCGCTGAGCAGGCGCCTCACCCGCTCGATCACCCCGTCCGGTTCCCGTTCCAAGCGAGGGCCGGTGACGCGAGTCATCCCGATCCCGACCAGCAACAGGTCCTCCTGGCGCTTGCGGTCGCGCTCGAAGGCGGCGCGCGTCCCGTGCGTCTCGAAGAGGTCGAGTTCCACCGCGAAGCGGAACTCGGGCCAGTAGCAGTCGAGCTCGAAGCCGTGCTCGACGTAGTTCATGCGTGGTTGTGGCAGACCAGCCTCGAGGCATAGCTCCAGAAATCGCTTCTCCAGGCCAGAGCGAGTGAAGCTCGTGGGCCGATAGAGCGCGATCGCTTTGCGCAGGCGCCCATGGCCGTGGTGACCCACCGTCCGCGCCAAGAGGTCTTCCACCTCCCGGAGATCGAAGAGCCCCAGGTCTTCGGAGCGCTCCACCATCTTCTCCAGCCACTCGAAGCGAACCGTCGCGGCGAGATCCAGCAGCGTCCGCGCCAAAGAGGTCACCGGGATCCCGTCGCGGAGGGCCCGGTCCTCGGGCACGAGAGAGCGAGCTTCGTGAAGTCGGAGAGGCGGTCTGCGCTTGCGATGGAACGGAGCGCTTACAGAAGCAGGTGAGGGAGAGGTTTTCGTGAGGCCCCAGAGCCAAGCAGCCGAAACATGGCTCAGCAGCGCATTGGGTCCACAGGCTAGAACTGCGGCCAAGCACTGACCATGCGGGGACAGGTTGGTGTGTCCTACGGCATAAACACCTCGATAGAGCATGTGAAGGCGGCCGTCCTTGACCGCTCGCGAAACCGCAGGTCGCGAATAGCCCAGCGGCCCAGTCAACTGACGGATCGAAACCACGCCATGCTGCCGATCCGCAAGCTCCGCCAAGGCGCTATGTCTTCCATCGTCGAGGTGTCCCCTTCCTTTGTGTCGCATAGCGGAACA
>JBIOWB010000045.1:0-13092 GCA_044868125.1 Solirubrobacterales bacterium
GCATCGTCGACGAAGACGGTCTCCGAGAACCCGAGGTCCGCCGCGACCCGCTGCCGGTCGCCCGCCGGGACCTCCGAACCGTCGAGGAAGACCCCGAGCGGGTTGCCGTGGCAGCCGTCCTCCGCCGTGAAGACGCGAAGGACGTGCAGGGTCGGCACAGCGCGCCTCAGAGGATCGGCAGGAAGTTCTCGATCTCGTAAGGGGTGACCTGCACCCGGTAGTCGTCCCATTCCTGCCGCTTGATCTCGACGAAGCGGCGGAAGGTGTGCTCGCCGAGCGTACGCAGGACCAGCTCCGACTCGGCGGCGACCTCGATCGCCTCGCCCAGCGTCGCCGGCAGCTGCTCGATCCCCTGATGCTGCAGCTCCTCCTGGGAGAGGTGGTAGAGGTTCTGCTCCATCGGCTCGGGCAGCTCGTAGCCCTTCTCGACCCCTTCCAGCCCCGCCTGCAGCATCCCGGCGAAGCAGAGGTAGGGGTTGGCGGCGGGGTCGGGACAGCGCAGCTCGGCCCGGGTCGCCGACTCCTTGCCGGGGTGGTAGAGCGGCACCCGGATCAGCGCCGAGCGGTTGCGCCGCGACCAGGCCAGGTAGACCGGCGCCTCGTATCCCGGCACCAGCCGCTTGTAGGAGTTGACCCACTGGGCGAAGAGCGGCGAGATCTCGCGCGCGTGCTTGAGCTGGCCGGCGATGAACGACTTCGCCACCGGCGAGAGGTAGTAGGGGTCGTCGCCGTCGAAGAAGGCGTTCTTGCCGTCGCGGCTGAGCGACTGGTGGACGTGCATCCCAGACCCGTTCTCGCCGAACAGCGGCTTCGGCATGAAGGTCGCGTGGTAGCCGTACTTCATCGCGTACTCCTTGACGACGATGCGGTAGGTCATGCAGTCGTCGGCCATCTCGAGCGCGTTCTTGTAGCGCATGTCGACCTCGTGCTGGGAGGGCCCGACCTCGTGGTGGGTGTACTCGACGTGGATGCCGAGCTTCTCCAGCGCCAGCACCGTCTCCCGCCGCAGGTCGGAGCCGGCGTCGAGCGTGGTCAGGTCGAAGTAGCCGCCCTCGTCGAGGACCTCGGGGACGCCGCCGGTTGGCTTGGCGGAGCGGAAGTAGAAGTACTCCAGCTCGGGGCCGATGTTGTAGGCGTCGAAACCCATCTCCTCGGCCCGTTTCAGAGCCCGCTGCATGATCCAGCGCGGGTCGCCCTCGTAAGGGCCGCCGCCCGGGACGCGGATGTCGCAGAACATGCGGGCGACCGCGTCCTCCTCCGGTCGCCAGGGGATCAGCGCGAAGGTGGTCGGGTCGGGCACGGCCAGCATGTCGGACTCCTCGATCGGGTTGAAGCCGGTGATCGAGGAGCCGTCGAAGCCCATGCCGCCTTCGAAGGCGTCGTCGAGCTCGGAGGCGTTGACCGAGAAGCTCTTGAGCTGGCCGAGGACGTCGGTGAACCAGAGGCGGATGAAGCGGACGTCGTGTTCCTTGACGAGCTCGATGACGTCAGCGGCGCTGCGGGGTTGCTCTGCCATGCCTCATTGCCTCCTTGGCTCTTGCGAAGGCCGCAACGATAGGCGAATGAACCAAGCAGGTGCCTGATGCCGTATTACCGGGTAGAGACAGGGCTTCTGAACCGGCTTGAAAGCCGCCGCACAACCAGGTATAACTTACATCGAGTAAGTAAGCGGCTAAAAGTAAAGTAAAGGCCACGTAACGGCTCTGTTTAAGCCAAAGTGCCGCCTCAGGGGCAGAGCCAGAAGCGAGAAGCAGACGTGACGGTAAAAACCGCAGTAAGCAGATTTCAAATCCACGACGAGCTGACGGCGCCCGACGAGAGCGCTCCTCTCATCAAGACCATCCAGGCTGCCGGCGGCGCGGTGACGAAGTTCGTCGGCGTGCTGGCCGGGGCACCGGCCGTCCTGCGCGCCTACACGCGGATGCGCTCGGAGCTGCGCGGCGGAGTCCTGCCGCAGGCGACGAGGGAGCGGATCGCGCTGGCTGTCGCCGAGTACCGCGAGGACAACTACAGCATCGCCCAGCACGCCAAATCGGCCCGCCGGGCGGGACTCGGCCTCGACGAGGTCTCCAATGCCCGCAGCTTCACCTCGGGCGACCCCAAGGAGGCGGCTCTGCTCGCCTACCTGAAGGAGGCTCTCGACGCCGAAGGCCCGCCGCCCCTGCACCTCCACGAGGAGGCGCGTGAGATCGGCTGGACCGACGAGGAGATCCTCGAGGCGGTCGGGCACCTGGCCCTGAACGAGTTCCAGAGCCTGATCGCCAGCGCCGCGGCGCTGCCCAAGGACCAGGCCGGGCCTCGGGTTCTCCCCTCGGCTGCCTGAGCTGTGGCGCATGTGAGAGCGGAGGGGACCCCCTCCGCTCGTCGACAGCGCCCGGTAGCGCCAGGCCCGGCACGAGCCCGGGGATAGGGGTCTCCAGACACTCCCCGCTTTTGTCTGGAGATCCCTATCCCCGGGCCCTCCCAACAAGGCTGTACAGCTAGCGACCCTCGACCAGTTTGGCGGTGTAGAGCAGGCGCGCGCCGGTGTATTTGCAGCCGTAGGCGGCACGGGTCCCGACCTTCTGCTGGGGTTCTCCCTGACGGAGGTCGGTTTCGTTGTTGCAGGCGCCCGGGAGGCGGCTCGCGCGCCAAACGTCGCCGGGATCGAGGTCGACTGCGAAAGCAGGGGCCCAGGTGGGGATGGTCAGACCGACCACATCCCCCTTCGCCACTTTCAGGTTGGCGCCGAATTCAACCGTCTGGCCGAGGTAGGGCGAAAGCACCTTGATCGATCCCTGGGTGCGGAGCGTGTAGCGCGGCGGCTCGGTGCCCGGGACCCGTCGCAAGATCGCCAGGCGGGCCTCCGGCGGCGTCCCGAAGAATCCGTTGAAGTAGGTGCGCTGGCTGTTGGTCGGCTGCGCCAGGGTCAGGGTCCAGGCCTTGATCGTGCCGTCGTGGGGGACGCGGAAGGGCAGATTCGTCTGTCCGTTGCTGACCTGGAAGCCGGTGACGCTGCCGACGGCCTTGCACGGCTTGTCCGGACAGGACGGATCCGGCTCGGTTGCCGTGCTTCCCAGGATCACGGTCGTCCGGGGAGGCTTGGAGGCATTGCTGTCAGCAGCAAGGCTCGCGAGGAGCAGAAGGGAGGAGGCGAGCAGACCTATGAGCAGCAGCCGTCCCCTCGCTTTCTGGGAGGCGGGCACTGCTATGGGGGAAAACCTCGACATCGACGCTGCTCCTCTCGTTCTCTTGGGCACTGCCTGAACACGGCAGCCTAGCCCGCGGAGCGGCTGGAGAAGCGGCGTCAGCGGCTCCCGAAGCCGTCGGCGTAGCTGAGGGCGATCGCGTAGCGGATCCGGCCCACGCCGTCGAAATCGAGGGCCTCGCTAGCTGCCTGGGTGAAGTCCCAGGCGCGCCCCTTCACATAGGGACCACGATCGATCACCTGGGTGACCAGAGCATGGCCGTGGTAAACGAACTTGACCGTGGTGCCACAGGGCAGCGTCTTGTGAGCGACGCCGAGAGTGCTCGGCCGCAAGGTCCGTCCGCACGCGGTCTTGCGCCCCCACATGCTCGGACCGCCGTACCAGCTTGCGCCGGCGTAGCGGAAGGGACCGAAGGCGAGGTCATCGGCCTCCGCGGCGCTGGCGGCGGTGCTGGAGGCGCCCCCCGTCGCAGCCTTGGCGCCGGTCGCTGCACCGGCCAGCAGCGCCAGGACGGCAGCCAGGGCAAGGGCCCAGCGCAGGGAGGTTTGGTCGATCGTCGGCATCTCTTTCCAAACGCTTGCGGGGTTAGCTGACGGGCTCGCGCTGAAAGAGCTGCGCTACGCGGCGCTCGCCGCGACTCGCCCCAACTGATCGGGTCCCCCGCTCCTCGCGTTATGTAGGCGAAGATTCAGCGGAAGTTGGCAGCATGTTAGCAACCGTTAAGACAGAAAAGCGTGCATACGTTGGAACAGGATCCCCAGGCATAGAAAAAGCCTCCAAATGGAGGCTTTTTCCGTAGCGGGCCTGTAAGCCGGATCCTGTCGTGAGCGGCCATCTATCTATGCGACCTACCTGGACCTCGCCGAGCCGGGTCGACGGTCCTGCTTGGCCTTGCACCGGGCGGGGTTTGCCTGGCCGCCGCGTCACCGCGACGCCGGTGCGCTCTTACCGCACCATTTCACCTTTGCCTGTACGCGACTCACGTGTGGCCGCGCCATCGGCCGTGTCATTTCTGTGGCACTTTCCCGCGGGTTTCCCCGGGTGGGCGTTACCCACCGCCCTGCCCTGTGGTGTCCGGACTTTCCTCGAGGGGTTTTCTCTCCCCACGCGGTCCGCTCAGCCCGCCCTCAAAGGGTAGCCAGACCGCAGGTTTTCGCCAAGGAATCGCCCCTGCTGGTGCCGACGGGCCGAAAACCCTCCATCTACTAGGGGTACTTCGTCCCGTCAACGGAGGAGCGGCGTAGACGCGCCGGCATTGCGAACCGCCGTGGTCCGGAACCCGCTGTTACAGCCGCATCAAACGGCCCGGAAAACCCCGACCACCTTGCCGAGAACCCGCGCCTCGGTGGTGAGGATCGGCTCCATTTCCTCGTTTTCGGGTTGCAGCCGAATGTGGGTCTTCTCGCGATAGATCCGCTTCACCGTCGCCTCCTCACCGATCAAGGCGACGACGATCTCGCCGTCGTCGGCGGCGTCGCTGGGCCGCACGACCACGTAATCGCCTTCGAGGATGCCCGCGTCCTTCATGCTTTCGCCGCGGATCTGGAGGATGTAGTCGCCGTCCTCGCCGCCGATCACGTCGGGGATCTCGAGGTACTCCTCGATGTTCTCTTCGGCGAGGATCGGCGCACCGGCAGCGACCTGCCCGACCAGCGGCAACCCGCTCCCAGAGCTGATCGCGTTCTTCGCCTTGTCGAAGAGAAGCTCAATCGCCCGCGGCTTCGAGGGATCGCGTTTGACCAGCCCTAGCTTCTCCAGGTTGGCCAGATGCGCGTGCACGGTCGAAGACGAATGGAGCCCGACGGCTTTGCCAATCTCCCGCACCGTCGGCGGGTAGCCGGTCTTGGCCGCGTATTTACGGATGAAGTCGAAGATCTCCTTCTGCCGCTTGGTCAGGTCCAAATCCATCGTCTTTGCGCTTTCCTCCGTTGCCGGGTCGCCCAAGTCAAACAGGCGCAAATTTCCTTCGAACACTTGTTCGTAGAGTATCGCCCCCCTCGGACGACCGCAACGTCCGCCCTCCCCTGCACGCAAACATCTAGAATCGCCTTCCCTCGAGCGGCTGTGGCGGAACTGGTAGACGCGCAAGGTTGAGGGCCTTGTGGGTGGAAACACCCGTGATGGTTCGACTCCATTCAGCCGCATGACGAAACCCCTGCAAACGACGCAGTTGACTAGATAGGACTCGGAGGGTGCCTCACCCTCCGACCGCTTCCCGGCGGACCATCTAAGGACCATTTCGTCAGCTGCAGGGCTGTTTTCAGTCGCCCGTCGACCGGTCCCGGCCATGCAGCAAGGCGCGCAAGTTAGCCGGCTTTGCGCGGTCGCGAGAACTTTTTCGAGCGCCGATTCGTGCATAAAGTCGGCTCATGAGCCTCGCGACAGCTCCTCCGCAGTCGGCGAAGCCGCGGCGCAGCAACGACACCGGCACGCTGCACGTCCAGACCCGCACCGATGGGCGCCAGCTCTGGTACGGGCGCTGATATGGGCCGCAAGCCCACGACGCTCGCCAACTACCGGACCATTCTCGGCGTCCGGCTGCTGCCGCGCTTCGGCGAGATGCCGGTCGACAGGGTGAGACCCGCGCAGGTGGAGGCCCCGGCCGCCCCGATGATCAGAGAAGGCATCTCCGGGCATACGCGCGCCAACACCCTGAAGCTGCTCTCCCAGACCTTTAACTCTCGCTGCGTCGGCGCTGGTGCCGAGAGAACCCTGCCTCGGAGTGAGGCGCCCGCGGATTCTCCCCAGCTCCGACATTCGCTTCCTCGACAAGGACGAACTCGAGGCGCTGGTCAGAGCGATCGACGTCGAGGAACGGCCGTTCGGCGCCGTCGGCGGCTTTTCTCGCAGGCATCGGCTTCGCCGACATCGTCAAGCGCCCGACCGCTCGCGCCGACGCCATCTCCGCCGCGAATTCGAGCATGGCCGCGAGCCTTCAGGGGCCACGGTCACCGCCCCGAGCTCGAGTTCGCGGGTGCCCAGATCTTCGTCATGCCCGGACCCTACGAGCGCGCCGACCGCGTCGCCGCCGCCCTCGAGCAGCTGCCGAGCCTTCTCGCCGAGTGAGAACTCATCTACGCGGCGGCAACGTGCTGGCGAGCCAGGGCCGTGCGTAGGGCGAGGGCCTCGATCGCGATCTCGGCGTTCGCGGGGGTGTCCTCGATCTCACCACTGCGCCAGGCATCGACGAAGGAGCCTGGGTCCTTGCCGTTCGCCTTGCCAAACGCCTCGACCCTCTCGTCCAAGGAAGCGGCCTCGGGGTCCGTGGTCGGCTCGCGCTCCAGGTAGCGCTCCAGCTCGCTGGAGGGGATGCGCAGCGTCTTCTTGCCGATGCGGATGGCCTCGATCTCCCCCCGGTCGATCATCTTGTAGACGGTCGACTCGTCGAGGGAGAACCTGCGGGCATAGTCCCGCACACGCATGTAGTGATCGGAGAGCTCGGTCATCGGCCGTTCCTTGGGTCGCCAGTCCCGTCATTGTTGCAGCTATATCGGCTGATTCCAAGTAATCCTCTAATTCGAGGAATTCAACTTAACGGCTCCAGGCACCAGTATCCGGACGCGCCTGTAGAACCGTCGCCCGATGCGTGACCGACCGATCCTCATCGCCTACCGGCGCTTCGAGCGGCTCCAGGAGCTGCTTTTCGCCCGCGGCTACCTGGCTGACCCCGGCGGCCGCGACCCGAACGAGTGGCGCGACGATCCGCCCTTGGGACTCGTGCGACTGAAGGGTGTGGCCCTCGAAGGCGAAGGCGACGAGGCCGAGGCCGACCCCCGCATCACCTTCAGCATCGCGGAGTTCTGGTCAATCGATCGGGTCGAGGATGCCCACCGGGAGCACGGCTACTGGCTGGCCGGCTACTCGTACCACGGCCAGGTCGGCGACGTCTCCCTTCGTTACTGCTTCGACCCCCAGCGTCATCCAGAGATGCCCTACCACCGCCATCCTCCGAGCGAGAAAGGCCGCGAGCCATGGCGATATGTCAGTGTCGAAGAAGCGCTCGAAGGTGTCGATGCCCTCGCAGCTGAACAGCGGAGGGTCGGGCGACTGTAGGCGCTAAATCCGCGGACCTTTTTGCGGACCTCCAATCAGTAACCTACGTGACCTCAGAGCACCTCAGGTGACCTGAGAGAGTCGTACATCACTGAACGCCCTCAAACCAATTTTTGAGGGCCTTGTGGGTGGAAACACCCGTGATGGTTCGACTCCATTCAGCCGCATTACCAAGTCCCTGGAAATCAGCGACTTCCGCGCCGTGGACCGCGACGCGGAAGTCGCTTCTCCAGGGCCTCTTCGGACCGTTCTCGGATCAAGCGGGTGTCGGCGCTCCACGGCTCAGTAGGCGGGCTCGAGCCCAGTGAGCATTGGGAAGTGGCGCACGTTCGTCGTCAGCAGGTCGGCCTCGAGCAGGAGCGCGGTGGCGGCGATCAGGTAGTCGGCGTCGTCGATGCCGCTGTGGGACCGGCGGTGGCGCTGGGCAAGGGACCCGGCGGCCCGGGTCACCTCCTCCCCTGCCGGCACCCAAGAAATGGCCGAGAAGAACTGCTCCAGTGCGTCAACCTCTTTCTCGCGCACGCCTGCCAACAACTCAAAGCGCACGACCTCGCTGGCCAAGATGGATTCTTCGGCCTCCAGCAGATCGGTCAGGAGATCGACGGCGGGAGGCGAGCCGCGCAGGTGATCGATTGCGACGCTGGTGTCGAGCAGCTTCACTTGACGCCGAGTCGGGCCAAGCGGTCGTTGAGGTCGCCGCCGCGGATCGCGTCGACGTACTCGGCACCGCTGGCGCGTCGGCCCCGCCAAGAGCCGGCGCTGGCCTGGAGAGCGCGAAGCTTCTCGTCCTTCCCCTGCTCGCCGAAGGTTGTGCGAACGGCGCGACGGATCAGCTCCGAACGCGAAGCGCCCGTGTCGCGCGAAGCGCGATCGAGGAGCTCCAACTCGCCCTCGCCCAGGTAGACCTGCGTTCTGCTCATAGCATCACTATACACCCTGTGGTGTCGTTTCGAGGTCTACTCCTCTCAGCCGCATCGGAACGCCAGCGTGCCCGCCGAAACAGAGCTAGATCGGGGCGCCGGCGACCGTCAGGCCCGCCCTCTCCCTGCAGCTACATCAACCGTAGCCATCAGGCGCTCCCATGTGGCTCCGCCATGGCAGCGGCGGCGCGAAGATCGGCCATCACCCGCTCCCACACCGTCGCCATCAATGCCGTGGCGGCTCGACACTCCGCCTCGCCGGCGGCGAGCAGAGCCGGGCGGCAACTGCCGGCGACCATCTCGATCAGGACCTCGGCACTGTCCTCGCCGGGGAAGGCGTCCTCGGGGATCTCCTCCACCAACGAACTCAACAGATCGAGAAGAGCGATGCCCGTTCGGAGCAGCTCCTCGACGAACTCCCGGGCGGCGTCGGTCTCGGCGAGCGAAGTCACATGGAGCTAAGTGCCCAGCGAGAAGAACTCTCCCCCTCGAGAAGCCCGTAGACAACGGAGTCGAGATATCGCCCGCCAACGAGCTCGGTCTCCCGCAGAGTGGCTTCCTCCCGAAAGCCGAGGCGCTCGGGGATGGCGCGGCTGCGGTGGTTGGCGGGGGCGCAGTGGATCTCGATCCGGTGGAGGTTCCACTCGTCGAAGGCGTCCACCGCCTGGAGCTCCGGCGCGTCGGCCGCGGTCAACGGCCGCAGCCCGAGCGCTTCGAGCTGCGGCGAGAGCTCAGTCAACCGCCGTCCCGAGCGCCTTGTCGATGAACGGGCCGAGCAGCTCCGCCACGGCTTTCGCCGTGTCTTCGGCCGACCCGGCCGGGGTCGTCACGTAGCTGATCGCCAGCCGCACCAGGCTCTCGGACAGGGTCTTCACGTCGTCCTCCGGCGCCTCCGGCCAGCCCTCTGCGATCACCGCGGTCAGCCGCGCCGTCGCCCACTGCACCACCGGCAGGCCCTGGGTGGTGACGAAGGGCAGCATCCCCCCGGTGCCGTCGTCGCTGAGGAGGATGCGGATCAGCGGATCCTCGCCGGCCGTGCGGAGGAAGTGCTCGAGCGCCGCCAGCACCGCCGCCCGGGGCTCGTCGCGGTGCTCCAACACCGCCCCCTCGACGTCGTCCATGAACCGTTCGGCCTCGTGGATGACGAAGGCGAAGCCGAACTCGTTGCGGTTGCCGAACTCGTTGTAGAGGGTCTGGCGGCTGACGCCGGCGCCGCTGGCGATGTCCGCCATCGTGATCTCCGACCAGGGCCGCTGTCCCAGCTGGTCGCGGGCGGCGTCGAAGACGGTCTTGCGCAGGAGCTCCCGCGCTGCCTCCTGGTAAGGGGTCCTCCCCGCCGACATGCCCCTTATCGTCGCAGCGGAAGCGGTCAGCCGTCGTTCGCGGCCGGCTCGAAATCGATCTTGTCGCGGACGCCGCAGTCGGGACAGGCCCAGTCGTCGGGCACCTCGTTCCAGGACGTGCCCGGCGGGAAGCCCTCGCGCGGGTGCCCCGCCTCCTCGTCGAAGACGTACTCGCAGCTGGGGCAGTGCCAGGCGCTCATAGGAGAACCTCCCCCTTCATGCGGGCCGGCCGTAGCGCTCGAGCACCCGGCCGAGCTTGCGCGGCTGGATGTTGCAGCGGCTGACGTCGCCTTCGTAGTGGTCGAGCAGGCGCGGGTCCATCACCCGGCGCCAGAGCGGCGGAAACCAGGCGAGGACGATCATCCCGGCGTAGCCGGTCGGCAGCTGTGGGGCCTCGTCGACATGGCGCAGGGCCTGGTAGCGCCGGGTGGGGTTGGCGTGATGGTCCGAGTGGCGCTGCAGGTGGTAGAGGAGGACGTTGGAGGCGACGTTGTTGCTGTTCCAGCTGTGCTCGGGAAGGCAGCGTTCGTAGCGGCCGTCGTCTTTCTTCTGGCGCAATAGGCCGTAGTGCTCGAGGTAGTTGACGACCTCCAGCAGCGAGAAGCCGATCGCCGCCTGCATCAGCAGGTAGGGCAGGACGACCGGGCCGAAGACGATCGCCAGGCCGGCGAAGAGGACGACGGTCATCGCCCAGGCGGTGAGGATGTCGTTGTGGAGGCCGAAGTGCGGTTTTTCGAGCCGATCGAGGCGGAGGCCCTCCAGCTCCCAGGCGGAGCGCAGGCTGCCGGTGACGGTGCGCGGCAGGAAGGCCCAGAAGCCCTCCCCGAGGCGGGCGCTCGCCGGATCCTCGGGGGTGGCGACTTTGACGTGGTGGCCGCGGTTGTGCTCGATGAAGAAGTGGCCGTAGCCGGTCTGGGCGAGGGCGACGCGACTGAGCCAGCGCTCGGAGTTGGCGCGCTTGTGGCCGAGCTCGTGGGCGGTGTTGATCGCGATCCCGCCGACCACGCCCATCGTCAACGCCAGGCCGATCGATTCGACGACCGAGAGATCGCCGTTCGACCACATCCAGCAGGCGAAGATCAGCCCCGCGTACTGGATCGGGATGAAGAGATAGGTGCACCAGCGGTAGTAGCGGTCCTGCTCGAGGAACTTGAGGACGCTGTCGGGCGGGTTGGTCGGGTCCATCCCGATCGCGAAGTCGAGCAGCGGGAAGAGGACGAAGACGAGGACCGGCCCGAGGAACCAGAACCCGCCGAACCCGGTCAGCGACCAGTAGAACCAGGCGAAGAACGGCGCCAGCGGAACGACTATCCCCAGCAGCCACGCATACCGCTTCCCATCCGTCCACGCCGCCGGGTTGACCTCCACGTCGTCGTGATGGTGATGGTGATGCGCATGCTCCACGTGTGCCTCCACAGCCCCTCCTTGTCAATCGCCCACGATTCGTCTCCCATCTTTACACAAACCACGCCTACGTCAAGCACCGCTACAGAACAGCGCTAATTGTCCTGCACCTTGCGATCGCAGGACGGAGGGAGGGGGCCCGCAGGAGCCTCCACAAATTTGCGACGGAGGGTCCCCTCCCTCCGTCCCTCTTGACGATCTAGATCTTCAGCAGCAGGAACGTGTTCAGCACGAAGATGACGGCGAAGAAGACCGTGGCGCGGTCCAGATTGCGCTCGACCATCGAGCCGCCGCCGATCGAGCTGCCGCCACCGCCGATGCCGAAGGCGCCGGAGAGGCCGGCGTCTTTGCCCGAATGGAGCAGGATCAAGAAGATCAGCGCCACGGCGACGATCACCTGGATGACTCCGAAGAACACGAACATGGTCTGGGAAGTCTAGCTTTGCTCGATTTTTTCCGGCTCGCGGGGGTGCGAACCGTTGCCGTTGATCGGCGCCTTCGCCCCGTTCTCGCTGTCGAGGATCTCCAGCGCTTCCCGGCGCAGCTCGGCGTCGACCGCGGCGAAGTCCTCGTCGGAGAGCTTGCCGACCGCGTGGTCGAGCTCGGCGTCGCGGATCTCGCGGTACTTGGCTTCCTTGCGGGCGTCGGCCTCGGTGCGGACGAGGGCGCCGCGGCGCCTCCCCCGCGCCGGCCAGATCGCGATCAGCGCCCCGGCCAGGGCGATCAGGCCACCGATCCACATCCAGGTGACGAGCGGGTTGACGATCACCTTGAAGGTCGCCGGCGCGGTGTCGGTGAGGTAGCTCTTGGCGACGTTCTCCGCCGCCAGCCCCTGCAGTTTCGAGATCTGCCCCAGCGCCTGAGCTTCCAGCGTCGCGTTCCCGACCGAAGCCCGCATCAGCGCCCCTAACGTTTTGCATTCGGGCGGCGTGCCAGGCCCACCTTTGATGCATTCCTTGAAGCCTTTGTCGGCCCCCCGCACCCGCCGCTGCACTGCGGTGACGTTCGGCCGCTCGGCGGTCCAGAGGTCGGCGCCGAGCCCGGCCCGCAGCCCCACCTCGCTGGTCGCCTCGCCGGCGAAGAAGCTGCCGATCGTCCCCGCTTCCTGCCCGCTCGGGCGGAAGAAGCGCTGGCTCGGCCGCAGGTAGCCGACCACCTTGCCGTCTTCTTCGACCCGCAGGACCGAGCCGAAGGTGAACTTCTCTTCGTCGACGGCGACGGTCGGCTTCACATAGGTGATCGTGCGGCCGTCGATGACGACGCTTTCGCCCGGCTTGAGATTGACGTCGCGGTTGGTCTGGAAGCTCGAGGAGGCGGCGATGCCGATCAGCAGGACGGCGATGCCGGCGTGGACGACGTAGCCGCCGTAGCGGCGCCGGTTGCGAACGACCAGGCCGACCATCGCCTGCGGCGTCGACTCGCCGGAGAGGCCGCGCCGCGCCTGCGCGCCGGTCCAGAACTCCTGCGCCAGCCCCGCCAGCGCAAAGGCGGCGAAGGCGAAGAGCGCCAGCGCCCAGGGCTTGTGGGCGGCGTCGCTGAAGATCGCCAGCGCCACCGTCGCCACCAGCGCCACCGCCAAGGGCAGGCGGAAGACGTGCCGGGCCGACTCCCAGCTGACCCGTCGCCAGGCGAGCAGCGGTCCGATCCCCGTGAACAGCACCAGCAGGATCGCCAGCGGCGTCGTGTAGCGGTCGAACCAGGGCGCCGCCAGCGAGGCCTTGTTGCCGGTGAAGAGTTCGGAGATCAGCGGGAAGAAGGTGCCCCAGAAGATCACCGCGGTCAGCCCGACCAGGAGCAGGTTGTTGACGAGGAAGACCGCCTCGCGCGAGACCAGCGAGTCGATCCGCTTCGGTGAGCGCAGGTCGTCGAGGCGGCTGACGATCAGCAGGGTCGAGCCGATCACGACGACGCCGATCAGGCCGAGGATGTAGGGGCCGACGGTGTTGTCGCCGAAGGCGTGGATCGACTGCAAGACCCCGGAGCGGACGAGGAAGGTGCCGAGCAGAGCCATCGAGAAGGTGCCGACGACGAGGCAGGCGTTCCAGACCTTCAGCATTCCCCGCTTCTCCTGGACCATGATCGAGTGCAGGAAGGCGGTGCCGAGCAGCCACGGCATCAGCGCCGCGTTCTCGACCGGGTCCCAGGCCCAGTAGCCGCCCCAGCCGAGCTCGGTGTAGGACCAGC
>JBIOWB010000046.1:0-3932 GCA_044868125.1 Solirubrobacterales bacterium
GAGGGTCCGGCGACACTCACCCCCGGCTCCTAGGCCGACCGCTCGACCAGTTCGAGCAGCTCGGCGTGGGAGCGGTCTAGGAGTAGTTGGACGCGACGGGGCGCGGCATCGTCCTCTAACCAGGTGACAGTTCCTGGCCAGTAAGGGCTGGGTGGCCTACCCGGGTGGTGAAACGCAGTCGCGAATACCCAGCTTCCCGTGTTGTGGAGCTGCCCACCTCGGGGAAGGGGCCAGTTGGGTTCATCGGGAAGTGGGCCGCCGCGGTGGGTGTGGCCGGCGATCACGTGGACGTCGTCGATGCCGAGGCGCGTCGCCATCTCGATTCCGGCATCGACGCCGCTGCGGAAGATCGCCGTCGGGGTGACGTCGGGCTCGAAGTCGGCGCGCAGGAGCTTGTTGAGGCCGTAAATCGCGGCCGGGAAGCTGGCGGCGGCGGCGCGGCCACGCAGGGTTCGCGCCTTCCTCTCGCCGGCGAGTACCTCCCACCACCTCTCGAAGGGCCCGTTGCGTCGCCGTTTCACCGGCAGTACCTGGGCGAGTCCGTAGGCGAACCCGTAGAGGGGTCGCAGGACCCGCTCGTAGTCGATCGGGGTGGCGCGCTGTGGCAGCTTGCCGAGGAAGCGCATCGCCGCCGCGGCCGCCACGCACTCGGCCCGTGGCAGCGAGAGGTGGACGTCGATGTAGTGGCCGTGGGTGGCGTAGACGTCCTCGCGCAGCCAGAGGCCGGGGTAGGCGACTTTCAGCTGCGTGGGCCCAAGCCAGCGGTCGATCGTCGCCAGCGGGCCGGGGGAGGGTGCGAAGCGATGCTCGAGGCCGAGGGCCGAGTCTCCCTCTATCGAGAGCTCGTCGAGCAGCGGCTCGGCGAGGCGGGCGTCGTGGTTGCCCGGTACGAGCGTCACCTCGACCTCGCTGGTCGCTTCGCCCAGCTCCTCGAAGAAAGGCCGGCTGCGCTCGAGCGCGGGGCCGACCGGGAGGTTGCGCAGCTCGACCACGTCGCCGAGCAGGATGAGACGGTCGGCGCCGCCGATCTCCTCGAGGAGGATGCGGCGGATCGCCGGGTCGCGCAGCACGTCCTCGTCGCTGGCGACGCCAAGGTGGAGATCGGAGATGATCGCCGTCCGCACCCGGCCCTTTTACTAGGCCGTGTCGTCTCATGCGTCCATTTGGACCTATAAGGCGACACACCGACGTCTGGCTGACCAGCCAGTTTGGGTAGGATCGTCGGATGCCACGGTTCTCTGAGGAACAGATGGCGCCCGCCAACGGCATCGAGCTCTGCTACCAGGAGATGGGTGACCCGGACGGCGAGCCGCTGCTGCTGGTGATGGGCCTGGCGACGCAGATGATCGCCTGGGACGAGGAGCTCTGCGGGATGCTGGCCGAGCGCGGCTTCCGCGTCGTCCGCTTCGACAACCGCGACATCGGCCGCTCGACCCGGATCAAGGCGGCTGGAGTGTCCGGCAAACTCGACATGTTCCTCGGCCGCGGCGGCACCGCCCCCTACCTGCTGCGCGACATGGCCGCCGACACCTTCGGGCTGATGGACCACCTCGGGCTCGATTCGGCCCACGTGGTCGGCGCTTCGATGGGGGGAATGATTGCCCAGACGACGGCGATCGAGCGGCCCGAGCGCGTCCGCTCGATCACCTCGATCATGTCGACGACCGGCAGCCGCCGCGTCGGCCACCCCAGCTACCGCACCTTCGGCCTCCTGCTCGGCAAACCGCCGCGCGAGCGCGAGGCCGCGATCGAGCGCGTCGTCAAGACCTTCAAGACGATCGGCTCGCCGGGCTACCCCTTCGAAGAGGAGCGGGTGCGGCGGATCGCCGGCCGCTCCTTCGACCGTGGCCACAGCGAGGCCGGCATCGCCCGACAGCTGCACGCGATCACCGCCTCCGGCGACCGCACTCCGGGCCTCCGCAACCTCAACGTTCCCGCCCTGGTCATCCACGGCAAGGACGACCTCCTCGTCAACCCCTCCGGCGGCCGCGCCACCGCCAAGGCGATCCCCGGCGCCCGCCTGAAGATGGTCGAGGGCATGGGCCACGACCTGCCGCGGGCGCTCTGGCCGACCTTCGTCGAGGAGATCGCCGCCAACGCCGCAAGGGCGCCGGAGGCGAAGCAGGCCCCGCAAGCGGTCTGAGTCACGAGTCTGTCTCAAGCCACCTATACGGGGGTCTGAGACAGACTCGGCAAGGGATGCGGCTGAGAGGAGTCGAACCTCCACGGGCTCTCGCCCACACGGACCTGAACCGTGCGCGTCTACCAGTTCCGCCACAGCCGCGCGGAGCAGGCAATTTACCGGTTGCGAGCCCTCCGCCGCCCCAGCCTCCGCCGCCGCCCCCCTCACGGCCTTCGCTAAAGTGCCGCTACCTCGCCGCTATCGTCTAGGGGACTAGGACGCCGGATTCTCAGTCCGGAAACCGGGGTTCGAATCCCCGTAGCGGTACTCCACGAAAGCCCCGTAAATGCGGGGTTTTCGTGTTCTCGGGCAGCTTCTGATCGCAAAAGGTGTCCCCAAATATGTCTCCAATTCGTGCTAGAAACATGGGACACGAGGAGGAGGACGGGATGCGGCAACAGGCAGGGAGAGCGATCAGCGGGCACGTCTTTAAGGTCGAGCGCAAGCGCGGCGATCAGTGGTACGCGAAGTATCGGCTGCCGGATGGCCGCCAGGTTCAGCGGCGGATTGGCCCGCATTGGACGGAGCGCAAGAGCGCGCCGGCTACTACACGAAGACCACGGCACGGGCATGGCTAGACGAAACGCTCGCCAAGGCGCGGCGCGGAGAGCTGCCGGGGATGGTGCGGACCGGGACGACTTTCGCCGTTGCCTGCGACGACTGGCTTGACTACAAGCGCGACCGCAAGATCAAGCTCTCGACCGAGATCGACTATGGGCACATGGCCGACCGGATGAAAAAGCTCTTTGGAGACAAGGTGCGCTTGGAGGAGGTGACGCCCGAAATGGTCGAAGGCTTCCGCGACGCCCTGGTGTCCGAAGGCCTCTCGGATCGCACCGTCAACAAGTACCTGACCGTGCTGCACGGTCTCTTTGTATGGGCGCAGCGGCGCTACAAGCTCCCGGCTAATCCAGCGGCAAACGTCGAGAGGCGTCCGAATGCCAAGCGCGGCAACATCGAGGTCTACTCGCGCGAGGAGGTCTTAGCGCTTGTCCGGGCTGCTTCGTCGGAGCAAGACGGAACGATCTACCTCACGGCGGCGTTCACTGGCCTGCGCATGGGGGAGCTGCTCGCCCTGCGCTGGCGCGACGTGGACTTCACCAACAGCGCGGTCCACGTTCGCCAGAACTTCACCAACGGCCGGGTAGATACGCCCAAGAGCGACCAGGAGCGCACGGTCCCGATGGCTGATGAGGTGGCCGAGGCACTGGCCAGGCTCAGCCAGCGCGAGGAGTTTGGGGGCGACGACGACCTTGTGTTCTGCGGGGTTCAGGGCGGCCACCTCGCTGGCCACCGGCTGCGGGACCGCTATAAGGCCGCATGTAAGAAGGCTGGCTTGCGACCCCTGCGCTTCCATGACCTTCGCCACACCTTCGGCACCCACGCGATCCGCACCGCCGACTCCCGCGAGGTTATGGAGTGGATGGGTCATCAAGACCTGGCGACGACCCAGCGGTATCTCCAATTCAAGCCGAGACAAGACGCTGCCCGCAGAATCTCAGCGGCTTTCCAAGCTGACTCAGTCGCGGAGCCATCCGACGCGACCTCGAAAGCGCCTGACCCGCGACCGTAGCCCTCTGGATGGCTCCAAGGAGCCATCCACTTTGTTTTTCCTCGCAGGTTCCTCTGGCGGAACCGGGGCATCCCCTGCGGTCCTGTCGTGCTGTTTGTCCCCATCCCGCGCAAGAAGGAAAGAAAGACATGTGGCCCCACCACAGACCGGAGCCGCCTCGCTTCCCTGGGCCTCCCG
>JBIOWB010000047.1:0-4878 GCA_044868125.1 Solirubrobacterales bacterium
GATCAGGGCCAGTAGCTGCTCGCGGTACTCATCCCGATATTCGTTCGGGTTGAAGTCGGTGCTGAGGGAGGCGATCAGCTGCTCCGCCATCTCCCGCTCGCGTTTGGCTACTTTCGGCGCCTTGTCCGGCAGGGCGTCGTCGAGTTCGGAGGGCGGCACGACCTCGTCGTGGAAGCGCATCGTGGTCAGGGTGAGGACGCCGTCGGAGGAGCGCAGCGCCGCCAGCTGCTCTTTGTTGCGGAAGACGAAGCGGGCGATCGCCGCCTTGCCCGAGCTTTCCATCGCCGAAGCGAGGAGCGAGTAGGCCTTCTCGGCGCCGTCGGCGGGGCCGAGGTAGTAGGGGCTGTCGAAGTACATGGGGTCGATTTCCTCGATGTCGACGAAGTCCTGGACGTCGATCGCGCGCGTCTTCTCCGGCGCCAGCGCCGCCATCTCATCTTTGCCCAGCGGCACGTACTGGCCGGAAGACAGCTCATAGGCCTTGACGATGTTCTCGTAGGGGACCTCCTCGTCGGTCCCTTCGGCGACGCGGCGGTGTTTGATCCGGGCGCTGTCGGACTCGCGGATCTCGCGCAGGGCGATGCTGCGCCGCGCCACCGCGCTGTAGAGGCGCACGGGCACGTTCAGCAGCCCGAAGCTGATCGTTCCGCTCCAAATCGCTCTAGCCATCGTCGGTCTCCTTACCCGGATTGTTTCAACCAAACGCGGCGGGGTCGATAGAGGAGACTGCGGCGGGAGCCATCTTGCGCGTTGTGGTTCCTTCTGCAGGTATGCGGTGCGAAGGGAACCACGCAACGATGGGATGATCCGCCCGTGCTCTTCGAGCTGCGAGAGGTGGGGTTGGACCGCGCCGGCAAGACCGTTCTCGACTCGCTCAGCGCCGAGGTCCCCGAGGGCGCGACGGCGATCGTCGGCCCTTCCGGCGCCGGCAAGTCGACGTTGCTGCGGCTGCTGAACCGGCTCGCCGACCCGGACCGTGGCGAGATCGCCTACCGCGACCGGCCGCTGCGCTCCTACGAGCCGCTGTCCCTGCGACGCGAGGTCGCGCTCGTCCCGCAGCTGCCGGCGCTGTTGGCCGGGACGGTCGAGTCGAACCTGCGCTACGCCGCCGACCTCGCCGGCGAGGAGCTCGACGCAGCGCGCACCCTCGGCCTCGCCGGCCTCGACCCCTCCTTCGCCGCGCGCGACGTCGGCAAGCTCTCGGTCGGCGAGCAGCAGCGGGCGATGCTGGCGCGGGCGCTGGCGCAGCGGCCCCGCGTCCTCCTGCTCGACGAGCCGACCTCGGCCCTCGACCACGCCGCCCGCGACAGGATCGAGGTGGCGCTGCGGGAACTGCGCCGCGAGCTCGAGATCTCGATCGTCCTCGTCAGCCACGACCCCGAGCAGGCGCGCCGCCTCGGCGACTGGGTGCTGCGGCTGGAGGGCGGCCGCCTCGTCGGCTGCGGCCCGCTGGCGGAGGTGCTGGCGTGATCCCGCTGGCGGCAGCCAGCACCTCGATCCACGTCGGCCTCTGGCAGGTCGCCGCCTCGCTGGCGCTGGTCGCCCTCGCGGCGGCGATCTCCCTCTGGTGGGGCGCCGACCTCGAGCGCGACATCGGCATCGCCGCCGTCCGTTCCTTCGTCCAGCTCACCCTCGTCGGCTACGCGATCAAGCTGATCTTCGAGGCCGACACGATCTGGCTGGTCCTGGCGCTGCTGGCGGTGATGGTCCTGTTCGGCGCGATCACCGCCCGCAGTCGCGCCAGGAAGGTCCCCGAACCCTTCCAGCCGCTGCTGATCGCCCTCGCGCTCGCGGGCGGCATCACGCTCGGCCTCGTCGTCGCCCTCGGCATCTTCGAACCGACGCCGCGTTACCTGGTCCCGGTTGGCGGCATGGTGATCGGCAACGCGATGACCGCCTCGGCGGTCGCCCTCAATCGTCTCGGCGACGAGATCGGCGAGTCGCGAGCGCGGATCGAGGCGACGCTGGCGCTCGGCGCCACCGCCCGCGAAGCGGCGCTGCCGACCGTCCGCCGCGCCCTGCGCTCGGGGATGATCACCCTCGTCGACTCGACCAAGACCACCGGCCTGATCTTCTTCCCGGGGACGATGGTCGGGATGCTGCTCGCCGGCGCCAACCCCACCGACGCCGTCCGCCTGCAGCTGATCCTCCTCTACGTCCTGCTCGGCAGCGTCTCGATCTCCGCCCTCACCGCGACCGCGCTGGCGTACCGGAACTTCTTCACGCCGGCGGCGCAGCTATGCGAGTTTGTAGAAGAGGTGGTTGACTAGTAAGGGTTACTAAAAGAGGAGGAGGAGAGGTGTGATGACGGAGATCTTCGACGCCTACTGGTCGGGTTATCAGGAACCGCCCGGTCAGACCCTGCAGGAAACGCCTGACTTCATCGACTACGTCACCCTCTTTCTCGCCGGTCCCGACGAGGAAAGCAAGGTCACCACCTCCTACCTCTGCAGGGTGTACGGGGAAGAGAAGATCAGGCAGTGGATCGAGGAAGTGCGCGCCCGGGGCCCGAAGGTGCTGCTCTCGTTCATCGACAACGAAAGCGCCCATTGGAACAACGTCGACATGGACACCTTCGCCGCCAGCGCCAAGGAAACGCTCGAACAGTGGGAACTCGACGGGTTCGACATCGACGCCGAGTCGGGAATGCCCGACCAAGAATTCGTTCCCCGGTTCGTCGCCCTGGCCGAGGCGCTCAGCGGCGTCCTCGACGGGAAGACGCTCACCTACACCTGCTACGAGGGCTGCAATCCCGGCAGCAACGATTACGAAATCCTCTCGAAGATCAAGGACTCGGTCAGCTGGGTGAACCTGATGGCCTACTGGAACCAGGCCGGCACCTATATCCGTCTCTTCGAGGAATACGCGAGCCTGGTCGGCAACGAGAAGGTTGCCTTCGGCGTCAAGCCCGGATACGGCGGGGAAGACCAATCGACGCTGCTGAAGACCGTCGAAGAGCTCTCGGCCTGGAACCCGAAGGGTGGCTCAAAGGCAGGGATGATGATGTTCGTGACCAACCGGGACAACCCCGCATTCACCAAGCTGCCGGAGTGGACCTACGCGAAGACGATCCACAACGGCCTGGGCTGACGAGGGGCGCCGCCTAGACTCGCTCTCGTGTCTCGCCGACAGCTGCTGACCCTGGTCGCGACGATCCTCGGCTCGACGGTCGTCTTCCTCGACAGCACCGTCGTCAACGTCGCCCTGCCGGCGATCAGCGACGGGCTCGACGTCGGCCTCGCCGGCCAGCAGTGGGTCGTCGAGGCCTACACCCTGGCGCTGGTCTCGCTGCTCCTGGTCGGCGGCAGCCTCGGCGACCAGTTCGGGCGGCGGCGGATCTTCGTCGTCGGCCTGATCGGCTTCGGCGCCACCTCGGTCCTCTGCGCGGTCGCCCCCACGGATGAGTTCCTGATCGGGGCCCGGGCCCTGCAGGGGATCGCCGGGGCGCTGCTGGTGCCGGGCTCGCTGGCGATCGTCGCCTCGACCTTCGAGGGCGAAGCGCGCGGCAGGGCGGTCGGGATGTGGACGGCCTGGACCGGGATCGCGACCGTGATCGGCCCGGCCGGCGGCGGCGCCCTGATCGGCATCACCTCCTGGCGGGCGATCTTCTGGGTCAACATTCCCCTGATCGCCGCGACCGTCATGCTCACCCTCCACTCGGTCGAGGAGAGCCGCGACGAGGACGCCTTCCTCGGCATCGACTGGGCCGGGATCGCGCTCTCAGGCGTAGGTCTCGGCGGCCCGACCTTCGCCCTGATCGAGCAGCCCTCGCGCGGCTGGAGCGACCCGATCGTCTGGGCGACGATGGCCGCCGGCGTCCTCTGCTTCGGCCTCTTCATCCTCCGCGAGGCGACCGCCCGCCACCCGATGCTGCCGCTGGGCCTGTTCCGGATCCGCAACTTCTGGGTCACCAACCTGACCACGCTGGCGACCTACGCCGGCCTGATCGGCGGCCTCTTCTTCGTCGGGCTCTACCTGCAGCAGGTGGTCGGCTACTCGCCCTTGGAGGCCGGGCTGGCGACGACGCCGATCTCGATCCTGATGTTCTTCCTCTCGCCCCGGTTCGGCCGCATCGCCTCGGGCACGGGGCCGCGGATGCCGATGACCGCCGGTCCGATCGTCGGCGGCATCGGGCTGCTGCTGATGATGCGGATCGACACCGGCGCGAGCTACCTGGTCGACGTCCTCCCGGGCCTGCTCGTCTTCGGCGTCGGCCTCTCGGCGACGGTGGCGCCGCTGACCGCGACGGTGCTCGACTCGGTCGACGAGCACCGGGTGGGAATCGCCTCCGGGGTCAACAACGGCGTCTCCCGCGTCGCCGGCCTGCTGGCGATCGCCGTCCTGGGCGCGGTCATCTCGGCCAGCTTCGGCGCCAAGCTCGACGACCATCTCGGCCCGGCGCCGCTCTCGGCAGCCGCGGCCTCCGCCGTCGACGAAGCGAAGGAAAAGCCCCTCGCCGTCCCGGAAACCGAAGGCGTGCCGGCCGCCGAGGCCGACCGCGTGATGCAGGCGGCGGAAGACGCGTCGACCTCGTCCTTCCGCCTCGGCATCGGCATCGCCGGAATCCTGATGATCGTCGGCGGAATAGTCGCCGGCCTCGGCGTCCAGAACCCAAAACGCCGCACGGAAGCCATCCCAACCCGAGGCTCCGCCCAGGCCGGCGAGTGCGGCCACAGCCCCGACTGCGACGCCCCGCACAACCAGCAAGAAAAGGCCAGGCCAGCTGCCGAAACCGCTTGAGCCATGGGGCACCCGGTACGGCTTCGCAGCCCGGGATGGGTGCCTCTTGCTGCGGCCTGAGTAGGTGGGGTGGGTGCCCCTTGAGCGGGCGGATACTCAAAACGTCGCCCTAATTAGGGCGACGTTTGTCCGAGCAAG
>JBIOWB010000048.1:0-18701 GCA_044868125.1 Solirubrobacterales bacterium
CCTGGAGCGGGATCGACGTGCAGCTGAAACGGCGCCACGACCTCGTCCCGAACCTGGTGGAGACGGTCAAAGGCTACGCCGAGCACGAGAGCGCGACCTTCGAGAAAACGACGCAGGCGCGGGCCGAGGCGATGCAGGCCTCCAGCGTCGCCGACACCGCCAAAGCCGAGTCGAAACTGACCGGCGCCCTGGCCGAACTGCGCGCGGTCGCCGAGAACTACCCGACCCTGCGGGCGACCGAGAACTTCCAGCAGCTGAGCCGCAACCTCTCCGAGCTCGAGGACGAGATCCAGGCTTCGCGGCGGATCTACAACTCCAACGTCCAGTCCTACAACACGGACATCCAGCAGTTCCCGGGCTCGATCATCGCCAACCAGGGCGACTTCACCCCGCGCGAGTACTTCGAGATCGACGCAGCCGACCGCGCCACGCCGCAGGTCAGCTTCGGCAAATAGCCGTTTTCCTAACATTCAGGACATGAGCACGGAGACCAAGGACGCCACGCTCTGGATCTGCGAGAGCTGTGGCTTCATCTACGACCCGGCCATCGGCGATCCCGATGGCGGCATCCCGCCCGGAACGGCCTTCGAGGACATCCCCAAGGACTGGTTCTGCCCGGTCTGCGGCGCCCGCACCAGCGACTTCCGGCCGCTCGAGCCGGGCGAGGCCTGAGCCGCTTCCAACCCTGAGGCGATGAGCCGGTACGACTACGACTGGGTTGTCGTCGGCTCCGGGTTCGGGGGCTCGGTCTCGGCCCTGCGCCTGGCCGAAAAGGGCTACAAGGTCGCGGTCCTCGAGTGCGGCAAGCGCTTCACCGACAAGGACTTCCCGAAGTCGACCTGGGACGTCCGCCGCTACTTCTGGGCGCCCCGGCTGGGCCTGCGCGGCATCTTCCGCCTCTCCACCTTCAAGGACGTCTCGGTCGTCAGCGGCTGCGGCGTCGGCGGCGGCAGCCTCGGCTACGCGAACACGCTCTACGTCCCCCCCGCGAAGTTCTTCAAGGACCCGCAGTGGGGCGACCTCGCCGACTGGGAGGGCGAGCTGGCGCCGCACTACGCCGAGGCGCAGCGGATGCTCGGCGTCGCCGACGTCGCGACCGACGACGCCGCCGACGACCTTCTGCGCGAGTACGGCGAGCAGATCGGCGTCGGCGACACCTACCGCAAGACGCCGGTCGGGATCTTCTTCGGCGAGCCGGGGAAAACCGTCGCCGACCCCTACTTCGGCGGCGAGGGCCCGGACCGCACCGGCTGCAGCTTCTGCGGCCGCTGCATGGTCGGCTGCCCGCACGGGGCCAAGAACACGCTGGTCAAGAACTACCTCTACCTGGCCGAACAGCGCGGGGTCGAGGTGATCCCCGACCGCACCGTGACCGAGATCCGTCCGCTCGGCGCCGATGACGGCAGCGAAGGCTACTCGATCAAGAGCGAGCGCTCGGGCGTCATCCCCGGTCGCGGCCGCGGCACGATCACCGCCCGCGGGGTCGTCGTCGCCGCGGGCGCGCTGGGCACCAACAAGCTGCTGCAGCGCTGCCGCCTCGGCGGCTCCCTGCCCCGCATCTCCAACCGCCTCGGCGAGCTGGTCCGCACCAACAGCGAGATGATCCTCGCGGTCACCGTGCCGGAGGACTACCCGGACGACCTGACCAGGCGGGTCGCGATCAGCGGCAGCATCTACCCCGACCACGACACCCACATCGAGACCGTCAGCTACGGCAGGGACGGCGACTCGATGAGCCTGCTCTACACGCTGCTGGTCGGCGACGGCACCCGTGTCACCCGGCCGCTGAAGCTGCTCGGGCAGATCGTCCGCCACCCGCTCCGCTTCGCCAAGGTGCTCTGGCCCCAGGGCTGGTCGCGGCGCACGATCATCCTCCTGGTGATGCAGACGCTCGACAACGCGATCGCCCTGCGCCCCCAGCTGAAACGCTCGGGCAACGTCTGGTTGCAGACCGAACAGGACCCGGAGAAGCCGAACCCGACCTTCATCCCAGTCGCCAACGACGCCGCCGAATGGCTGGCGAAGCGGACCGGCGGGGTCGCCCAGAGCTCGATCACCGAGGCGCTCTTCAACGTGCCGAGCACCGCCCACATCCTCGGCGGCGCGGTGATCGGCCACGACCCCGAGGACGGCGTCGTCGACGCCCGCCAACGGGTCTTCGGCTACGAGAACCTGCTCGTCTGCGACGGCTCGGCGGTGCCGGCGAACGTCGGCGTCAACCCCAGCCTGACGATCACCGCTCTGGCCGAGCACGCGATGGAGCAGATTCCCGCAGCCTCAGAGCAACCCTCCTACGAAGCGAACCTCTCGGCGACGTAGTCCCAGTTGACGACGTTCCAGAAGGCATCGAGATATTCGGGGCGCTTGTTCTGGTACTTCAGGTAGTAGGCGTGCTCCCAGACGTCGACGCCGAGCAGCGGGGTGGTGCCGTCGGAGATCGGCGAGTCCTGGTTCGGGGTCGAGATCACCGCCAGGCCGGAGGAGTCCTTGACCAGCCAGGCCCAGCCGGAGCCGAAGCGGGCGATGCCGGCGTTTTTGAACTCCTCCTTGAAGGAGTCGAAGGAGCCGAAGGTGTCGCCGATCGCCGCGGCCAGGTCGCCACTCGGCTCGCCGCCGCCGTCGGGGCCCATCATCTGCCAGAACAGCGTGTGGTTGTAGTGACCGCCGGCGTTGTTGCGAACCGCGGCCTGCTTGTCGCCCGGCAGCGCCGAGAGGTTGCGGAGGACGTCCTCGACGTCGCGGTCGGCCCACTCGGTCCCCTCGAGGGCGGCATTGGCTTTGTCGACGTACGCCTGATGGTGCTTGTCGTGATGGATGCGCATAGTTTCCTCGTCGATATGAGGCTCGAGCGCGTCGTAGGGGTAAGGCAGGTCAGGTACGGAGAAAGCCATCGCGATGCTCCTTGTCTCGGTTTTGAAGTCCGAGCGGAGCCTAGCTATTCCGGTGCGATTTCTTCGCTCGGCTCGAGCTTGTCGCTGCCGAGCCGGGGCACCGTCGCGGCGTCGCCGCCGGTCCATTCGTTGAACCGGTACCAGGCGGGCTTCGCTTCGCGCTTCGCCGTCAGCAGCCCGGCCGAGTGGCAGAACACGCAACTGCCCCCCTCGTCGGACCAGGTGTACCACCAGACGCCGCCGACGCCCCAGCGTTCGCGGTTGGCGGAGAGCATCGCGAAGCTCTTGGAGAGCTGGTAGGCCTGGCCCCAGAGGCCGCGCTGCCAGCGGGTCGGGCCGCTCTCCGAGCCCCAGCCGAGCTCGGTCACGTACAGCTGCGTGCCGAAGTCGTGGTGGCGGCGCATGATCCGCCGCAGGTTCTTCAGCTGCGCCCCCATCGCCCGCGCGTCGGCGACGTACGGGTGCAGCCCGACACCGTCGAAGTACTTCTTGACGTTGCGGGCGCGGTAGAAGCGCGAGAGGTAGTCGCCTGAGGCGACGTTGGGCGGGATCTGCAGCGGCCTGCCGAAGAGGCCACCGAGGATCACCTGCGAGCCGGGTGCTTCGCGATGGATGATCCGGCCGGCGATCCGGATCAGGGTCGCGAAGCGCTTCGGTTCGGGCCGGGTCGCGAAGGTGACGATGTTCTCCTCGTTCCAGATCTCCCAGCGGCGAACCGGGAGGTACGGGAGCTCCTCTTCTTCGCGCCAGAAGCCGCCGCCGGGACCGTAGCGGTCGACCATTGCGCGGATGAAGGAGCCCCAGGCCCGCCGCTGCCAGGCATTGGCGACCGGGAGGTCGATGCCCAGCGCCGACACCCATTTCGGCGAGGCGGTGACGAAAGGAAAGACTTCGAGCCCGGCTTCGGCCGCCAGCCTAACTTCGTGGTCGAAGGCGTCCCAGTGGCGCTCCGAGAAGGCCGGGTTCTCCGGCTCGACCGCGGCCCAGTAGAGCGGCAGGCGGACGCTGTAGATGCCCGCTTCCTGCATCAACCTGTAGTCCTTCGGCGTGCCGGAGTTCTGCGGCGAGATGCCGATGAAGCCCGGCGGCAGGTAGCCCCGAGCGCCCGCCGGTATCGCCGCCAGCAGCACCAGGACCAGGATCGGAATCAGCCTTCGCGCCATCGTCATTGAGTGACCCGCCTCAGCCCCCAAAGTAGCGGCCACGCCCCCTCCCCGCGCCCGGCCTCCCCGCTCTGAGATAATCGGCCCTCTCGGGGCGTGGCGCAGCCTGGTAGCGCGCACCGTTCGGGTCGGTGAGGTCCCCGGTTCAAATCCGGGCGCCCCGATGAACGACTGGTTTTCCGGTCTCGTCAATCTCTGATCGGTTCTGAAACGGAAAGGTTGCGCGGATCGAGCGATTCGCCAGCTACCTTGCTTCGCCCAACGAGAGTCCGCGCGTCTCGGCTTGGGTCAGGGCTTGGCCGGGGTGCTTTCGACCAGGTATTCGGCCAGCTCTTGGGTTTCCGCCGTAGAGAGCGTTTCGCCGTAGGTCTGCGGCATCACGTTCGGGGGGTAGCCTTCGATGACCTCCTCGTTCGGGTGGAGGATCATTTCTTCGATTCCCGCCGTGTTGTCGTCCGGCGCCAGGGATTCGTCGAGGTTCGGCCCGGTCGTGCCGGTCGATCCTGCGGCGGCAAGGGTGTGACAGCTCCCGCAGTCGGCGCTGGCGAAAACCTGAGCGCCGGAGCTGCCGCCGCTGGCATCTTCTTCGGCTTCGCCGCTCGGCTCCGCTGCCGCGGCTTCTTCGCCTTCGTTCGCAGGGGCTGAGACGTGAACCGTCTTGGTCGTCGGCGAGGCACCGAGGTCGCCCACAAGCAGTCCGCCGACGAAGGCGATGACCGCAACAGCGACGAACGCCCACACTTCCGTCAGCCAGGCTCTCCTGCTTTTGCGCTTCATCGCTGCAGATCTTCGACTCGATCGCCCCACCGACCATCCGTGAAAGCCCGCACACACCTTTGTGACACAGCCGCGGCACCAGCACAGAGGGCCCTCGGAGCCCGGTTGATGAAAGGATCAGCCGCACCATGAAGCGACGTACGGTGGTCCAGCTTTCGCTTGCGTTCCTTCTCGTCTCCACCGCCTTCACGGGGCTGACGGCGGCGCTTGCCCCGCACGGCTTCTACGCCGACTTCCCATTCGTCACCCACTGGGTCAACCTGCTGCCCCCCTACAACGAGCACCTCGTCACCGACGTCGGCGAGCTCTACCTGGGCTTCGCGGTCCTCTTCGGCTGGGCCACCTGGAAGATGGAGCCGGCTCTGGTGCGCCCGCTGTGCGCAGCGTGGCTGGTGCCGTCGGTCCTCCACCTGGCCTTCCACGCCGCCCACCTCGGGGATTTCTCCACCGCCGATGCGATCGGCGAGGTCGTCGCCCTGACGCTGACGGTGGTACCGGCCCTGATCGCGCTTGGGGCGTCATCTCAGCCGGGCTGGACGTCTGAGCCCTGACGACGGCATGCATCTGCCATCGGTGCGGCAGATCTTTCGCCTTGGGGATGGCCGCATTGACAAAGGGCGCTTATCCGAGCGCTAGGGTTTCTCCGATGGAGGCTTCCCCCGCCTTCGAGGTCCACGAGGCAAACCTGCACGGTCACCGCGCCGTCTACCGGGTCGCCGGCAGCGGGCCGAACATCGTCCTGATCCACGGGATGATCAACTCTTCACGGCATTGGGAGGCGGTGGCGAAGCGGCTCGCCGGCTCCTACCGGGTGATCGCGCCGGACCTGATCGGCCATGGCGACTCGGCGACGCCGCGCGGGGACTACTCGCTGGGCGCCCACGCTGCCGGAATTCGCGACCTGCTGACGACGATCGGGGTCGAGCGGGCGACGATCGTCGGCCATTCGCTCGGGGGCGGCGTCGCGATGCAGTTCTTCTACCAGTTCCCCCAGCGCACCGAGCGTCTGGTGCTGGTCTCCAGCGGCGGTCTCGGGCACGACGTCAGCCCGCTCCTGCGGGGGGCCGCCCTACCGGGCTCGGCGGTCCTGCTGCGGCTGGCGACGCGGCCGCGGGTGGTCGGAGCGCTGGCCGGAGCCGGCGCGCAGCTGCGCACCCGCGGCAACGACACCGGCATCTACCTGCAGGCGATGGCGCGAGCGCTGGGGCCGCTGCAGGAGCGCGGCTCCCGGCGCGCCTTCCTGCAGACGCTGCGCTCGGTGATCGACGTCCAGGGCCAGAAGGTCAGCGCCCGTGACCGCCTATACCTGCTCGGTGAGATGCCCACTCTGATCGTCTGGGGCGAGCGCGACCGCACGATCCCGCTCGAGCACGGCCTCGAGGCTGCGCGCTCAGTCCCCAATTGCCGCTTCGAGACCCTCCCGCGCGCCGCCCACTTCCCCAACCTCGAAGACCCCGAGGGGCTGGCGAGGGTCTTCGCCGACTTCCTCGCCACCACCTCCCCCGCCCACATCGTCGACTCCGAGTGGCGGGACGTGATCGCCCAACGGGCGCGCCTGCGCCGCGTCGCCTGAAGCGCATTCGGATCTCGACACAGCCCGCTGTGCCAAATATCGGCTGCGTTATTCGACTTCGGCGATCGCCGTTTCGACTTCGGCCAACGACGGGCCTTCCTGCAGCGTCTTCGTGCCGTTTGGACCGGCGACGACCATCCCCTGACCGACGCGGATGCCGAGGTTGCGGCCGAGCTCCTCGTAGCCTTCGAGGCGCTGCTGGATCGCGCCGTCGGAGCCGCCGTTCTGTTCGAGGTCACGTTCCCATTCTTCGATGTCGAGCTCCTCGACGCCGCCGGCGATCGACTTCGTGAAGTCGTCGAAGGCGCGCTCGCTGGTGAAGCGCTTCGCTTCTTCCTGGGTGCGAAAGAAGAGGTAGATGTACTGCCAGCCGTAGCCTTCGTCGGCGGCCGCCTCGGCCCCGTAGAAGCCGAGCTCCTGCGGTCGTTCCGCGTTCGAGTAGTGACGCCAGAGCAGCTTGACGTCGCCGGGGCGGGCGTATTTTTCGGTCAGCTCCGGGATCGTGCTCAGAAAGTCGTCGCGGCAGCTCGAGCACTGGACGTCGTTGAAGACCTGGATCGTCACCGGCGCGTCGTCGGAGCCCAGTCGGTCGCCTTCTTGGGGGATGCCGCCGAACAGTTCCTGGGCTTCCGCGATCCCGGAGACGTGGACGATTCCCTCGTCGGGCTTCTGGGTCGAGAGGTTGACGATCGTGTAGCCGAGCGCGACGAATCCGAGCGCAAGCAGGGCGGCAACCCAGAGCCTGCCCCGCCGGGGCAGCGGCTTGACGGCGACTTCTGAGGACATCCAGAGCCATTATCGCGGGTCGTCGCCTCGGGCCGATCCCGCAGGCTGCGGTTTTCTGGCGGTTGACACGCGACCGACGAAGGTACGAACATTGACGCTACCTACTTTCAACGACCGGGAGGTCACCGATGGCCCATCACCTCACGCCCGCCGAGCTCGCCGACCAGCTGCAGATGGAGCGACAGGAGGTGATCGGCAAATGCGTCGAGATGGGGGTCCCGATCTACCACGGCCGAATCGACCGAACGCTGTTCGAAACTTCGATGCGAAGCATCGCCCCGGCCAAGGCGCCGCAAATAGCGCCCCGGCACACGCACTGAACTAGACTCCCCCGGCAGATGTCGGGGAGAGGTACCCACTCGCAGACGATCGCCGACCTCCTGCCGCGTGCGGCGGAGATGTACGGCTCCAAAGTCGCCGTCAAGTACAAGGAGGGCGACCGGTGGGTCGACCGCACCTTCGACGAAGTACGGGAGACCGTGCGACCGCTCGCCTTCGGCCTCGCCGCGCTGGGGGTCGCGAAAGGCGACCGCGTTTCGATCCTCGGCAACACGCGGCCAGAGTGGACCTACTTCGACTTCGCCGCGCTCTCGATCGGGGCGACGGTCGTCCCGATCTACCAGACCAACTCGCCCGAGGAGTGCCGCTACGTCCTCGAGAATTCCGACTCCAAGGTGGTGGTAGTCGAGGACGCCGAACAGCTGGAGAAGGTGCGGGCGGTCCGCGACCAGCTGCCGCAGCTGGAGCAGGTCGTGCTGATGAGCGGCAGCGCCGAGGACGCGATCGCGATGGACGACCTCGCCGCCAAAGGCGCGGACGGCGACGACGCCGCCTGGAGGGCGCTGTACGAGGACGTCACCCCCGCGGACATCTGCACCTTCATCTACACCTCCGGCACCACCGGCCCGCCGAAGGGCTGCATCATCAGCCACGGCAACTACCGGGCGATGCTGGACATGGTCAACGGGGTCAGCGTCATCGAGGACGAGGACGTCGCCTACCTCTACCTGCCGCTCGCCCACTCCTTCGCGCTGCTGATCCAGTTCGGCACCTTCGACCTCGGCACCACGCTCGCCTACTGGGAGCGCGACCCGCTGAAGATCCTGCCGAACCTGGCCGAACTGAAACCGAGCTACTTCCCCTCGGTGCCGCGCATCTTCGAGAAGATCTACACCGCCGCCACCAGCGGCATCGAGAAACAGGGCGGCCTGAAAAAGGCGATCTTCGAGTGGGCGATCAAGGTCGGCGCGAAGATGCGCGAGGTCGAACGCAGCGGCCGCAGGCCGGGCTTCCTCCTGCAGCGCCAGTACGCCTTCGCCGACAAGCAGGTGCTGTCGAAAATCCGCGGTCTCTTCGGCGGCCGGATCCGGCTCGCGGTCTCCGGCGCGGCGCCGATCAACCCGGAGATCCTGCGCTTCTTCGACGCCGCCGGCGTGCTCGTGCTCGAGGGCTGGGGGATGACCGAGACCTCGACCGCGGCGACGATCTCGACCCCCGAGGACTTCAAGGTGGGGACGATCGGCAAACCGTTCCCCGGCTGCGAGGTGAAAATCGCCGACGACGGCGAGATCCTCGTCAAGGGCCCCAACGTCTTCCAGGGCTACCACAAGAACCCGGAGGCGACGGCGGAGACGATCGTCAACGGCTGGCTCCACACCGGCGACATCGGCGAGGTCGAGCCCGACGGCTTCATCAAGATCACCGGCCGCAAAAAGGACATCATCATCACCGCGGGCGGCAAGAACATCACCCCCGCCAACCTCGAGGCCGAAATCAAGCAGCACCCGCTCGTCTCCCAGTGCGTGGTCGTCGGCGACCGCCGCCCCTATCTGGTGGCGCTGGTCACCCTCGACCCCGAAGAGGCGGTCAAATACGCCCAGGAGCACGGCCTGCCCGAGGACCCCGCCCAGCTCGCCGCCAACGCCGACGTCAAGGCCGCGATCGAGACCCACGTCGAGAAGATCAACGAGAACTTCGCCCGCGTCGAGCAGGTCAAGAAGATCGCGATCCTCCCCCACGACCTCTCCCAGGAGTCAGGTGAGCTTACGCCGACCCTGAAGGTCAAGCGCGCCGTCGTCGCCCAAAAGCACGAGGACGCGATCGAGCAGCTCTACGCGGCCTGAGGCCTAAGTCCAGACGATCGTTGGACCTTTTCCTGCAAAGAGATTAGTTATTTGGCGAATATGGGTTTTTTACTCGTACAGTAAAAAACCAGATGGCAGCAAATAAGCGACAGGCACGGCTTCTTTCCCGCGTCTTCGACGGGGCGCCGGTAGAGACCCACGGGGAAAACCGAGATGGGATCGTCGCCTTCTCGATCCATGGCCTCGAAGGTAACTGGCGCTTGCGAGGAGCATGGGCAGGCGAGGGCTGGCCCGCCGATGTGACCCGCATCCTCGACCGCTACCCCACCGGATCGCTCCCGCGTGATCTGGTGATAACCGCTCGCGCCCTTTCGCCGGGCGCACGCGAGCTCCTCAACGCACATGGGGCGAACTGGGCCGACGAGCAGGGAAATGCTCGCATTCGCGGCCAGGGACTCCTCATTGTTCGCGACGCTACCCCGGAGCGCGCCGCAAGGGCCGATTTCTCCTGGTCGCCCTCTGCCCTGGCGATAGCCGAGGCGCTCCTTGCCGGCGGCTGGCATGAGGGCGTGAGCACCGGAGAGCTCGCGAGGGTCGTCGACTGGTCCCCCCCTCAGGTCTCGCAGGTACTGCAGGCCTTCGACGAAAAGGGCTGGACGGTCAAGTACGGCCCCCAGAGGGGGCCGAAGGCTCGGCGTGAGCTGAGCGACCGCGAGGGGCTGCTCGAGTCGTGGGCGCGCGAAGTCGCCGCCGGCGAACCCGAGGTCCGATTGACGCACCGGTCCATGCAATCTCCCCTCGCCTTTCTCACCGAGGAGCTGGCAGCAACTCTCAATGAAGAGGTCCGCTGGGCCGCCGGCGGCTGGGCCGCCGCCCATGAACTGGCGCCAATCGCGAGTTCTGTCCCTTCGCTCCAGATCTACGTTCACGAAGACGACTTCGGGGAGGCCCTCGAGCGAGCTGTCCGGACGGCCGGCCTCAGTGACGTCGCCGAAGGGGGAAGAGTCATGTTCTTCCCCGCCCCCGCCAGCGTCATCGCACTGAGCCAACAGAAAGGGAAGCTTCCCCTGGTCAGCTCCCCACGGGTCTACGCGGACCTGCTTTCCTTCGGCGGCCGCGGCGCCGACGCCGCAAGTCACCTGAAGGAAGAGGTGCTGGATCCGCTGTCTCCGGCCAAGACCGAGCACAGCCCCCCGGCGGGATTGACTGACTGGGAGCGCGCCTGTCGAGAACGCGTGCGCGATCTAGTCTCCCAGCAGTTCGGAGGCAACCCTTATGAGCAGGGGGCCTGGTCGGCAAGCTACCGGCTGCCAGACGCTGAAATCCGCCCTGACACCCGAACCCTTGTGGGAGTACTTCGGGAAGTCGGGGGCCGCGAGACGGGCTGGCCCGTCTGGCAGACCTCTGGCGGAGGCGAGGAACGACCGCGCCCGGTCGAAGGGGAGATCGAGTGTTGGTTTCGAGAAATGCTGCCGACAAAGCCCTCCCTGGCTGACTACTGGCGAGCTGACCCTCAAGGGAGGCTCTGCCTGATCAGGCCATATCAGGAGGATTGGGAGTACAACGTCCCTCCCGGGACGGCACTCGACCTCACTCTGCCGATCCTGTGCACCGGCGAGTGCTTGCTCCATGCCGAACGGATGGCGCAACGGCTGGAAGCCCAGACCGTCCAGCTATTGATGCGATGGACCGGGCTTCGGTCACGCCACCTCAAAGCCCTGGCCGAGCGCAGACGTGTGAGCGGAAAATATGAAGCCGCACAGGACGAGGTAGTGGGATACATCCAGACCACCCCCGCCGAGATCGCGGAGGATCTCGTCGGGCTGCTCCGTAGGCTCACCGATCCCCTCTACGAAAGCTTCGACTTCTTCGAACCACCGGAGCGGATCTTCGAGGAAGTAGCCCTGGAACTGCAACAAGGAGAGCCGGGGAGAAACTAGTTGGCGGATCCTCGCGATAGCACCCTGGAACGCTCCCCGGCCGTCCGGGTGCTGGCGGAACGAGCCTTGGTCGCGTTGCTCGACGCCCTCGACGGCGAGGACGCCGAGATCGTAGTCCTGGGAGGACTCGTACCCGAGGTGCTGGCCGGCGGTCAGGAGCCACCTGCCCCCGACCATCTTGGGACCACCGACGTCGACATCCTCCTGGTCAGCCACCTCACCCTAAAGGAGGACCAGGGGAACGTCGAGCGGGCGCTGGAGGCAATCGGCTTCAAACCCGGAGATGGAGGTTGGAGATGGCGCGGGCAGGTCGACGGCACGCCCTTGAAAATGGAGTTCCTTTGCGACCTTGAGACGGAGCCGGAGCACGCGCTCATCCCTATCCAGGGCTGCGAGAGGCTGAAAGCGCAGAATCTGAGAGGAACCGGCTTTGTGGCCGAGGACTGGGCCTGGGAGGAGCTGGAAGCCGTGCTCCCGAGCGGCGAGGTCACTCGGGTCCAAGCCAGGTTCGCCAAGCTTGGTGGCTACCTCCTCTCCAAGTTGGTCACCGCACGAACCCGTGGCGCCGAGAAGGACTTCTATGACCTCGCCTATGTGCTCCTACACAATCGCGCGGGAGGACCGCGCCAGGCCGCAGCCGTTCTCCTCCAAGGCCACCTCCGCGACTCCCTGCCCACCCTTCGCAGCACCTTGCTCGAGATCCGCGAGCGGTACCGGATCCCCAACGCGGTCGGCCCCGAGGGATTCGCGAGTCAGTCCCTTCTCTTGGATCCGGAGCTCGACGAGTCAGAGCTTCGTGCCGATGCAGTTGCCGCCGTCAGGGAGTTCCTCGGCGCAATCGAGGGCGAGCTCTAAGAGATGGACTAAGACGCCTCGCCGCTCTGCCTGAGCAGGACCGACGTGGTCTGCTCCAGCACCCGGCGCCAGGCTGACATCTGCTCTGGCTCCTCGTCGGAGGCTTTTTCGATGACGTGGCGGACGCGGCGCTCGGAGATTTCGAGGCCGTGGCGCTCGGCGATCTCCTGGTAGCGGTCGTAGTCCTTGGCGAGGGTGGCGGTGACGCTTTCGAAGCCGTGTTTGGCGATCTGCAGGCGCCGCGAGTAGTCCATGATCGGGGTGCCGAACATCAGCTCGTCGGTGGGCTCGGGCTCGAGCAGGATGATGTCGACGCCCGGGTAGCGCTCCTGCCACTGCTCGACCGCCTGGTGCAGGCGCTGGTGGGCGATCAGGCGGAAGGTCTGGTTGGCGATCGCCGGCAGCCCCATGTCGGAGACGCGGCGCACGCGCTGGCCGAAGACGGTCGGGATCGTCTTCTCGAAGTCGTTGACGTAGGGCACCAGCGGGTTGACGACGACGATGAACTTGGCGCCCTTCTCGACCGCGATGTCGACGTTGGTGGTCGAGCGGATGCCGCCGTCGACGAACTGGCGCCCTTTGAGGTCGACCGGCTTGTAGACGAGCGGCAGGCAGGTCGAGCACTCGACCGCTTTGGAGATCGGCACGTCGCTCCAGTCCTCTTCGCCGAAGACGATCCGCTCGCAGGTGTCGAGGTCGGTCGCGGTCAGGTAGAGCTCGGCCTCGAGCAGGCGGAAGTCGTTGACCCGGCCGTCGGTGCCGAGCGCTTCCTCCACGTACTCGGAGAGCCCGGAGCCGGAATAGAGGCCGGTCGGCAGCGCCTCCGCAAGGCCGACGACGATGTCCATCAGCGAGAACTCGCCGATCCGCGTCAGTCGGCCCAGTAGCTGCGTCGTACGTAGCGGCAGCGCCGCAGCTTTGGAAAGGAAGCCCAGATAGTTCGGCTTCAGCACCCGGTCGAGATCGAGATCCTCGAGTTCGGAGGGGACGCGGGAGTTGATCACCTGCATCATCTCCTCGGGAGTGATGCCGTTGGCCAGCATCGAGGCGACGAAGGAGCCGGCGCTGGTGCCGACGTAGACGTCGAAGTTGTTGACCGTGCTGTTCACCGCCAGCAGGTCGAGCGCCCGCAGCGCCCCGATCTCGTAGACACCGCCGGTGAAGCCACCGCCGCCCAACACCAGAGCCGTCTTCGACGGCTTTTTGCGACGTTTGGCGCGTCGCCTCGAGCTGGACTCGATGTCTACGACCTTGCCCACGATCTATGCAGTATTCCAGGGCCAACGGTCGGGCATGACCGCTACCTTCCAGATCTCGCGTGTTGGAAACCTCGATGAAACGCACCCTCGCGCTGCTTTTGGTGCTCTCAGCAGGCCTTTTGCTGCTCTGCGCCGGCGCCGCGCAGGCCAGCCGGACCTGCGACCAGATGCGCTCCTGGCTACGCCAGGGGGGCGGCAGCGCCAGCGGCCTCCTCGTCGTCGAGGCGGAATCGGGGAAAGTCGTCTGCGCCAGCGCTCCGGGGCGCCGGCGCTCGCTCGCCTCGAACATGAAGCTGTTCACCACGTCCACGGTGCTCTCCCGGCTGGGGCCGGAAACCCGGATACCGACCAAGGTCCTTCGCGACGGCAAGGTCGACGCCGACGGCGTCCTCCACGGCAACCTCTACCTGCAGGGCGGCGGCGATCCGGCCCTCGGCACTCCGCCCTTCTACGACAGCTACCTCGCCGGCCTCGGCACCAACCTCTTCGTGCTGACGCCGCAGATCAAAGCTGCCGGGATCACCTCGGTCACCGGCCGCCTCTACGCCGACGACACGGTCTTCGACCGCCTGCGCGGGGTCGCCGACTCCGGTTATGCGACCAGCTCCTACATCGGCCCCCTCTCCGGCCTCGCCTTCAACTCCGGCTTTCGCGGCTCGACCAGCTCAAGCGGCTTCTCCTCCGACCCGGCGAAGCTCGCCGCCTCGAAGCTGGCGCGTTCGCTAGAGCGGGCCGGCGTCGATTTGCCCTCCCAGGTCGCCCTGCGCGCGACGCCGCTGAACGCCGAACGGGTGGCGATGGTCCGCTCCCCCACCCTGACCCGGATCGTCGACACCACCGACGTCTACTCCGACAACTTCTTCGCCGAGATGCTGATCAAGCTGCTCGGCGCCCGCCTCGGCAGCGGCGGCACCACCGCCGCGGGCGCGTCGGTCGTCGAGGCCTTCGCCAGCTCCCACGGCTCCGGCGTCCACGCTGTCGACGGCTCCGGGCTGACCCGCTCCAACCGCGCCAGCCCCCGACAGGTGGTCGACCTGTTGCTGGCGATGCGCGCAGACCCGGCCGGCGACGACTTCATCCAGGACCTGGCCCTGGCCGGCAAGGAGGGGACGGTCGACGACCGCATGCACGGCACCGCCGCCTACGGCCGCTGCCGGACCAAGACCGGCACCCTGACCGGCGTCAGCAACCTCTCCGGCTACTGCTTCAACCAGAGCGGCCGGATCATGGTCTTCTCGGTCCTGATGAACAGCGTCGCTGACCTCAGCCTCGCCCACCTCGACCAGGACCGGATCGCCGGCGCCGTCGCCGGCTACTAGCGGCATTCGGTAGGGAGTCCGGGTGATCCTCTTCACTCGCCTACCTGGCTGGATCGTCGCCAGCCGTCCGAGATGGAAGTCGGGCCAGCGGCGCAAAACGTGAAGAGGACCACCCGGACTCCTCGCCACACGCACCCAGGGACGACCCAGCTCTAATGCGAAGCTGCCGCGGCTCCGGCGCCTGCCTGAGCTCTGTCGTCAGGAGGGGTGGGTGTCCCTCTCGCGACCGGCGTCCTGTTGCTCGCACCGGTGACGCTCGCGGTCAGTCGGCACCGCCCCAGGCGAGCAACCCAGGGAGCGAGAGGGACACCCACCCCTCCTTACCGGCAGCGCTTCGTCCCGCATTAGGAGGATCCGCCGACCAGCGCTCGCAGCCCTTCCTCGTCGAGGATCTCGGTGCTGAATTTCTCGGCCTTGGCGAGCTTCGAGCCGGGGTTCTCGCCGGCGACGACGTAGTCCGTCTTCTTCGAGACCGAGCTGGTCACCTTCCCGCCGGCTGACTTGACCAGCGCCGCCGCCTCCTCGCGGGTCAGCTCGGGCAGGGTGCCGGTGAGGACGACCGTCTTCCCCTCCAGCGGACCGCCCTCCTGGCGCCGTTCCGAGGCGTCGGCCTCCAGCCGCAGGCCCTTTTCCTTCAGCTTCTCGACCAGCGCCCAGGTCGCCTCGTCGGCCAGCGACTCGGCGATCTGCACCGCCATCACCGGCCCCACTCCCTCGACCTCCTCGATCTGCTCCGGATCGGCTCCGTGGAGGGCGTCGATCGAGCCGAAGTGGTCGGCCAGGGCCTCGGCGGTGACGTAGCCGACGCCCGGCAGCCCGAGCGCGTAGAGGACTCGTTTGAAGGGGCGCCGGCGCGACCCGTCGATCGCCTCCAGCAGGTTCCGGGCTGAAGTCTCGGCGAAGCGGTCAAGGCCGACCAGCTGCTCCTCGGTGAGGTCGTAGATGTCGGCGACGTCGGCGATCAGGCCCTCTTCGAGAAAGCGCAGGGCCTGCTTTTCGCCGAAGCCGTCGATGTCCATCGCGCCCTTGCTGACGAAGTGTTTGACGTGCTGGAAGGACTGTTCGGGACAGCCACGGCGATTGGGGCAGATCGTGAAGACCGAGTCCTCGGGCTTGACCGTGGGGGTGCCACAGGATGGGCACCTCTTCGGCGGCTTCGGTTTCCGCGTCCCCTTCGGCCGCCGCTGCGTCAGCGGCGAGACCACCTGCGGGATCACGTCGCCGGCCCGCATGATCACCACCTCGTCGCCCTCGCGCACGCCCTTGCGCGCCAGGTCCTCCTCGTTGTGGAGGGTGGCGGTGGTGACGGTGACGCCGCCGACGTGGACCGGCTCCAGCATCGCGAACGGCACCAGGTGGCCGGTGCGGCCGACGTTCCAGACGACCTTCTTCAGCGTCGTCGTCGCCGTCGTCGGCGGAAACTTCCAGGCGATCGCCCAGCGCGGCTCACGCCCGACCACGCCGAGCTCGCGCCAGAGCGCCCTCTCGTCGACCTTGACGACGACGCCGTCGATCTCGTAGTCGAGCTCCTCACGCCGCTCCTCCCACCAGTGGCAGCGCTTGACGACCCCCTCCACCCCCCGATGGTGGTCGGTGTCGGGATTGACCTTGAAGCCACGGTCGGCCAGCCATTCGACCTCGGCCATGTGGGTGGGCAGGTCGAGCCCGTGCACGGCGCCGATCCCGTAGAACCAGGTCGAGAGCGGCCGTTCGGCGGCGAGCTTGGGGTCGAGCTGGCGGATCGAGCCGGCGGCCGAGTTGCGCGGGTTGGCGAAGGTCGGCTCGCCCGCCTCGGCCCGGCGCTCGTTCAGCGCTTTGAAAGCGGCGATCGGCAGGTAGATCTCGCCACGCACTTCGATGAGATCAGGAGCGGCGCCTTTGATCCGCAGCGGCACCGAGCCGATCGTGCGCAGGTTCTGGGTCACGTCCTCGCCGACCCGGCCGTCGCCGCGGGTGGCACCGCGGACCAGTACCCCGTCCTCGTAGGTGAGGGTGACGGCGAGGCCGTCGATCTTCGGCTCGGTCGTGTAGCTGAACTCCGAGGCGGTGATGTCGAGCCGCTTCAGGTAGTTGGCGAGGCGGTTCTCCCAGCCCCGCAGCTCCTCCTCGTTGCGGGCGTTGCCGAGCGAAAGCATCGCCTCCAGGTGCTCGACCTGCTCGAAGTGCTCGAGTGGGGCCGCCCCCACCCGCTGCGTCGGCGAGTCCGGCGTCCGCAGCTCCGGGTGCTCGGCCTCAAGCGCCCGCAGCTCGTCCAGCAGCGCGTCGTAGGCGTCGTCACCGACCTCCGGTTCGTCGAGGACGTAATAGAGGTGGTTGTGGTGGCCGAGGATCTCCCGCAGCTCCTCGGCGCGCTGCTCCGGCGAGGCGCTCACGCGGTCGCTGCGCTGGCGGCCAGCATCTCCTCGAAGCCCCAGCCCTGAAGCCGCTCGAGGCCGCCGTGGTCGGTGAGGTCGAAGTGGATCGGGGTGACCGCGATGCGGCCGTCGGCGACCGCTTTCAGATCCGTGCCCTCGATCTCCTCGTAGCTGGGCTGCCAGCCGTAGATCTCGTAGTGCCGGCGCCCGTGCTTCTCGCCGACCAGCTTCAGCTCGTCGTTGTAGATCCGTTTGCCGAGCTTCGTCACCTCGATCCCGGTCGGCTCGCAGGCGGGGCAGTTGACGTTGATCAGGGTCGCCTCCGGCATCGACTCCTCGCGCAGGCGACTGACCAGCTGCGCGGTGAAGGAGGCGGCAACGGCGAAGTCGAACCGGCCGCTGACATAGCCGAGGCCGCCGGCCGAGGACTGCTGGGAGACGGCGATCGCGGGGATGCCGAGGACGATCCCCTCCAGCGCCGCCGCGACCGTGCCCGAATAGGTGATGTCGTCGCCGAGGTTGGCGCCGTGGTTGATCCCGGAGACGATCAGGTCGGGACGGCCGCCGACCAGGCCGAGCTCGGCGAAGCGGACGCAGTCGACCGGGGTGCCGTCGGTGGCGTAGCCGACGCGGCCGTCTTCGAACTCGACCTCCTCGACGCTGAGCGGCTGGCGAGTGGTGATGCTGCGCGCGGTGGCACTGCGGTTCGAGTCGGGGGCGATGACGTCGACCTCGACGCCGTCGAGCTCGACCAGGGTGCGGCGGGCCGCCTGCAGCCCAGGCGCGGAGATGCCGTCGTCGTTGGTGAGGAGGATGCGCACGCCTTCGATTCTAGGAGGTGGGCCGGGGCACTCCCGCCCGGACAAACGCCGGCCTGATCAGGCCGGCGTTTTGAGTATCCGCCCGTTCGGGGGTGCCCCGACCCACCTCGCAACGGGGATACTGCGCGCCGTGAACACGGTACGGCTGGACATCGAATACGACGGAGGAGCTTTCAAGGGCTGGGCGAAGCAGCCGGGACTGCGGACGGTGCAGGGCGAGCTGGAGACTGCCCTGGCGACGGTCCTGCGTGAGCCGGTCGAGCTGACGGTCGCCGGCCGCACCGACACCGGCGTCCACGCTCTGGGCCAAGTAGCGAGCTTCCAATGCGTTGCAAAGCCACCCGAGGACCTGGCACGCCGCCTCAACGGCCTCGTGCCCGACGACGTCGCCGTCACCGCCGCCACGGTGGTCGCCGGCGGCTTCGACGCCCGCCGCGACGCCAAAGCAAGGAGCTACCGCTACCGCCTCGTGGCCCGCTCGGCCCCGAGCCCGTTCGAGCGAGGCAAGGCCCTCTGGTGGCCGCATCGGATCGACCGCGAGGCCCTGGACGCCTGCGCCGCCGCCCTCCTGGGCAGCCACGACTTCACCGCCTTCACCCCCACCCAGACCGACCACGTCCGCTTCGAGCGCAACGTCCTCGCCGCCTCCTGGACCCAAGAAGGAGACATCCTCGCCTTCCAAATCACCGCCGACGCCTTCATGCGCAACATGGTCCGCGTCTTGGTCGGTACCCAGCTGGAAGTCGCCTCCGGCCGCCGCCCCGTCGAGAACTTCACTCAGCTCCTAGGTGGCGCCCCTAGAACCGAGGCGGGAGACACGGCTCCCCCCCACGGCCTGTACCTGGAGTCAGTCACCTACGCCTGAGCCGGGGGCGGGGG
>JBIOWB010000049.1:0-38778 GCA_044868125.1 Solirubrobacterales bacterium
CGTGGACCTCGCGGCCCTTGCGGCCGGGGGTGACGCCGCCGACGATCTTGGAGCCGTAGTCGAGGCACTCGCGGGTCAGGTTGACCGCCTCGCGGCCGGTGATCCCCTGGACGATGAAGGTCGTGTCTTTGGTCAGCAGGATCGACATCAGGCCGGGGCTCCCTGGATCTTGGCGACGGCGCGCCCGGCGGCCTCCCACATCGAGACCGAGCGGTCGCAGTACTCGACGCCGTACTTGTCGAGGATCTTGAAGCCCTCCTCCTCCCAGGCGCCGGGGATGCGGAAGATCGCGATCGTCTCGCCCGGGTCCTTGCCGAGCTCGAGGCAGGCCTTGACCACGCCGCGGGCGACGATGTCGACGCGGGTGTTGGAGACGATCGACATCATCACCGCGATCTTCTCGACGCCGTCCTTTTCCAGCACCTCCTTGGCGAGGCCGCAGGCCTTGGCGACCGACGGGTTGCCGCCGATCTCCGAGTAGTTGGCGGGCTGGCCGCCCTGGTTGCGGACCGCGTCGGTCAGCGTCAGCGAGCCGCCGCCGGCGCCGATCACGAGGCCGAGGTTGCCGGTGAAGCCGTGGTCCTTGCCCTGGATGACCCCGCGGTGATCCGCGGCGTCGATCGCGCTGACGTTTTTCTCGAACTCGGAGGGCTCGTAGGTCTCGCGGGTGTCGTCATCGGCGATCTCGAGCTCCTTGCGCAGCAGCTTCTTCTGCCTGCCGACCGCCTCGTTCTCCATCTCCATGTGCGCGTCGAGGGCGACGAAGCTGCCGTCGGTCAGCTCGGCCAACGGGTTGATCTCGGCCAGGGTCATGTCGTTCTCGCGGAAGAGGCGGGCGAGGCGGGCGAGGACCGGGGTCGCGCGGTTCAGCTGCGAGCCGGTCACGCCGGTGGCGGCGATCACCTGCTTGGCCTCGAAGTCGGGGATCGGGAAGAGGTTGGAGACGTGGCCTTTGCCGACGTGGTCCGGATGTTTATCGGCAACCTCCTCGATGTCGATCCCGCCCATGTCGCTGAACAGCATCAGCGGTTTCTTCGCGGTGCCGTCCCAGACGACCCCGGCGTAGTACTCCTGCTTGACCTCGGCTTTGGGGTCGACGAGGACGCCGCGCGGCATGTGACCGTTGATTTCCAGCTTCAAGATCTCCTCGGCGTGCTGGGCCGCCTCCTCGGGCGTGTCGGCGAACTTGACGCCGCCGGCCTTCATCCGGCCGCCGCTCAGCACCTGGCTCTTGATCACCACCGGACCGCCGATCTCCTCGGCGACCTTGCGCGCCTCCTCGGCGCTCGTGCAGAAGCCGTACTTGGTGACGGGAATCCCCGCCAGCTCGACGATCTTGCGTGCCTCGTACTCGTAGAACCGCATCGCGGCGCGGAACCCTATCCAAGAGCCCCCGCGGGTCGTCGCCCCACCCTGCTTTACTGCCCCGGGTGTTTCCCGCCCCCGCTGGCCGGAAGAAGCGCTTTCGGTTCCTCGTTTTTCCCTTGCTGACGCTGTTTTTCGGCGTTGTGGCGCTGTACGGATGCGGAACCGTGGTCAGCCGGGAAAAGCTTGAGGACACGATCCAGGCGAGCCTTGAATCCTCGATCCATGAAAAGATCAAGGGTGTCGAATGCCCCTCGGACCAGTCTGTGGACCCCGGCGCGACGTTCACGTGCGAGGTGATTTTCTCGGACGACAGGCGGGAAGCAGCGACTTTGAAGATCCGAAACGAGGAGGCCGACATCTCCATGGTGGACCTCAAACCCGAGAACTAGAGAGAGGCGAATGAGCGACCTGACGACTGCCCCTGACGAGCTGACGACCCACGCGAAACTTCTCAGCTGGGTGGACGAAATCGCCTCGCTCACCGAACCGGACTCGGTCCACTGGTGCGACGGCTCCGCCGAGGAGTACGACCGCCTCGCCCAGGTCCTGATCGACGCCGGCACCTTCGAGCGCCTCGACGAGGCCAAGCGCCCCAACTCCTATCTCGCCCTCTCCGACCCCGGCGACGTCGCCCGCGTCGAAGACCGCACCTTCATCTGCTCCGAGCGGGAGCAGGATGCCGGCCCGACCAACAACTGGCGCGACCCGGCCGAGATGCGCGCGACCCTCAACGACCTCTTCAAGGGCTCGATGAAGGGCCGCACGATGTACGTCGTCCCCTTCTCGATGGGCCCACTCGGCTCCGAGATCTCCGAAATCGGCGTTCAGCTGACCGACTCGCCCTACGTCGCCACCAACATGCGGATCATGACCCGGATGGGCAAGGGCGCGCTCGACGTGCTCGGCTCCGACGGCGACTTCGTCCCCTGCGTCCACTCGGTCGGGATGCCGCTGGCCGAGGGACAGGGGGACGTCCCCTGGCCCTGCAACGAGGCCAACAAGTACATCGTCCACTACCCGGAGAGCCGCGAAATCTGGTCCTTCGGCTCGGGCTACGGCGGCAACGCCCTGCTCGGCAAGAAGTGCTTCGCGCTGCGGATCGCCTCGGCGATGGCCCGCGACGAGGGCTGGATGGCCGAGCACATGCTGATCCTCAAACTCACCTCGCCCGAGGGCAAGGTCAAGTACATCACCGGTGCCTTCCCCTCGGCCTGCGGCAAGACCAACCTGGCGATGCTGGTCCCGACCCTGCCCGACTGGAAGGTGGAGACGGTCGGCGACGACATCGCCTGGATGAAGTTCGGCGACGACGGCAGGCTCTACGCCGTCAACCCCGAGGCCGGGTTCTTCGGCGTCGCCCCGAACACCAGCCACAAGACGAACCCGAACGCGATGGACACGATCGAGCGGAACACGATCTTCACCAACTGCGCCAAGACCGACGAGGGCGACATCTGGTGGGAGGGGATGACCGGCGAGCCGCCGGCGCACGCGATCGACTGGCACGGCAACGACTGGACCCCGGAGTCCGAGACGCCGGCCGCGCACCCGAACGCGCGCTTCACCACGCCCGCCGCCCAGTGCCCCTCGATCGCGCCGGAGTGGGAGGACCCCGCCGGCGTGCCGATCGACGCCTTCCTCTTCGGCGGTCGCCGCGCCACCGTGGTGCCGCTGGTCCAGGAAGCCTTCGATTGGGAGCACGCCGTCTTCATGGGGGCGACGATGTCCTCGGAGACGACCGCCGCCGCGGCTGGCGCCGTCGGCCAGCTGCGCTTCGACCCGATGGCGATGCTGCCCTTCTGCGGCTACAACATGGGCGACTACTTCGCCCACTGGCTGAGGGTCGGCCGGCGCGAGGGCGCCCAGCTGCCGCGCGTCTTCTACGTCAACTGGTTCCGCAAAGACGACGACGGCAAGTTCCTCTGGCCCGGCTTCGGCGAGAACAGCCGCGTGCTGGAGTGGGTCTTCCGCCGCTGCGAAGGCGAAGCCGAGGCGGTCGAGACGCCGGTCGGGCTGCTGCCGGCCGAAGGCGAGATCGACACCGAGGGGCTCGAGATCTCCGACGAGGCGATGAAGGAGCTGCTCAGCGTCGACCTCGACCTGGTCAAGGAGCAGCTGCCGCAGGTGAAGGAGCACCTGGCGAAGTTCGGCGAGAAGCTGCCGGCCGAGGTGAGCGCCCAGCTGGAGGCGCTCGAACGGCGGCTCGCCTAGCCGAGGAGTGACGAGGGCTCGGGGCGCCCGCAGGCGCCCCGGCCGCTTCCATGCAGGGCTATCGGGATGACGACCGAAGGTCGACCATAAGATTTCATGGTGTCGGCCCGGCCCACGACCTCGAAGCTCGACCGGCTGTCGTTTCCGCTTGTCGCGCTGATCGCCTCGCTCGGGGTCTTCCTCTGTGCGCTCACCAACGCGCTGTCCAGGGCGACGCTGGAGCCGAACTCGATCCTCTACTGGATCGGCCTGCTCGTCGTCTCGGTGCCGATCTTCCTCCGGCTCAGCCTCAAACAGCCGAGCTACCGCGAGCGGTTGGCCTTGGTCCTGCTGCTGGGGCTGGCGCTCTACCTGGTGAAAGTGACGCGCGACTCGATCTTCTTCACCTTCCCCGACGAGTTCGTCCACGCCTTCAACGCGGAGAACATCGGGCGCTACCACCACCTCTACCACTTCAACCCGGCGATCCCGACGACCCCGCGCTATCCGGGCCTGGAGGGGGCGACCTCGGCGCTGATGAGTATGACCGGGATGTCGAGCTTCGGCGCCGGGACGATCCTGGTCGGCGCCGCCCGCCTCACCTTCATGGCCGCGCTCTTCTTCCTCTTCGCCCGTCTCAGCGGCTCGGCTCGGGGGGCGGGCCTAGGCGTCGCCGTCTACGCCGGCAGCTCCAACTTCCTCTTCTGGGGGGCGCAGTTCTCCTACGAGTCGCTCTCGCTGCCGCTGATGGTGGTGGTGCTGATGGCCTTCGTCGAACGCGAGGCGGCGCCGCCGCGGGCCAGTCGCGCCTGGGCGGTCCCGATCGTGCTCGGGATCCTGGCGATCACGATCACCCATCACCTCACCTCGTACGCCCTCGCCGTCGTCTTCATCGCCCTGGCGGTGCTCTACCGGGCGATGAAGATCGAGCGACCGAACCCCTGGCCGTTCGCGCTGCTGGCGACCGCGACCGCGCTCGCCTGGCTGCTGATCGCGGCCCGCTCGACCGTCGGCTACCTCTTTCCGGTCCTCGGCGACGCGGTCAAGGCGATCTGGGAAACCGCCTCCGGGGAGGCGGCGCCGCGGACGCTCTTCCACCAGGCCTCGACCGTCACCGAAACCGTCGGCGCCACGCCCGCCTTGGCTCGCGCCGTCGCCCTCTTCGCGATCCTGCTGCTGGCGATCGGGTTCTTCCTCGGCGTGCGACCGTACTGGCGCCGTCAGCGGCGCGAGCCGCTCGCGCTGCTACTCGGCGTCGCCGGCGCCGCCTTCTTCGGGGCGCTGCTGCTGCGCTTCGCCCCGGCGGCCTGGGAGACCGGCAACCGGGCGGGAGAGTTCCTCTTCATCGGCCTCGCCTTCGTCGCCATCTACGGGGCCGCCGAGCTGTTGAAGGCCGGCCCGGGCCTGGGGCGGCGGCGAGCGGCGCTGACCGCCGCCCTGGGGATCGTCCTGGTCGGCGGCGCCATCTCCGGCTGGCCCTGGGACGTGCAGCTGGCACGGCCGCTGCAGGCGAAGGCGGACGGGCGGGAGATCGACTCGGAATCGTTGGCAGTGGCCGAATGGGCGCGGAAGCGAATCGCCGGCAGTCGCTTCGCCGCTCCCGAAGCAACCGCGCGGACGCTGCTCGCGCCGGGCGGCCAGGTCGCCTTCGGCGGCCAGGGCCCTGACGTCGAAGACATCCTCGACGGTACCGGGTTCGAATCGTGGCAGCTGCCGCTGCTGCGGGAAAACCACCTTCCCTACGTCGTCGCCGACCGGCGCCTCAACTCCGAGGACACGCTGCGCGGTCAGTACTTCACGGTGCCCGGGCAGTACGGGGAGAAGCTGCGACCCGAGGACGTCGTCCACAAGTTCGCGCGGATTCCCGCGGCGCGGGTCTGGGACAGCGGGCGGATCCTCGTCTTCGACCTCGAGGACCGGCCATGAGGGGGCACCGAGATCTGCAGCGGAGCGCGGTCGCTGCGCTCGCCTGCGCGCTCGTCGCGGCGCTGCTGCCGTGGGAGATCGTCCGCATCGTCGCGGCGCTGCCGCTGACGCTCTTCCTGCCCGGTTACGCGATCGTCGCCGTCGCCTTCGGCTCTGACGAGCCGGCATGGCCGAAGCGGCTGACGCTGAGCTTCGCGGTCAGCCTGATGGTGCTGGCGCTGGGGGCCCTGGCGCTGAACGCCTTCCCGTTCGGGATCCGCACCGCGAGCTGGGCGGTCCTTCTCGTCGCCGTCGTCATCGCCGCCTGCCTCTGGGCGGCGCGGCGGCGCGATCGCCCCCAGTCGAGAGAAGGGCGCCGCTCGTTCCTCGCGGGCCTCCGGCCTTCCTGGGGGTCGGTCGCCATGCTCGTCGCCGCGGCGACGATCGCGGCCGCGGCGCTGGTGATCGCCCAGAAGCCGCTGTCCGCGAAAAACGCCGAAGGCTTCACCGCCCTGTGGATGCTGCCGACCGACGCCGAGGAAGACGCGGTCCGCGTCGGCGTGGTCAGCAGCGAGCAGAACCCAGCCTCCTACCGGCTCGAGGTGAAAGTGGAGAACCGCTCACGCCGGGATTACCGAGTGGACCTCGATCCGGGCCAGGAAGAAAGCTTCGAAGTCGAAGTTCCCCGCCGTCCTGGCGGCCGGACGCACGTCGTCGCCTCGCTCTATCGCCAGGGGGAACCGCGGCGCCTCTTCCGCCGGGTCACGCGCTGGCTACCGAGACAGAGCACCTTCCCTTGAGCTCCGCTTCGCCTCCCGTCGACATCGTCATCGTCAACCACGACTACGCCCGCTTCCTCGGTGAGGCGATCGAGAGCGCCTGCGCGCAGTCGCATCCCGACGTGAAGGTGGTCGTCGTCGACGACGGCTCCACCGACGGCTCGCGCGGGCTGCTGCAGCGCTATTCGGACCGGGTCGAGGTGGTGCTGAAGGAGCAGGGAGGTCAGGCCTCGGCGCTGAACGCCGGCCTCGAGCGCTGCCGCGGCGAGGTCCTGCTCGTGCTCGACGCCGACGACCGCCTGCGCCCGCGTGCGGCGGAGCTGGTCGCCGCCGCCTTCGCCGCCGACCCGGGCCTCTCCAAGGTGCAGTTCCCGATGGCGATCGTCGACGCCGAGGGAGCGCCGACCGGCGCGGTCAAGCCCGGGGGCCACCTGCGGGCGCCGACCGGGGACCAGCGCCGAGCCGAGCTCACCTTCCCCTTCGACCTGCCCTGGCTGCCCGGGGGCGGCACGGGCTTTCGCACCGAGGCGGTGCGGCGCATCCTCCCGATCCCGGAGGCCGACTACCCGCGCAGCGGCGCCGACTGGTACCTCGTCCACCTCACCGCCCTGCTCGGCGAGGCAGGCCTCCTGGATGACGTCTGCGCCGAGTACCGCGTCCACGGCGGCAACGCCTACGAGCTCGAGCGCGACCGAATCGACCTCGACCACGTGCGCGAGGCGGTCGGCTTCGCCGGCGCGACCACGCGCTCGCTGGAAGCGCTGGCCGACGAGCTCGGGCTGGAGCACCCGCGGCCGATCCTCTCCTGCGCCGACCTCGCCAACCGGCTCGTCTCGCTCAGGCTCGAGCCGGGGCGGCACCCGATCGCCTCCGACCGCCCGTTGGGCGTGCTGCGCGACGCGCTCCGCGCCAGCCGTCGCCGCTTCGACGTCTCCTGGCCGATGAAGGCCCTCCTGGCGACCTGGTTCGCGCTCGAGGCGCTCGCGCCGCGGCGCCTGGCAGAGCCGTTGGCCGAGCTCTTTCTCTTCCCCGGCAGACGGGCGGGGCTCAACCGCGTGCTGGGAAGATTGCAGCGCTAGTCACATGCGGATCCTGATCGTCACCGACCACTATCCGCCGTTCATCGGCGGTGCCCATCGTCAGGCGGGGCTGCTCGCCGCCGGGATGGCCGAGCGCGGTCACGACGTTGCCGTCGCCACCACCTGGCACGGCGGTCTGCCGCCGCTCGACTGGGAAGAACACGTGACCGTGCACCGGCTGCGGCAGCTGCGGACGCTGGTGCGCGGGCTGATCCGCGACGAGCAGCAGCGGCACCAGCCGCCGTTCCCCGACCCGGTGACGGTCGTCGGCCTGCGGCGGCTGATCTCGGGCTTCGAGCCGGACGTGATCCACGCCTACGGCTGGCTCGCCTTCTCAGCCGCGGCGGCGTTGGGACGGAAGCGGATCCCGCTGCTCATCTCCGCCCGCGACTATGGCTACTTCTGCGCCAACCGGACGCTGCTGCGCAAGGGCGAGCCCTGCTCCGGGCCGGCGCCGCTGAAGTGCGCCAGCTGCGCCGGCGAGTACTACGGCAACGTGACGAAGGGGGTGGCGGCGACGCTCGGCGTCTACATCTGCCGGCCGCTGTTGGCGCGGAAGATGACCGGCCTGCACAGCGTCAGCAGCTTCGTCGACGACGTCACCACCCGCTACCTGTTCGGGCCGGGCGGGCCCCCTGCCGACCTGATGCGGGTGACGATCCCGAGCTTTCAGGACGTCGCCCCCGACGAGCCCGTCGACAGCTCCGACGGCGAGGTCGCTGCCTGCCTCGCGCGGCTCCCGCGGGAGCCGTTCATCCTCTACGTCGGCGCCTTCCGCAAGGTGAAGGGGCTGGAAACGCTCTTCGAGGCCTACGAGCGACTGGAGTCGCCGCCGCCGCTGGTCCTGATGGGGACCTACGAGCGCGACTCCCCGGGCGGCTTTCCGGAGGAGGCGGTCGTGCTCACCGACGTTCCGCACCGGGCGGTGATGGCAGCCTGGGACCGGGCGATGTTCGGGGTGATGCCGTCGCTGTGGCCGGAGCCCTTCGGCGCCACGGTCGCCGAGGCGATGAACCGCGGCAAGCCGGTGATCGGGACGACGCTCGGCGGTCACGTCGACATGATCGGCGAAGACGAGGCCGGGCTGTTGGTGCCGCAGGGGGACGTTGGCGCCCTGGAGCGGGCGATGCGGGAGCTGATCGGCGATCCGGAGCGGCGCGAGCGATATGGCAGGGCGGCGAGCGAGAAAGCGCGGACGTTTGCGGCGACCTCGGTGATCCCGCGCTTCGAGCAGGCCTACCGGGACGTGCTCGAGGCGGGATGAGGGTCCTCCTCGTCGTCCCCGTTCCGCCCGCCGCCGACGGCGCGGGAGCGATCCCGGTCCTGCTCCACGCGGAGCTGCAGGGGTTGGCGCGGCTGCACGAGGTGACGCTGGTGACCGCGGTTGGGGACGAGCGTGGCGAAGCGGAGGCGGCGCGGCAGCTCGCGGCCGAGGTCGAGATCCACGTCGCCGATCGGCGCCGGCCACCGACCGGGATGGCGCGGCGGCGGCGTCAGCTGCGGATGGCGAGCGCCTGGGCCCGTGGCCGCTGGCCCTGGCGCACGGTCTGGTTCGCGACGCCGGGAATCCAGCGGATCGTCGACCGGCTCGCCGCCGAGCGCGGCTTCGACGTGGTCGCGGTCGAGGACAGCGCGATGTCCGTCTTCCGCTATCCGTCCGGTCTGCCGAGCGTCTTCACCCACCACGAGGTGCTGCGATCGCGCCCGGTCGACTGGCATGCGGGGCCGCCGCGGCAGTGGCCGGGCTGGGCCTTCGGCGAGCTCGACTGGCGTCGCTGGGCGCGCTTCCAGCCGGAAGCCTGGCGCCGCTTCGACCGCGTCCAGGTGTTCAGCCGGCGCGACGCCGAGGCGGTCGCGGAACTGGCGCCGGACGTGGCGCCGCGGGTACGAGTCGATCCCTTCGGCCTGGTGCTGCCGCCGCGAGCGAACCCGGCGCAGGAGATCCCCGGCACGATCCTCTTCGTCGGCGCCTTCCATCACCCGCCCAACCGCGACGCGGCGATTTGGCTGGCGCGGGAGATCCTGCCGGCGGTGCGGGAGCGGGCGCCGCGAGCGCGGCTGCGGATCGTCGGCAGCTGCCCGACCCCGGAGGTGCGGGCGTTGGCGGGGCCGAACGTCGAGCTGGTGGCCGACGCGCCGAGCGTCCTCCCGCACCTGGAGGAAGCGGCGGTGGTGATGGCGCCGGTGCGGACCGGGGGTGGGATGCGGATGAAGGTGCTGCAGGCGATGGCGGCGGGCAAGGCGGTGGTGACGACGCCGCGCGGGACCGAGGGCTACGCCGACTTCGGCGAGGAGGCGCCGCTGGCGGTCGGCGGGAGCGAGGAGGAGATCGCCGCGGCGACGGCGGCGCTGCTGGCGGACGACCAGCGGCGGCTGCGGCTGGGCGAGCGGGCGCGCGAGTTCGCCGAGCGCCATCACAGCCCGGAGGCGTGGGCGGACCGGCAGACCGTCGTGTACGAAGAGGCGATCGCGACGCGGAGGGGCATCGATGGCTGAGGGTCCCAGCGTCAGCGTCCTCATCCCGACTCACCAGCGGCGAGAGGCGTTGCGGGCGGCGCTGGAGTCGCTGGGGCGACAGCGCGTCGATCCCGGCTCCTTCGAGGTGGTCGTCGCCACCGACGCCTGCAGCGACGGCACGGCGGAGATGATCGACGGGCTCGCGGTCCCCTACGAGTTGACCCGCGTGTCCCCGCGGGGGCGGGGGAGGGCGGCTGCGGTCAACGCGGCGCTGGCGGCGGCGCGGGGGGAGGTGGCGATCGTCCTCGACGACGACATGCGGGTCGCCCGCGAGTTCGTCGAACGGCACCGCTCGCACCATCCGGCGGGTTCGCGCCGCTGCGTCCTCGGCGCGGTCCCGGTCCTGCTGGGGGAGGGGAGCACGCACGCCGCGCGCTACGTCAAGGCCAGGTTCGACCTCCACCTCTCGCGCCTCTCCGACCCCGACCATCTCGCCCTGCCGCGTTCCTTCTACACCGGCAACGCCTCGCTGCGAGCCGAGGTGCTGCGCGGGGTCGGCGGCTTCGACGAGTCCTTCGGCATCTACGGCAACGAGGACGTCGAGCTCTCGCTGCGGCTGCGCAAGGCGGGGGTGGAGCTGGGCTACGACCCGGAGGCGCTCGCCCACCAGGAGTACGGCAAGGACCTCGGCGGGCTGCAGCGCGACACGCTGGAGAAAGGTCGGACGACGGTGCAGCTTGCCCGCAACCATCCCGAGTTCTTCGCCGCCCTGCGCCTGGCCGACCCCGACGACGCCTCCCGGCCGTGGCTGGCGGCGCGGGCGGCGTTGCTCCGGCTGACGCGGCGGGCGCCGCGTGCGACCGGAATCGTCTTCGCCCTCGCCTCGCTGCTGGAGCGGGCGGGATGCTGGCGCTTCCCGCTCTTCTACCGACCGGTCCTCGATTACGCGTTCTGGGCAGGGGTGGACGCGGCGCTGCGGGAATCAGAGGACGATGGTGAGCTGTCGAAGCTCAGGGGTGAGCTCGAGCGTGGCCCGATCGACCTTCTTCTACACCGATAGCCGCGTCCTCGGCGGAGCCGAGAACGCGATGTTCATGCTGCTCGAGTCGCTCGATCGCGACCACTGGCGGCCGACGCTGCTGCTCGAGGACGCTCCGGGGACCGAGCCGCTGGCCGAGCGGGCGGCGGCGCTCGACGTGCCGCTGCTGCGGGTCGCGCCGATGCCGCTGGGGCTCGAGGGGGCGCGGCGGGCGCCGGCGCTGGCGCGATTGCTGCGGCGCGAGCGGCCCGACCTCTTCCACGCCCACATGAGCTCGCCGGTCGCCTGCAAGTGGGGATTGGCGGCGGCGGTCGCGGCGCGGGTGCCCGCCGTGCTGGGGACGGTGCAGGTGGGTGGCTACGAGCCACCGAGCCGCTCCGCCTACTGGCAACTGCGGGCGCTGGTGCGCGGGGTCGACCGCTACCTGGCGGTCTCCCGCGACATCGCCGTCGAGTTGGTCGAGCAACTCGGCTGGCCGGAGGAGAAGATCGAGGTCTCCTACAACGCCGTCGACCTGCAGCGGGTCGAGGTTGCGGCGCCTGCCGGCCTGCGCGAGCAACTCGGGGGCAGCGAGACCCGGCCGTTGGTCCTGACGCCCGCTCGGCTCGACGCTCAGAAGGGGCACCGGGTTCTTTTCGAGGCGATTGCGCAGGTTCCCGACGCGGTCTTCGTCCTCGCCGGGGAAGGGCCCGAGCGCGAGCCGCTGGAAGCGCTGGCGTCGCGGCTTGGGATCGACGAGCGGGTTCGTTTCCTCGGCCGCCGCGACGACGTGCCGCAGCTGCTCGCCAGCTGCGACCTCTTCGCCCTGCCCTCCCTGTACGAGGGGTCGTCGCTGGCGGTGCTGGAGGCGATGGCGGCGGGGGCGCCGATCGTCAGCTCGGCGATCGGCGGCACCGACGAGCTGATCGAGGACGGCGGCAGCGGCCTGCTGGTGCCGCCTGGGAATGCGGAAGCGCTGGCGGCGGCGCTGCGGCGGGCGCTCGATGACCCGGATCTGCGCGCGAGCCTTGCCGCCCGTGCCCGCGAGCGGGTCGAGCGGGACCTGACCCGGGAGCGGATGGCGGCGCGGGTGACCGGCGTCTACCGCGAGCTGCTGGGCGGGGCGCCGGAGGGGGCTGAGGCGCTGCCGGAGTCGCGGCGCAACCCGCTGCTGCGGCGTTCGGACTGGCGCTTCGCGCTGCCCGGCGCCGAGCTCGTCGCCAAGCGGCGGCTGCCGTTGCCCGGCGGCGCCCGCCGGGCCCGGCGTCGCGCCGAGGACGCCGGCTATGTGGACGTGCTGGTGTATTGGCCCGGTCCCTTGCCGCACCGGCCCCCGCAGTTCTGGCTGCCGGTGGAGTCGGCCGAGGCTGCCGCGCACGTGTTGGCCGAGCGCCGCGCGGAGTCCTCGGCGGAGAGGGCTCTGCAGTGGCTCTGGCGTCTCATTCGCGGCGCCGGCATGCTGGCGCCGCTCTACGTGGTGGGACGGCGTCCGACTGCCGAGGACGCAGAGGGCCTGGAGCTGCCGCCCTCGTCCTCGCTCCTGCTCCTCAGCGGCGGCCATCGCAGCATCAACAAGGTGGTCGGGCTCGCCTTCGAAGGGGGTGCGGAAAAGCCGACCGCGGCGGTGAAATTCGCCCGCGTCGTCGAGGCCGAGCCGGGCCTCGCGCGCGAGGCCGAAGTCCTACGCCGACTGGGCGAGGAGCGACCGGGCCTGCGGGGGGTGCCGAGCTTCCGCGGCGAGGGCCGCCGCGCCGGCCGCCTGGCGGTGGTCGAGGGGGCGGTCGCGGGGCGCTCGCTGCTCGACACCCTGACCCCCGAGAACTTCGAGCGGGTGACGCTGAGAGTAACTCGGCTGCTGATCGAGCTTGCCCGCGGCGATCGCACGCGGGACCCCGATCGGCGGCGGCTGGTCGAGGAGCCGCTGGCCGAGTTCGAGCGCAACTTCGGGGCGGTCGTCGCCGCGGGCTCGGTCCCGGCCCTCCACTCGATCCTCGACGACCTCGGTGAGCTGCCGTCGGTGCCCGAGCACCGCGACTGCTCGCCCTGGAACGTCGTCCTCGCGCCGGACGGCGAGCCCGCGTTGCTCGATTGGGAGTCGGCCGAGCCCGAGGGCCTGCCGGGAATGGACCTCGTCTACTTCCTCGCCAACTGCGCCTTCGTCCTCGACGGGGCGATCGAGAGCGGCCGCACCCGCGAGACCTACGCCAAGCTGCTCGATCCCCGCACGACGTACGGGCGGATCGCGCGGCGGGCGCGGCAGGAGTACATGGGCGCGCTTGGGATCGGCGGCGCCGACCTCCGCCGCCTGCGCCTGCTCTGCTGGATCGTCCACAGCCGCAGCGACTACCGCCACCTCCAGCTCGAGTCGCCGGGCGCGCCGCCGTCCGAGCAACTGCTCGAAGCGCCGTTCCTCGGTCTGATCGCCGAGGAGCTCTGGCGCCATCCGCTGGTCGTCGGCGAAGGGGTGGGGGCGTGAGACTTCCTGTGTCAACCTCCCGGGGGCTTGAGCCTTCCTACCGCGCCTTCGTCATGAGGTGCTCCCGTCATTTGTGTCGCTATGCGGAACAAATGACGGGAGCACTCTCCGTCGAGGTGGGGGAGGGACCGGTGCCGGCGGCGGAGCCGATGCGGCTGTCGGCTTCTCTGTGCGTTCTCCCGGGATCTTCGACGGCCTCGCTTCGCTCGGCCTCTAGATCTCAGAAGCACAAGGGGGAGGTTCTCCTGTGAGCCTCCTGGCGAGGGTCAGGGCGATCCTCGAGGAGCGCCTGGCGCTGATGGCACCCTCCCGGCGCCTGCGGCTCGCCACCACCGAGCGCGCGGTGACGCGGCGGCGCGGAGCCGACAGTCGGCTGCGGGTGCTCGACGCGGGCTGCGGCGACGGCCTGCTCGCCCTGGCGCTCGCCAAGCGACATCTCGCCTGGAGCCTCACCGGCCTCGACCTGCGCGAGAACCTGCTGGAGGGTGCGCGCGAGCGAGCGGTCGCCCGCGGCCTGTCGAATGTGCGGTTCGTCCCCGGCAACCTCGAAGAGCCGTTGCCCGAGGGCGACTTCGACGTGGTGCTGGCGGTCGAGTGCCTGGAGGAGATTCCGGGGGACCGCCAGGCGCTGCGGACGATGTCCGACGCGCTCGTCCCCGGCGGCCTGCTCGTCGCCCACGTGCCGGAGCGGGGCTGGAAGCCGGTGCTGCCCGGCAGCTCGGGGACCTGGCGCGAGCAGGTCCGCCAGGGGTACACCGCCGAGGAGCTGGAGGCTGCGCTGCGCGAGGCGGGTCTGGAGGGTGTGGAGGTATGGCCGACCTACCGCAGCGTCGCCACCGCCGCACAGGACGTCCGCGACCGAATCAAGGACTCGGGGCTCCTGGTTCGCCTCCTCGCCTTCCCGATCCTGGCGGCGGCGGTGCGGCTGGAGCAGATGGGAATCACCTTCGGCCGGCCCAACGCACTGCTCGCGAGCGGCGAAAGACGCTAGCGGCGCAGCCGCAGCCAGAATCCCGGGAGGGCCTCGCCGGTCAGGACCTTCCAGAGGACCGCCAGGGCGCCGTCGGCTCCGTGGACGCTGACGCGGCGCAGGCGCATCGGGTCGGTGGCGGCGCCGTTGCGGCCCTTCTCGGTGGTGAAGGCGAGCTCGTAGCCGGCGGCGCGGGTCGCGGCGCAGACGGCGTCGTCGTGGTCGCCGTTGGGGTAGGCGATCACCGCCGCCGCCCCGGGGACGTTCTCGCGCAGCTCTGTCAGCGACCCGATCAGCTCGATCTCACGCTCGGGGATGCTCAGCTCGGTGAGGCGGCGGTGGTGGCGGGTGTGGGAGCCGATCGCGACCCCGGCTGCCGCCAGCGCCCGCACGTCCTCCCAGCTCGCCACCGGCTCGCCGTCGATCCAGTGGGCCGTGCTGCCGACCTCGGCGGTGGGGACGAACAGCTGCGGCGCCAGCCGCGCGCTCCGGCGCAGCGGCTCGACCGCGTCGGCCATCGCGTCGTCGACCGTGATCGCGAAGCGGCGGCGCGGCAGGTCGTTGCGCTCGCCGCGGTGGAACTCGACCATCTCCCGCGGCGTCAGCGTCCTGAACCCGAGCAGCCGCAGGAAACGGAGCTGGCGGCGGTAGCGGCGCGGGTCGAGGTCGATCCGCTCCTGTCCGGGCTTCAGCTCGCCGGCGAAGCGGTGGTAGACGAGGACGGCGTAGGAGCTGGTCAGCCGCCGCCACTCCTCCTCGCTCGCGGATTCCCGCGCGTCCTCCCAGAAGGCGACGTCTTCGGCCAGCTCTCGCCACCGCCGCGAGCGCGGCGCGAGGAGCTTCGCCACCCGGCCGAGGAGCGGCAGGCGGCGGGCCAGCCGCGTTCGCCACGGCGCCTCGCACCAGTTCGCTGCGACCGGCTCGCTCAACGGACGTAGCGGTCGAGCGCCTCCTCCCAGGCCCGCCGCGGGTCGTCGACGCCGACGACCTGGTCGAGGGTCTGGTCGGAGGTCGCGTTGAACCGGGTCGCGTAGAAGTTGTGGTAGACGAGGTCGCCGAAGACGGTGCCGACGTCGCCCGGCCCGCGCTGGCTCGTCACCTCGAAGAAGTGGACGTTCGGCGCCTCGGCGGCGGAGATCTCCTCGCCGACGTCGCCGGAGGCGTCGCGGCCCTCGGTGCGATGGACGTAGTGGGCGCGGAAGGAGTGCCTGCGCTCGACGAAGCGGGCCTTGCGCATCGCCCAGCAGCAGGGGTGGACGTAGGAGCGGTTGAGCCGCGCGCCGGAGACCTGCGCACCTTCCGAGAGCGGCGCCAGCAGCCGCTCGAGCCAGTCGTCGTGGAGGGGGAAGGCGTCGACGTCGAGGGCGACGACGAACTCGGTCTCGGCCAGCAGCACGCCGAGGTCCATCGCCAGCTCGTGGCCGACGTTGGCCGGCAGCAGCAGTCCCTTCGCGTCCGACTGTTCCCCGAGCCGCTGCCGCGACTCGTCCACCGAGCCGTTGTCGACGGCGATGATCTCGGTCCCCGCCGGGCTGCGCCGTCGCACCACGTCGATCAGCACCTCGAGGTGGGGCCAGGAGTTCCAGTTGACGGTGACGATCGTCGCCGCGCCCGGTCGCAGCTTCCCCAGCCGCCGCCGCGCTCGCGCCCGCAGCGCCGGCACCGCCAGCCGCCAGCCGACGATCTGGGCGAGCCTGCGCGCGGCGGCGCTTTCGCCGACCGGGATCTTCGCGAGGCCGGACATGGAGCGGCTCATTGTCGCGTCCGGGTCAGTCGCAGCAGGGGACGGCGCCAGCGCTTGGGCCAGCCGGCGGTGGCGAGCTTCAGCCGCAGCCGCGCCGGGGTGTCGCCGGCGAGCACCTCGATCCGGGGCAGGGCGTAGGGGTCGCAGCCGCGCTCGACCTTCCCGGGCGTGACGGTGAAGGCGGCGGCGTAACCGGCCGAGCGAGCCGCCGCGGCGACCGCCCGGTTCCACTCCCCGTGCGGGTAGGAGAACGTCCGCGGTCGCTGCAGGCCGACCGCCTCCAGCGCCGCGGCCGACTCGCGGACCTCCCGCTCGGCCTCCTCGGGCTCCAGCTTCGACAGCGGGCGGTGGTTCATCCCGTGCGAGCCGACCTCGACCCCGTGGCCCGGGAGCGCCCGCAGCCCCTCGCCGTCCAGCAGCCGCAGCTCGCGCGCCCCGAGCGGCTGGTCCCACTCGTTGGTCTTTCCGGTGAGGCCGGCGACGGCGAAGGCGACGGCGGGGATGCCGCGCTCGGCGAGGATCGGGCAGCCCTCCGAGAGCAGGTCCACGTAGGCGTCGTCGAAGGTGAGCAGGAGCGCCCGCTCCGGCAGCCGCGCCCGCCCCTCCAGGGCGGCGAGCACCGCGCCGAGGTCGACGAACCGCCAGCCGCGCCGTGACAGCGCGTCGAGGTGCTCGGCGAAGCGCCGCGGCGGCACCCCGTACTCGGCCAGCACCGGGTCGTCGCCGAGGTCGGCGACGGCGTGGAAGGCGAGGACGATCGCGCTGCCGCTCCGCGCCGCCGCCCTGCGCGCCAGCCGCGCCCCGCGGCGGTGTTCGACAGTTCGCATCCCGAAGAAGAGCCGGCGCGTGCAGCGGTCGCGGCGGCCGCCGCGCACCAGCGCCACCGCCAGCGCCCGCAACGGTTGGCTGACCGAGTCGGGCGCCGCGACGAGCGGGCCCAGCAGCAGGCGGCTGCGGCGGGTGTGGAAGTCGGGGGCGGCGTCGAACCGGTCCCGCTGCTCGGGGTGCTTCAGCACCAGCTCCTGCTCGGAGCGACCGGTCTCCCGCGAGCGCCGCAGGTAGGCGGCCGGGTCGACGTCGTAGTGCTGGTAGCTGACCGCCGCCGGGTTGTAGGCGACCCGCAGCCCCGCCTTGACCACCCGGTAGCCGAAGTCGATGTCCTCGCCGCCGAACAGGCCTTCGCGGGTGAAGGAGGTGTCGAAGCCGCCGAGGCGCTCGAACGCCTGCCGCGAGATCGACATCTGCCCGGTCAGCAGGTCGTCGAGACCCGGCTCCGCCCCCGGCGCGGTGAGGCGCTCGCGGCGGGTCCGTGCCCAGAAGCCGACTCCCCAGCTCAGCAGTCCCGCGGGCGAGTCCGGGTGCAGCGGCATGTCGCCGACGACGAGGTCGGCACCCTCGCGATGGGAGCGGTCGTGCTCGGCCAGCAGCGACGGCGCCGCCTCCATGTCGTCGTCGAGGAAGAGCAGGATCTCGCCGCGGGCGGCGCGGGCGCCGACGTTGCGGGCGCCCGCGGCCCCCTGGTTCTCCTGTTCGAGAACCGCCAGCGGGAACGGCGTCGCCAGCGCCCGCAGGGCCGCGGCCGAGTCGTCGTCGGAGCCGTCGTCGACGACGACGGCCTCGAAGTCGGAGAAGTCCTGGTCGGCGAGGGCCCGCACGTTCCGCAGCACCCGGTCGCGTCGGCGATAGGTGGGGATGACGACGCTGAAGCGGGGCGGCCGCCCGCCGCGCTGCTCCGCCGCGCTCATCGCGTCCCGGTCGCCAGTCGCTCTTCGGCGGGTCGGTCCTGGTGGACCACTCGCCGTGCCAGCGGCGGCGCCAGGAAGCCGAGGGCGGCGCCCACCCGCACCCGTGGCTCGAGATGCGGCGCCAGGGCGAGCCGCCCCAGCTTCCCTCGCTCGCCGCCGCCGTAGACCGCGGCCTGGGTCTCCGCGTCGACCGCGCGGCTGCGGTGCATCCGCAGGGCCCGCTCCAGTGCCGGCCGCTCCTCCGGTCGCAGCGCCGGGTTGGTCGCCGCCTTTTCCAGCAGCCGCGCCCGCTCCCAGAGGCTCGGCGCGCGGCTGGCGGAGAGGCTGCCCTGGTGCAGGACGTAGTCGTAGTAGGGCTCGTCGACGAAGCCGGCCTGGCCGCCGTCGAGGATCACCCGCAGCCAGCAGTCCCAGTCGTAGGCGATGCGGAAGCTCTCGTCGTAGCCGCCGATCGCCTTCAGCCGGCTCAGCCGGATCGCCGGCCAGCCGCCGACGAAGCAGGTCTCGAAGATCGCCGTCCGCTGGTTCTCCCAGACGAACGGGGTGTAGGTGGCGAAGGTCCCCGCCGGCTCTCCCTGGGCGAGGAGGCGGGCGTCGGTGGTGACCAGGTCGAGCTCCGGTCGCTCGCCCGCCAGCTCGGCGATCGCCTCCAGGCGCCGGGGGTGGTAGGCGTCGTCGGCGTCGAGGACCGCCATGAACTCCGCCCTGGCCGCCTCGGCGCCGGTGTTGCGGGCGGCGGCCCCGCCGCCGTTCTCCCGCCGCACCAGCTCGATCCGGTCCATGTAGGGGGCGAGCGCCCCCGTCAGGTCGTCGTTGGAGCCGTCGTCGACGACCAGCACCTCCTCCGCCGGCCGCGTCTGCGCCAGCGCCGAGGTGACCGCGGCGCCGATCGTCTCGGCGGCTTCGTAGGCGGTGATGACGATCGAGAAGGTCGGCTCGCTCACGACGGCAACCGCCAGGCGTGGGGGAGGACGACGTGGCCTTCGCCCGCGGCGGCGGTCGGCCGGCCGCCGACCAGCCCCGGCTCGACGTCGAAGAAGGCGGCCGCCTGCAGCCCGTCCTGGATCTGGTTCTTGGCCATCACGAGGACGTCGATCCGGTAGCGCCCCGGCAGCAGCGGCAGCTCGCCGATCTCGCATTCGATCCGCGGCCCGATCTCGCCGTCGCGGGCGTCGACCGGCGCCGAGACCTTGCTGTCGAGGGTGCAGACCGGCTGGCCGATGCTGTTGGCGATCGTCAGCTGGCAGTCCATCGCCGGCAGCTCCTCGGTGACGTCGACGACGATCGTCGCCGGCTGCCCGGCGACGACCACGTTCGGCGCCCCGCCCGGGTTCTGGATCTCCAGCCGCCGCACCAGCGTCTCGTCGTAGGCCCGGGTGTCGCGGTCGGTCCGCTCCAGCAGGTCGGCCGAGGCGGCGCTCTCCAGCGTCCGCAGGTAGCTGTCGATCGCCGCCCCGATCGGCGCGTCGGTGACGACCTCGCCCCGCTCGAGCAGGATGCCGCGGGTGCAGAGCGCCTGGATGATCGCCAGGTTGTGGGAGACGAAGACGACCGTCCGCCCCTCCTTGGCGACCTCGTTCATCTTCCCCAGCGACTTGCGCTGGAAGGCGGCGTCGCCGACCGCCAGCACCTCGTCGACGAGGAGGATCTCCGGCTCGAGGTGGGCGGCGACGGCGAAGGCGAGCCGCACCGACATCCCGCTCGAGTAGCGCTTCACCGGCGTGTCGAGGAAGCGCTCGATCTCGGCGAACTCGACGATTTCGTCGAAGCGGGCGCGGATCTCGGCTTTCCGCATCCCCAGGATCGCGCCGTTCAGGAAGATGTTCTCGCGCCCGGTCAGCTCGGGGTGGAAGCCGGTGCCGACCTCGAGCAGCGAGCCGACCCGGCCGGTGACGTCGGCGTAGCCGGCCGAGGGCTCGGTGATCCGCGAGAGGATCTTCAGCAGCGTGCTCTTGCCGGCGCCGTTGTGGCCGATCAGGCCAACCACCTCGCCGGTCTCGATCGTCATCGAGAGGTCCTTCAGCGCCCACAGCACGTCGGCGCCGTCCGCCTCGCCGCGCCTGCGCTTGAACGGCCGCTGCGCGGCTTCGACCAGCGCCTCGCGCAGGGTCCCGTAGCCGCGGCGGCTGAGGCCGAGGCGGTAGCGCTTGCCCAGCTCGTGGGTCTCGATCGCGGTCGCGGCCATGGCTCAGACGTAGTCGGCGAAGGCGCGCTCGACGCGGTCGAAGTAGGCGAGGCCGGCGGCGAAGATCACCAACGCCGCCGCGGCGGAGACGGCGATCAGGTCCCAGGGGGCGTTGCCGGTGCCCAGCGTCGCCCAGCGGAACCCTTCGACGACGCCGACCATCGGGTTTATCGCCGAGAGCGTCCGCCAGGGCTCGTCGATGCTGCTGCTGGCGTAGACGACCGGGCTGACGAAGAGCCACATCTGGATCGCGAAGGGGACGACGTAGCGGACGTCGCGGTAGCGGACGTTGATCGCCGAGAGGGCGGCGCTGGTGCCGAGCGCCGCCGCCGCCGCGATCGCGATCAGCAGCGGCAGGGTGAGGATCGCGACCGAGGGGACGAAGCCCCAGGCGAAGACGATGATCAGCAGGATCGCGATCGAGATCCCGAGGTCGACGAACCCCGCGGCGACCACGCCCGCCGGCATGAAGATCCGCGGGAAATAGATTTTCGAGACCAGGGCAGAGTTGCTGACCAGACTGTCGGAGCCGAGCAGGAGCGCGTTGGCGAAGAAGGTCCAGGGGACCAGCGCCGCGAGGCTGAAGAGGGGGTAGGGGAGCCCGTTCGAGGAGACCCCGGCGACCTGACCGAAGATCAGCGAGAAGACGACCATGAAGCCGATCGGCTGCAGCACCGCCCAGGCACCGCCGAGCGCGGTCTGGCGGTAGCGCACGGTGATGTCCCGCACCGCGATCTGTCCCGCCAGGTCGCGGTAGCGCCACAGTTCGCGGGGGGCCAGAACGCGGCTGAAGCCCCTGGTGGGCTGGAGGCGGATCGTCTCAACGGGCGGCTCCACGGGGCGCAGCATAGGAAGACATCGGTTCCGCCAGCGGCAACTGCGAGAATCGCTCGCGATCATGCATGCCTCCCGCCTCGCCCGGGGCCGGCTGCGGCTGAGGCGGCTCCTCGAGCAGTCGCTGCTCCGCAACAGCCTCTACATCATGGGCACGACCGCGGCGACGTCGCTGCTGGGCTTCGGCTTCTGGCTGGTCGCGGCGCGGACGCTCTCGGCGATCGAAGTGGGGCGCTCGGCGGCGCTGATCTCGGCGATGCTGTTCGTCTCCGTCCTCACCAACCTCGGGCTGGGGCAGGTCTTCGTCTCGCGGCTCGCCTCGCGGGGGCCGGGCCGGGACTGGTCGCGAACGGTCACCACCGGCATCGCCGTCGCGGCGGTGGCGAGCCTGGTCGGCGGCGCAATCGCGGCGGTGCTGTTGCCGACCCTGATCCCAACCCTGAAGCAGGGCCTCAGCCCCGCCACCTTCCTGCTGCTGCCGCTCGGCGTCGCCGGGTCGGCCTGCTCGCTCGTCATCGATTACGCCTGCATCGCCGAGCGCCACGCCAAGCTCGCTTTCGTCCGCAACGTGGCGGCGGCGCTGCTGCGGATCGCGCTGGTCCCGCTCGTCACCGTCGTCCCCACTGACGGCACCACCTGGATCCTCGCGGTCTGGGCCGCCTCCTTCCTCCTGATCGACGGCGTCGCCTTCTTCCACGAGCTGCCGAAGCTCGGTCATGATTTCCGCCCAAGTCTCGCCGGCTGGCGCGAGGAGCTCGCTCAGATGCGCGGCCTGATCGCCGGTCACCAGGCGATCAACCTCGGCTCGCAGGCGTCCGTGTACCTGTTGCCCGTACTGGTCTCGGCACGGCTCGGACCCGAGCAGAACGCCTACTTCTACACGACCTTCATGGTCGCCAGCGCCCTCTTCTTCATTGCCCCCGCGGTCGGCAACGCCCTCTTCGCCGAGGGGGCGCACGAGCCCGAGCAGCTCCCCCGGGACCTGCGCCGCGCCGCTCGCCAGGTACTGCTGCTGGCCGGGCCGCCGGCGCTCGTTCTCCTCATCGCCGGGCCGTCGATCCTCGGACTGTTCGGCCATGCCTACGCGCAGGAAGGCGACACGCTGCTGCGGATCCTGGTCGCGGCTGCCGCCTTCGACGCCGTCTACCAGCTGGCGCTGGCCGTCCTGCGGGTCGAACACCTGCTCCGTGACGCCGCTCTGGCGACCTGGACGATGCTCGCGGTCGCCATCGTCGCCACCTGGGTCCTGCTGCCACCGCTGGGAATCGAGGGGGCGGGCGTCGGCTGGGCGGGGGCCAGGGCCTGGGGGTGCCTCGTCACCGCCTACCTCATCGTTCGAGGCGCCAAAGGGCTTGGTCACGGCCGGGGTCGCGCCAGAGCAGCTTCGCCTGCCGCTGGCGTTCCCGTCCCCAGGCGTCGTCGGTGATCACGAAGCGCGAGGGCGGCGGTTCACGGCTGCCTTCGAAGAGGAGGAGCCGGCTGTCCGGCAGGAACCACTGGACGGCGTACAGCCCGATCGTGTCGTAGCGGTCGAGGTCATAGGCGATCGTCCTGGCCCCCGCCGCTGCCGTTTCGGGACTTTCCCACCCGGCAGGGTAGACGGCGCGCTGGGAGCTGCGGACCGGGTTCCAGGCGCCATAGGCGATCACGGGGACGAACAGGGCGATCGTCGCAAGGCCGAGCAGGCGCTGACCGCGTCGGCTCGCCAGCAGCAGCAGGCCCGCTCCGGCGATGGCGACCAGGGCCGCGCCGATCAGGATCGCCGGCCCGAGCTGGACGGTGACGAAGGGCAGGGCGGAGATGTTCCAGCGGTTCGCCGCATCGGGCTCGGAGGCGGTTGCCCGAATCAGGACCACGAGCGCCGTCAGCGCCCCGAAGGCAACCAGGGGCCAGGCGAGACGCCGATCCACCAGGGCGTGCCGGTCTTTTTCCCCGCTATCCGGAACAAAGGGCCGGAGCACCCGGCTGAGTGCCGCAAGGCCAAAGGCGATCAGCGCCGGCGCCACGACCTCGGTGTAGCGGCCGTAGATCAGCATGTCGGTACGGGTTCGTTCCGGGAAGGCGGCCGCCGAGACGATCAGCAGCAGCCCGGTCAGCGCCAGCAGGACCCCGAGCACGGGCGCCGGTCCCTCATCCGACCGAACTGCATCAATTCTTGGTTGTTCTGGAGCCCGAAATTGATGCGATTCGGCGATTCCTCTTTGACGGCGGCAGAAATCCCAAACGGCCGCGGCCGCCAAGCCGAAGGTCGCCACCAGCAGGTACCAGCTCTGCCCGACCAGGTTCGCCAGTGCGGTCCTGAAGCCGCCGAACTGGAAGATCTCGTCCATCCGTTCGCTCAGTTCGTCGGGCGCCGAGCCCGCGTAGTTGTGGTCGATCAGGTAGCCGTCGAGGAAGTGGACGCCGAGGAAGGCGAGGGCCACGACGACGAGGCCGACGATCGTCGCAGCCGGTCGCAGTCGCCGCCGCGCCGCCAGCCAGATCAGGCCGCCGACCGCCAGCACGACGGCGACGATCATCCGGTTGTGGACCGCCCACAGCGCTCCGGTCGCGGCCCCGAGACCGGCGGCCCACGCGAGTTCATGCCCCTCGCGCTGAGCGGCAAGCACTCCGCCGAAGGCGATCAGCCAGACGACGACGAGCGGGAAGAGGGCGTTCTCGGACATCGCCACCTGCGAGAGGACGGTCAGCGCCGGATACGCGGCCCCCGCCAAGGCCGCCCAGAACGCCAGCTCCGCCCGCACGCCGCCGAACCGAGTCAGGAGCAGGTAGAGGAGCGGGAAGACCGCCGCCGCCAAGGCCGCGTTGAGGACGAGGATCAGGTGGTAGGCGACGGTCGGGTCGGAGACGAGACCGACCACCGGCGCGATCAGCAGCGAATAGCCGCCACGGTAGAAGGGCGCCTGTTCGAGCTGGCCGGCGATGCCACCGGTCAGCACCCGGGCGTTGGTCAGGTAACCGATCTCATCCGCCACCAGCACTGGCCCCGTCCGGATCAACGAGACCACCAGCCGCACAGCGAACAGCACAACCGTGCCGGCCCACAGCCGGTTCCGCAGCGACTGGTTCATCTCTCCCCCTCCGAACGGGGACGAGGAACCTTTGTCAGGCCAAAGAAGGCCGGATTACGGCTTAATCGGCATTTCCTGGTGCTTTTCTAGCGCCAGGGCGTAGGCCTGCTCGAACCGCGGCACGATCGCCTCAGGGCTGAACTTGCCAGCCTGCTGCTTCGCGGCGGCGCCGAGTCGCTCGCGCAGGTCGACGTCTGAGATCAGCTTCCGCAGGGCGGCGGCGAGCGCTCTCCGGTCTTCCGGCGGGACCAGCAGTCCGGTCTCGCCGTCGACGACGATGTCGCGCAGGCCGCCCGTCGCGGTGGCGACGATCGGCTTGCCGGCCGCCGCGGCCTCGAGGGCGACCAGGCCGAAGGGCTCCGGCCAGAGCGAGGGGGCGACGCTGAACAGCGAGCGCCGCAGCGCCTCGATCGCCAGCGCGTGTGGCCAGGCGCCCATCACGTGCACGCCCGGGCGGCTCTCCAGCTCGTCGATGTAGCAACGGCCGATGAGCACCAGGGGCGGCGGGTCCTCGAGCGTCCGGTGGGCCTCGGCCAGCTCCCAGGCGCCCTTGTCCTCGGTTACGTCGCCGAAGAAGAGCACGAACGGCTCGTCGGGGAGGCGGGCCAGCCTGGGATCGGTCGGCGGGTCCTCCGGCAGCTCGCCGATGAAGTTGGGGACGACGCGGGAGACCTCGTCCTCGCGGATCCGGCAGAGCTCCTCGACGGTGGAGCTGACCGGCAGGAAGACGTCGACCGCTCGTCGCAGCCGCCGCTCGCGGGAGCGGGTGCCGAAGGCGGCGACCAACCCCTTCGTCATCCCGTAGTGCCCGCCGGCGCAGAGCTGGCACTTGACCGGCGCCGGCCCCGAGCAGACGTGGTTCTTGCGCCGCAGGCGCTTGGTCGCGCAGACCAACCCGTAATCGTGGAGGGAGAGGGCGAGGGCGCTGTGGGCGCCCCGCGCCAGCGGCAGATAGGAGTGGACGAGCCAGTTGTGGGCGTGGACCAGTTGGGGCCGCTCCCGCCGCAGCGCCCGGCTCAGGTCGAGGACCGTCTCGGGATCCGGCGCCGGGGGCGAGTGACGGCGCTCGGCGTCCGGACTCTCCCTCGTGACCCGGTAGCTGCTGCTGCGCAGGGGATAGACGCGGGCCCCGGCGACCTCGCCGACCGGGGTGTCGCCCGGCTGCCGCAGGGTCGCGATCGAGACCTCGTGCCCGCGTCGGACCAGTTCGCGGCTCAGATCCTCGACCACGCGCTCTTCGCCGCCGACGATCGGGGCGAAGGACTGGGCGAGCATCATGATTCGCATCGTTGAAGACTGGCAGGGCGGAGTGCTGGTCGTGCCAGAATCCGGCCGGTGCCGAGCGAGCCGCCCACCATCTCGGTCGTCATCTGCGCCTTTACGCGCGACCGCCTAGAGGTTCTGTCCGAAGCCGTCGACTCCTTGCGGGCGCAGACGCACGCGCCGCACGAGGTCGTGCTGGTGATCGACCACGCGCCGGAGCTGCTGGACGAGGCACGGGCGCTATGGCCGGACCTGAAGGTCGTCGCCAACCGTGAGCGCAAGGGCCTCAGCGGCGCTCGCAACACCGGCGTCGCCGAAGCGAGCGGGGAGGTGGCCGCCTTCCTCGACGACGACGCGATCGCCGCCGCTGACTGGCTGGCGCGGCTCGCCGCCGCCTACGCCGACCCGAACGTGCTGGGGGTGGGGGGGAAGGTGCGGCCGCGCTGGGTCGAGGGCAAGCCGGGCTGGTTTCCGCCCGAGTTCGACTGGGTCGTCGGCTGCACCCACTCGGGGATGCCGCAGCAGTTGGAGCCGGTCCGCAACCTGGTCGGCGCCAACATGTCCTTTCGCCGGGCGCCGCTGCTCGAGGTGGGCGGCTTCAGCCACGACCTCGGCCGGGTGGGAACGCTGCCGGTCGGCTGCGAGGAGACCGACCTCAGCATCCGCGTCCACCAGCGCTGGCCCGAGGCGGAGATCCTCTACGACCCCGCCGCCGAGGTCGAACACGTCGTCCCCCCCAGCCGCGGAAGGATCCGCTACTTCCTCGACCGCTGCCGCGCCGAGGGGCGCTCGAAGGCGGTCCTCAGCGGCATGGTCGGGAGCGACGACGGCCTCTCCTCCGAGCGCGCCTACGTCCGCCGCACGCTGCCGCTCGGCTTCCTCCGCGACCTTGGCGACGTCGCCAAGGGGGACGCGAGCGGCCTCGGCCGGGCGGCGACGATCTTGGTCGGTCTCGCCGCGACGACGGTCGACTACCTGCGCGTCCGCACCGGCATCGCCAAGCCGGACGAGACCGAGGCCGCGCACCCGAGCACCAACGGCGGTCCCCTGCGGGTTCTGATGGTGACTCCGCGCAGCCCGCTGGCGCAGGGTGGGGTAGAGCGACACGTGCTCGAGGTCAGCGCCCGGATGGCTGCCGCCGGCGTCCACATCGAGGTGATCTGTACCGACCCCGACTCGAAGGGGGCGAAGACGGAGATCCATGAGGGGGTGCGGATCCGCACCCTGCGCGCCTGGCCGCGCGGCCGCGACTGGTACTTCGCGCCAGGGATCTGGCGGGAGATGGGCAAGGAGAAGTGGGACCTGGTCCACGTCCAGAGCTACCACACCCTCGTCGCCCCGCTGGCGATGCTGCGGGCGCTCGTCATGCGGGTTCCGTACGTGGTCACCTTCCACGGTGGCGGTCATTCGACGGAGTACCGCAATCGTGCCCGGCGGGCGCAGATGCGGTTGCTGCGGCCGCTGCTGCGGCGGGCCGCCCGCCTGGTCGCGATCGCCCGCTTCGAGATCGAGCAGTACGGACAGCTGCTCGACGTGCCACCGGAGCGGTTTGCCTTCATCCCCAACGGCACCGACCTCAGCTTCGCCGACGGCGACCTCGTCGGCACCGAGCCGGCGACAGCGACGTTGGCTTCGATCGGACGGCTCGAGCGCTACAAGGGCCACCACCGCGTGCTCGAGGCCTTCCCGCTGGTCCTCGAGCAGAGGCCCGACGCCAGACTCCTGATCGTCGGCAAGGGCCCGTACGAAGAGGAGCTGCGGCGCCGGGTGGCGGAGCTCGGCCTCGCCGGCAAGGTCGAGATCACCAGCGTCCCGCCTGGCGACCCGCACGGCATGGCGGCCTTGCTGGGGCGCGTCTCGCTCGTCGTCCTGATGAGCGAGTTCGAGTCCCATCCGCTGGTCGCGCTCGAGGCAGCAGCGGCGCGGCGCCGGCTGCTCGTCGCTGACGCCGGCGGCCTCTCCGAGATCGCCGCCGACGGCTTCGCCCGTGGGATCCCGCTCGACTCGACGCCGCAGCAGATCGCGGCCGCGGCGATCGAGGAGCTGGCGAAACCGCAGCCGCAGCGCTCGCCAATGCTCACATCCTGGGATGAATGCGCTGCCGCCCTGCTCGGTCTCTACGGATCGGTACTTACGGCGCAAATGAACAAACGTCCAGGCCAACAGGGTGAACTGAATCGCTAGCTGAAGGGGGTCGATGAGTGCGGGGCAATGACTCCCACTCGAACCCTCACCAAGACCCTCGCCCTCCTCTTCATCCTTGCCGCCCAGTTCGCGCCGAGCGCGCTTGCAGCGGAAGGCATCTCGCCGGCGCGGGCGCTCGGCGGTGGCAAGCCGGTCACGACCACCACGGTGACCACCAGCCGCACCAAGACCGGTGGCGCCGGTGGTGCCAGTAAGGAAGTTCTCTCGATCGCCACCGCCAAGCCGAGTGACGGTCAGACGGTCTCGGGAAGCGTCGCCTGGGAAGTGACCGTGCTTGCCGGCGCCCCCAGCAAGGTCGAATTCGCCGTCGACGGATCGACCAAATGGAGCGACTCCAGCGCACCCTACGGCGGCACCCTCGACACCACTGGGCTCGGCAACGGCAACCACACCCTCTCCGCCACGGCGATCGGGTCGCGCGGGGCCAAGGCGACGACCAGCGTGTCGGTGAAGGTCTCGAACACCGCCCCGAAAACCGAACCGACTCCGCAACCCGAACCGACTCCGACCCCGGCGCCGGAAGCGGGCACCGGCTCCCCGATCTACTGGGGCGCGACGATCGGCAGTCACCTGACCGGCGGTCAGGCGCCGTGGGATATGGGCGCGGTCGCCAAGTTCGAGGAAGAGACGAAAAAGAAGCTCTCGCTGGTGCAGTTCTTCCAGCCCTTCGCCAACTGCAACCCGGGCTGCTCCTTCTACAACTTCCCGACCAGCCCGCTGGAAAGCATCCGCCTGCACGGCGCGATCCCGGTCCTGAGCTGGAGCTCGCAGTCGATCCCCTCCACCAACAACGAGCCCGACTTCCAGCTCTCCGACGTGATCTCCGGTCGCTACGACGCCTACATCCGTGAATTCGCCACCAAGGCCAAGGCCTGGGGCCACCCCTTCTTCCTCCGCTTCAACTGGGAGATGAACGGGCACTGGTTCCCCTGGCACGAAGGCGTCAACGGGAACCAGCCGGGCGAATCGGTAGCCGCCTGGCGCCACGTCCACGACATCTTCGCCGCGGTCGGCGCCACCAACGCCACCTGGGTCTGGTGCCCGAACGTCGAATACAGCGGCGCCACCCCGCTCGCCTCCGTCTACCCCGGCGACGCATACGTCGACTGGGTCGGCCTCGATGGCTACAACTGGGGGACCAACCCGGCGAAGCCAGACAAATGGAAGAGCTTCGAACAGGTCTACCGCGCCAGCTACCAGAACATCGTCAACACGATCGCGCCCTCAAAGCCGATGATGATCGGCGAGGTCGCCACCAGCGAGTACGGCGGCTCCAAGTCGGCGTGGATCAAGGACATGCTGGCGCGGATCCCGAGCGAATACAAGAAGATCCGCGCGCTGCTCTATTTCGACAAATACGACAGCAACATGGACTGGCCGCTCGAGACCTCGAGCACGGCCACCACGGCCTTCGCCGAAGGCATCCAAAACCCCGCCTACGTCGGTAACACCTTCACCAGCCTCGGCGCGAGCACGATCCAGCCGCCCAGCTGATCGTTGGATTCCACCTACCTGGACATATGTCCAGGTAGGTGGACCGTCGCTGAAACAAACGGCCAGGGCGTCGATGGGCCAGTATGGCCAAAGGCTTTTCAAACCACCTCGCGGGCCGGGTCCTCTGGCTGGCAGCGACGATCTTCGTGCTCAGCGCAGGCGTCGCCCTTGCCGCCCCGGGCGCCGCTGACCACGGTTTCCACCAGGGTGCGAAGTTGGGCGATGCGCGGGCGCTGGGAGGCGTCAACCGCTGCGTCCGCGCCCGCGCCGGGCGGATCAACCCGGCCGCTGTCCGCCGTCGCTGCGCCCGCAAGACGGCCGCAGCGAGCCGCACCCCGCAGCCGCTCTACTGGGGCGCGACGATCGGCGATCACGTGACCGGCGAACAGGCTCCCTGGGACATGTCGGCCGTGACCAAGTTCGAGGGGGAGGCGGGCAAGTCCGCCTCGCTGGTCCAGTTCTTCCAGCCCTTCGCCAACTGCGACCCCGGCTGCGACTTCTACGAGTTCCCGACCAAGCCGATGGAAAGCATCCGGTCCCATGGCGCGATCCCGGTGCTGAGCTGGAGCTCGCAGTCGATCCCCTCCAGCCTCAACCAGCCCGACTTCCAGCTCGGCGACGTGATCGACGGCCGCTACGACGACTTCATCCGCGAATTCGCCGCAGAAGCCAAGGCCTGGGGTCACCCCTTCTTCCTCCGCTTCAACTGGGAGATGAACGGCAACTGGTTCCCCTGGGCGGAGGGCGTCAACGGCAACGCCTCCGGCCAGTACGTCGCCGCCTGGCGCCACGTTCACGACGTCTTCAACGCGGTCGGCGTGACCAACGTCTCCTGGGTCTGGTGCCCGTTCGTCGACCCGGCCGGCTCGATGACCGACCTCGCTTCGCTCTACCCCGGCGATGGCTACGTCGACTGGACCGGCCTCGACGGCTACAACTGGGGCACCAACCCCGCCTCGCCGCGCGGCTGGCGCAGCTTTGACCAGCTCTTCGCCGATACCTACGGCGAAATCGCCGAAGACATCGCCCCCGCGAAGCCGCTGATGATTGCCGAGTTCGGCTCCAGCGAGCAGGGCGGCGACAAGGCCGCCTGGATCCGCGACGCCCTCTCGCGCATCCCGGCCGCTTACCCGCAGGCGCGCGCCATGCTCTGGTTCGACAAATTCGACGACGACATGGACTGGCCGATCGAGACTTCGCCGGCGGCAACCACCGCGTTCGCCGAAGGGATCGGGCAGTCGGTCTACCAGGGCGCCGGCTACCCCGGGCTCGCGGGTGGCTCGATTCAGCCACCCGCCTGAGCGTGCTTGAGTGCCGCCGATCACGTTCCCTACACTGCCCCCTTTGTCTGCGAGGCATCATTTCCGGCGCCCGCCCCGGGCGCGCCTACCGATCGTGCTGCTCTTGGCCCTCTTCGGCTGCTGTCTGCTGCCGGTCGCCGGAATCGCGGCCGCAAAGCAGCAGGACGGCGGTGCGAAACGCCCATCCAAGCCACGCACCAAGCCGCAGCCGATCTACTGGGGAGCCTGGATCAGCGACCCCGCGAGCGACAGGGACGCCCCCTGGGACATGGGCCCGGTGGCGAGCTTCGAACAGCTCGTCGGCAAGGGGCTCTCGCTGATCGAGTTCTCCTCTCCCTTCACCGACTGCAACCGGATCCCCTGCCGTCCCTACCGCTTTCCCACCGAAGCGATGAACAACGTCCGCGGCCACGGCGCGATCCCGGTCTTCAGCTGGGGGTCGGAATCATCGCCGCGCAAGTCGGCCGAACAGCCCGACTTCCAGCTGGCCGACCTGATCGAAGGCACCTACGACCCCTACATCTCCCAGTTCGCGTCGGAAGCCAAGGCCTGGGGCCACCCCTTCTTCCTCCGCTTCGACTGGGAGATGAACGGCAGCTGGTTCCCCTGGTACGAGGGCGTCAACGGCAACTCACCGGGGCAGTTCGTCGCCGCCTGGCGCCACGTGCACGACATCTTCACCGCGGTCGGGGCGACCAACGCGACCTGGGTCTGGTGCCCGTACGCCGACACGGAGAAGCGACTCCGCAAGCAGCGCCTGAAGAGCCTCTACCCCGGCGACGGATACGTCGACTGGACCTGCCTCGACGGTTACAACTGGGGCCGAAACCCGGTCAACCCCCGTCCCTGGCGCAGCTTCTCGGCCATCTTCGACCCCACCTACGAGCTGGTCACCGAGAAGATCGCCCCGCGCAAGCCGCTGATGCTGGGCGAGTTTGCCACCAGCCCCTATGGCGGCCATAAGGCCCTCTGGATCAAGAAGATGTTCGAAGGCCTTCCGCAAAAATTCCCGCGGATTCGCGCGTTGATTTACTTCAACACCGTTGATCGGACCGTCGACTGGCCCCTGGAAACGTCTCCCAACGCGACGAGGGCGTTTTCCGAAGGGATTCGCAAGGGCATCTATGCCAACAACCGCTTTGGGGAATTAGCAACCAGTCCGATTCCTCCCCCCGGCTGATCCCGATTGCTGATTCGTCCGTATCAACTGAACGGATCGGTCGCAGCGAACGCTCAGGGATCGGGTTTGAAACACAGAGACAGATGAGGACCACCAACGGCAAAGGCGACCGTCTCCGCGGGTCCCAGCTCTTGCGCCGGGGCTCCGTCTGCTTGCTGGCTTTCCTCTTGCTGCTGGCGCCGGGAACGGCATCAGCAAAGAAGAAGCCTCCCACCTCGCTCTACTGGGGAGCTCAGATCGGCGACCAGATGACCGGCGAAGCGGCCCCCTGGGACATGAACCCGGTCTACCGGTTCCAGCAGATCGCCGGCAAGGGGCTTTCGCTGCTCGAGTTCGGCTCCCCGTTCGCCGAATGCGGCAGTGCCGGCTGCGCGATGACCAAATTCCCCACCACGCCGCTGGAAAACGCGCGGCGCTACGGTGCGATCCCCGTCTTCAGCTGGAATTCGAGTGCAAGTCCGCCTGAACTCGACCAGCCCGACTACAGCCTCAGCGCTGTCATCAGCGGCCGCTACGACGCCTACATCCGTGAATTCGCCACCAAGGCCAAGGCCTGGGGCCACCCCTTCTTCCTCCGCTTCGACTGGGAGATGAACGGCTTCTGGTTCCCCTGGAACGAGGGCGTCAACGGCAACACCCCGGGCCAGTTCGTCACCGCCTGGCGCCACGTCCACGACATCTTCACCGAGGTGGGGGCGACCAATGTCTCCTGGGTCTGGTGCCCCAACGTCGACCTCTTCGGCACCCTGACCCCGATGGGAGAGCTCTACCCCGGCGACGCCTACGTCGACTGGACCGGTCTCGACGGCTTCAACTGGGGCAAGCGGCGTGGCTCCCCCGGCTGGCAGAGCTTCAACGAAGTCTTCCACCGCAGCTACAAGCGGATCGTCACCAAGGTCGCTCCCGACAAGCCGATGATGCTCGCCGAGGTTGCCGCCAGCAACAAGGGCGGCAGCAAGCCCGCCTGGATCAAGCACATGTTCAAGGTCGTCCGCCACAGCTACCGCAAGGTCCGCGCCGTCATCTGGTACGACGTCGACGACCGCGGCACCAACTGGCCGATCGAGCGCCGCAAGCAGGACCGCCACGCCTTCCGCGTCGCGATCAGGCCCGGCGCCTTCAAGCCGAACCTGTACGGCGGCATCGGCGGCAGCCCGATCGCCCCGCCCCCGCGCGGGCGGTCCTAAGCCTCGTCAGCGGCAAGAGCGGCTCTGCGGCTCGGCTCTTGGATCCGAGCAAGCAGCCGAAAGCCGTCCTTCTCGATCGGAAGGCTTCCGCGGGACTTCAGCAGGTACTTGGTTACGTTCTCGAGCTCCTCTCGCGCGCGCACCACGGGGAGGTCGCGTATCGAGAGGTGCAGCCTGAGGCGCTCCTGCATCCCCTCCTTGGTCGCAGGAAGGAAGAAGAGGAGAAGCTGCGCCATCGCGAGTCGTGCATTGCACTCGTCAGCCGCATCCCTCCATGCATGCAGTTTCTGGACCAGCTCGAGATCGTGAAGATCGAACTCGGTGCTCAGGACCGCTGCCGATATCGCAGAGGTGGAGAGGTGGGGATAGTAGAAGCGCAAGCCCGCGTTGACGTCCTCCTCTTCCTTGCGAAGCGTCTTTTTGTCTTTCCGCCACACCTTCCCCTCCAGCTTGTCCCTGTTGGCGACCAACTCGTCGATGACCCAGCCGAGCAAGGCTCTCCGCGCGGCGTTGCGACTCGCAAGGCGCTCCACGATCACCAGGAGAAGAGCCGCGAGAAGGGAGCACGTCTCGATCACGATCTCCGGCCTCGGCTCCTCGTTGAGCGAGGTGACGACCGCCGTCGTCAGGCCGGCGCCTATGAGGGTCCAGATGACGACCCAGATCGTCGTGATGACTCTGCGGCTCTTCAAGCGACTATGTCATCGCGCCGCGGGATGGGTCTGCCAATCGTCCTCGCTGTCTCCGTAGCGAAGCAGGGACGAGACGACCCCGAAATCTTTTGAATACGAGGATTCTTTTTGGGCCAACTCCGAAAAGTCGGCAAATAAGCTGTTGAGCGCTTCGGACGTGTACTTTCGCGATCGGTAGAGCTCGATCGATTCTTTCGAGCCGAGCGAAAAATGATCCGTATCGCTCACGTAGATGTCGAGTTTCCTGCGCGGCGTGAAGTAGGTGGTGATTTCGATGGCGGAGTTCGAGAGTTTTCCGTCATACACGACACTGCCCGACTCGGCGGTGCAGTTGGTGTATTGGGTGAGGGCGGCCATGACGAAGTTGCGGAACGAAACGCTCCCCTCGTATTCGGAGGCTGCCACGTCGGCAAGATCGGCCGTCGCTTCTTGCGCGGTGGCGAGTTCCATCAGGAGCATGTCCTCCGACCCCGAGAGAAGGGTTGCGATCCGCTCCAGCATGGCAGCGTCCTCCCTGAAGTTGGCGAGCGTGTTCCCGAGCAGGGAGAGGAGCACTGGGCCGTCGGTCATGAGGTCGATCACCTTTTTCAGTCCCTCCAGCCCGAGGTCGCTCGCGATGTCGAGCTCGATCGGCAGCACGTCGATGATCTCCTCGTCGATGCCCTGCACCGAGACGTCAAGCGACATCCTGAGCAAATCGGCGCTGATGTCCACCGGGATGTAAACGATCGGCTTCGATGCCACGTTGGCCAGGTACTTGAGTACCAAGCCGTCCTTCTCCCCGGTTCCCGGTCCAATGCTCACGTAATGCATTCTGGAATCGATCTTTTTCTTCAAGGAATTCCAACGACTGGAGAAGGTGTTGATGCTGTGGCTCAGGGTCTTGTATTGAGAGTCCGCCGTCGCCAGTTTCCACATATGCGCCGGGAAGCCACCGACATACTGGTAGCCGTCTTCGATCCGCCGGACTTTTTTGCTTCCTCCCTTGATCGCCTGGGTCACCTGACCGATGCGCACGGCCGTCCCACGCTCCCACAGGCCCAATGCCAGCGGACTGTCCTCCTCGGCAAGAAGGCGCGTCAGCTCGGCCAGGCGATCGGCGAACGATGGCGAGTTCGATGGGCTCACTGTTTTCTCCCTTCCCGAAAAAAGAGAGCGCACCCTAACAACTTTGCTCGACGGAGTTCGCGCGCAATAAAAACTTAAGTGTAGGCAGGGGCCGATTGAGCGGTGGCTTTAAGGTCTCAGGGTCTAATTTGGCCTGGTCAGGCGCTCGGTCAGCGCCAGCAGCTCGGGCAGCGGCACCTCGAGGGCGTGGGCGATCCGTCGCAGGTCGCCCCAGGTCGGCTCCAGGCGACCCGCCTCGATCGCGACGATCTCCTCCTCCCGGAGCTCCGCCCGTTTCGCCAGCTCCTCCCGGCTCATGCTCGCTCGCTGCCGCAGGCCTCCGACCGCGGCTCCCAGGGCCGTGTCGGGGTCGACCTCGCGCTTTGGTCGGCGCTGCTCGTCGCTCATCGTCGCCGAGGCTAGCGCCGCCAGCGGGGACGGTGGTTCGCTGGGGAGCGACTTACCGCTCAGGCGGTGGCGCGGGCGCGCTGCTGCTCGGCGACCTTGGCCGGGGAGGCGGGGGCGCGCTCGTGGCGGAGGCTGCGACGGCGGCGGGCCTCGCGGAAGATCGTCCCGAGAACGCGGAAGCCGTCGCGGAAGGTCTTCAGGTTGCTCTCGCCGTGGAGACGCTCCTTCTCGTAGCTCGGCACCTCGGTGATCTTCATTCCGGCGGAGGCCATCCGCAGGTTGATCAGCGTCTCCACCTCGAAGCCCGGGACGTCGAGCGAGATGAAGGGGAGGCAGCGGGCCCAGAAGGCGTTGTAGCCGTAGCAGAGGTCGGTGAAATGGGTGCCGTGCAGCACGTTGGCGGTGCCGCTGAGGACGGTGTTGCCGAGGCTGCGCAGCCTGGTGATGTCGGCGCTGCCGCCGCCCTCCATGTATCGGGAGCCCTTGGCGAAGTCGGCGCCGGCCTCCAGCGCGGAGACGAAGCGGGTGATCTCGGCCGGGTCGGCGGAGCCGTCGGCGTCGAGCATCACCACCAGGTTGCCGGTGACGGCGGCGAAGCCGGTGCGGAAGGCGTCGCCCTTGCCGCGGCCGCTCTGGCTGGTGACGCGGATGCTCGGGTAGGCGGCGCGGGCGGCCTCGATCGTGTTGTCGCTCGAGTTGCCGTCGACGAGGATCACCTCGTGCAGGCCCTCGGGCAGCTCGCCGAGCACCTGGCCGATGTTCTTTTCCTCGTTCATCGCCGGCACGACGACGCTGACCTTGGTCCTGCGGGTGCGGCGGTTCGGGCCCTTGTAGGGGACGGAGCTGCGGGCGCCGAGCGCCTCGACCTCGATCAGCGGCACGCCGCCGATTCGGTTCGCGGTGATCGACTGCGCCTCGAGCAGGTCCAGCGGACGCGGCAGCAGGCTGACCGGGATGCCGATCGATTTGAACGCCCGCATCAGCTCCAGCAGGCCCTCGTCGTCGGCGTGCTGGCTGGAGATGACGACGCGGTCGGCGTGGTAGCGCTCGACGACCTCGAGAGCGGCGACGCGGCCGGCCGTGCCGGGGTCCTTCTCGGCCGGCGGCACGGTGCCGACGACGTTCGCGTATTTCTTCAGCGGCGAGTAGGCGCGGAGTCGCTCGGCGGTGTCCTCGTCCCCGACCAGGACCCAGCGCTCCTGCGGATTGAGGTGCTCGACGTAGGGGCCGAGGAGGGCGCGCAGGACGGTGTCGAAGGCGATGAAGCCGAGCCACAGCCCCAGCTGCTCGAGCCCTCCCAGCGGCGTCAGCAGGGACGCGGACCAGGCGAAGAGAGCGGCGACGAGGAAGCGGATGACCGGCCAGGCGGCGCCGCCCTCGGTGCCGCGCGCGGGCTGCGAGCCGTAGACGCCGAGCAGGGAGTAGACGAGGAGGAGGATGCCCGGCGCGACCGGGAAGGCCGGCGCGAACGCGACCCCCGCCGTCGCGGCGACCACCGCCAGGGCGATCGAGGAAGAGACGAAGTCGACGGCGGGAAGCAGCCATAGCCCGGGCCCGCGCCGCGCCATCGGCATCGTGCCGAGGGTGGGCCGATCCTGGACGAGGGTTTCGCGCGTGCTGGGGTGAGGCTGGAAACCGCGGTCGAGGGGAAGATCAGACGAGGAGTGCATTGATTTCTGGCAGGGGAATTTGGACTGGGCTTAGTTGTAAGGCGGCAGTTGGAGAATGGTTGCGGTCATCGAATCCATCTCCGTATCGGCAGCCGCTGCGGATCACATGAGCCGCTGCAACCCCGGAATCGTCTTCCCGCAGGTTACGGGAAAATCAAAAGGAAAAATTCGTTTTTCCTAATAGGCGAAGGAGGGCTCGGAGCCCGCCCTACTACTGAGGCGACCGCTTACTGACTACTTGTAGAAACACCGGGTGGCTACTTGTATGACTCGGCCAACTCCGGGTCCTTCGCGGCCAGCATTTCCGCCAGCTCGACCATCACCTTGCACTGCTTCCAGGTGGCGTCGTCCTGCATCTTGCCGTCGATCATGTGGACGCCCCGGCCGTCGGGGATCGCCTCGATCACCTTCTTCGCGAACCTGACCTCGTCCGGCGGCGGGCTGAAGACCTTCTTGGCGATCCCGATCTGGACCGGGTGCAGCGACCAGGCGCCGACGCAGCCCATCAGGAAGGCGGCGCGGAACTGGGTCTCGCAGCCGGCGGTGTCCTTGATGTCGCCGAAGGGCCCGTAGAAGGGGAGGATGCCGGCGGAGGTGCAGGCGTCGACCATGCGGGCGATCGAGTAGTGCCAGAGGTCCTGCTGGGCGCTGACGCGGTCGGCCTCCGGGTTCTCCGGGTCGGCCGGGTCCTCCATCACCCGGTAGCCGGGGTGGCCGCCGCCGACGCGGGTCGTCTTCATCCGCCGCGCCGCCGCCAGGTCGGCCGGGCCGAAGCTCATCCCCTGCATGCGCGGGCTGGCGTTGGCGATCTCCTCCAGGTTGACCACGCCCTGCGGGGTCTCGAGGATCGCGTGGACGAGGATCGGCCGCGAGAGCTCGGCCTTGGCCTCGAGCTGGGCGAGCAGGCGGTCGACGTAGTGGATGTCCCAGGCGCCCTCGACCTTCGGCACCATCACCACCTCGAGCTGGTCGCCGATCTCGCCCACCAGCTGCGTCAGGTCGTCGAGCACCCAGGGGCTCTCCAGGGCGTTGACCCGGGTCCAGAGCGAGGTCTGGCCGAAGTCGTTCTCCTTCGCGGCGCGGATCAGGCCCTCGCGCGCGGCCTCCTTGCGATCGACCGGGACCGCGTCCTCGAGGTTGCCGAGGAGGATGTCGGTCTTGGCCGCGATGTCGCCGGCCTTGGCGACCATCTTCTCGTTCGAGAAGTCGAGGAAGTGGATCATCCGCGAGGGCTTGACGGGGATCTCGCGGAGCGGCTCCGGGGCGCCGATCGCCTGCGGCAGGAAGAAGTCTCTGGGGTGTCTCAACGTGCTCCTCGGGTCTCGGTTCTGGGAAGGGCGGGCGTAAATCTAGCCAGAGCGCGAATTTGCCGCCTCCCCCGAGCATAAATTCCCGCTATCGCCGCGGACGAGCGAGACACGACGCAGGACTGGGTGGTGCCGCGCCGCAGCGTGCCGCTGGTCGGCGAGCTCGAGGCGCGGATCGACGAGGCGTTGGTGGTGGCCCGCGCTTCCGAGGAGGGCGTGCGCGAGGTGGGGGAGATGGCGCTCGATGCGGCGCGCCAGGCGAGACGGGCGGCTGAGGCGGCTGAGAGGAGCGCGGAGGCTGCGGTTGAGGCTAGGGACGGAGCCGGGTCGGCGGCGCCCGTCTCAGCAGGGGCGGAGGTGGTCGGGCCGGCGGGTCCTGACCCCGATTTGGTCCCACCATCCCTCCCGGGATGGTCCCCCAAATCGGCGCCACCCCCCGGCAGGGACGTCGCTCCGCAACCTCAGCCGCGGTTCGAGGTCCGGTTTCGCAGCTTTACCGAGAGAGCTGACCGAGTTTCGGCTCGGCTGCAGAGGATCGGGGTGCACCCGAGTCACTCGGAAGGCCCCAGCGTTGTCGGAGTGCGGCGGCGAGGCGATGGCTAACTGCTCCGCAGCCGGATAGCTGCTGACCGTCAAGCTCTAACGCTGGCTCGATACCGCGGATGGAGCCGGTGAGGAAGACCTCGTCGGAGTGGAGGAGATCTTCCGGTCGAAGCGGCTCCTCACGTGCATCGATTCCTTCTTCGGCTGCACTTGCCAGTAGTACCGCGCGGGTGGTGCCGGGGAGGAGGCGGCCGTCCAGGGGTGGTGTGAAGAGGGTGCCGCCGCGGACGGCGAAGACGTTGGCCCAGCCGGCCTCGAGGACCTCGCCCTCGTCGAGGATCAGCGCTCCGGCCTCGCCGGGGGCGGGACGGTTGATCCCTGGTCGATCGACCCACTTGTGGGACCCGAGGCCGCCGGCGACCGGCTGGGTGCGCAGCCTCACGCCGCGGGCCGGGAAGACGGTCTCCGACTCGACCCCCCCGGCAACCCCGATCCGCGAAGCGCTGGCCCGCCTCGAGCAGGAGGGGTTCATCGAGATCCAGCCGCGGCGCGGCGTCTTCATCAAGCGCAAGTCGCTCGAGGAGATCCTCGAGATGATCA
>JBIOWB010000050.1:0-17189 GCA_044868125.1 Solirubrobacterales bacterium
CAGCTTTCCGAGCTCCTCGACGATGCCGGTGGATGCCGCCGGAGGGACGGAGAGGTAGTGCAGAAGGCGAGGCTCCCCGCCGATCCCTTCCTTCGCGCGTGCGACCGCCTCGTTCAGAGCCCCGAGCCCCTCCGCCGTGCAGCTGAACACGAGGCTGCGCTCGATCTTCGCCGAGACGGAGATCTTCCGCATCGACCACTACCTCGGCAGGGAGGCGGTCCAGAACCTGCTCGCGGTGCGCTTCGCGAACGGCATGTTCGAGCCGGTCTGGAACCGCGACCACATCGACCACATCCAGATCGACGTGCCGGAGACGCTCGGCGTCGGTTCGCGCGCCGCCTTCTACGAGAAGACCGGCGCCTTCCGCGACATGGTCGTCACCCACCTGATGCAGATCCTCGCCTTCGTCGCGATGGAGCCGCCGACCTCGCTGGCGCCGGCGCCGATCACCGACGAGAAGAACAAGGTCTTCCGCAGCCTGCTGCCGCTCGACCCGAGTCAGGTGGCGCGCGGCCAGTACGACGGCTACCGGGAGGAAGAGAGGGTCGACCCGGAATCCAGCACCGAGACCTTTGTCGCCCTGCGCTGCGAAATCGACAACTGGCGCTGGAGCGGGGTGCCGTTCTACCTGCGCACCGGCAAGCGGATGGGCGAAAGCGCGCGGATCATCTCGATCGCCTTCCGCGAGCCGCCGCACGCGATGTTCCCCGCGCACTCGCGGGTCGGCCGCTACGGCCCCGACCACCTCACCTTCGACCTCGACGAGTCCTCCCGCGTCTCGCTCTCCTTCTACGGCAAGCGGCCGGGGATGGGGATGGTGCTCGACAAGGCGAGCATGCAGTTCTCGCTCGACGAAACCGGCTACCGGGGCGAGGCGGTGGAGGCATACGAGCGGCTGATCCGCGACGCGATGATCGGCGACCGCACCCTCTTCACCACTGCGGACGGGATCGAGCGGCTGTGGGAGATCTCCGAACCGCTGCTGCAGGACCCGCCGCCGGTGAAGCCGTACCCGCGGGGGTCATGGGGGCCGGCGGAGATCGGCGCCCTGATCGCGCCGCACTCGTGGCGGCTGCCGTTCGCGCGGCGCTGGCGGGAACCGGTGTCCGGGACGGGCAACGGCGCCACCGCGCGGGCGGCTCGCGAGCGCGCCTAACCGGGGACGGAGGTGTCGAGCGCGGCGTGGATCTCGCCGATCGCCTGCTCGTTGTCGCGGAAGTGGACCGCGCGCATCCCGAGCGCCTCGGCGCCCTCGCAGTTGGGGTGGAGGTCGTCGACGAAGAGGCAGTCCTCCGCCCGCATCCCGATCCGCTCCAGCGTCAGTTCGTAGATCCTCGCTTCCGGCTTGCGGCAGCCGGCGAAGGCGGAGTCGACGATCTCCTCGAAGATCTCGTCGACCGGCAGCATCGAGCGCCACAGCGGCTCCCACTCGCGCACGTTGTTGGTCAGCAGCGCCATCTTCAGCCCGCTCGCCTTCAGCTCGTGCATCAGCTCGATCATCTCCCCGTTGGGATGGAGCGCCTCGAAGTAGACCTCGCGGAAGCGATGGAGATGGGGCCGGTGGCCGGCGAGCGGCTCGAGCGCGTCGGCGAGCAGGTCGAGGAAGGCAACCTCCTCCAGCTCTCCCCGCTCCAGCTCGAACAGCGGGTTTTCGCCCCGCTCCTCGGTGGCGGCGCGCATCGCCTTGCCGAGGTCTTCGGCCGAGATCCCGATCTCGTCCTGGACGGCGACGAACGAGCTCAGCAGCGGCGTCGTCAGGACGCCGCCGAAATCCGAGACGATCGCCCGGATCCCGTTGGCCGGGGACTCACTCATCGGAGCTGCGGGCGACCTCGTAGGTGCCGAGCCCCTCCCGGCCCTCGACCGACCAGCGGAAGAAGGCGATCTGGGAGTCGAGCTCCTGGTGGCGGACCCTGACGGAGCTGATCAGGCTGCCGGCGCCGCGCACCGGCCGCATGTCCTCGACGTCCGGCCACAGCTCCAGCGTCGCCCGCCGCTGCACCCCGTCCTCGCCGTACTCGGTCGAGAGCAGCGCCTCCTCGAAGGCGAGGGGAGCGGCGTCGGAGTCGCAGAGGACCGCCGTCACCTCCTCGTCGCCGTGGGCGACGGCGCCCCGCGGGAGGTTCGAGGTGAGGGCGAGCAGCCCTCCGTCGGGGAAGACGATCCCGATCGAGCGGCGCACGATCTGACCCTGCTCATTCATGCCCGGCAGCCTAAGCGATTGCCGGCTTCGTTCCCGACGCTCTAGATTGCCGTGCCCATGTCCAGCATCCGCGACGCCGATCCCCAGCGCGACGCCGCCGCCTGCGCCGAGATCTACGCGCCCCACGTCGAGGGCAGCGTCGTCTCCTTCGAGGAACGGGCGCCGGGGGCGGAGGAGATGGCGGCGCGGATCGAGCGCTACGGCGCCAGCCACGCCTGGCTCGTCGCCGAGCGCGGCGGCGAGGTCGTCGGCTACGCCTACGCGACCGCCTTCAACGAGCGCCCCGCCTATCGCTGGAGCACCTTCGTCTCCGTCTACATAGCCGAGGACGCCCGCGGCCAGGGACTCGGCCGCGCCCTCTACGAAGCCCTCTTCGCCCGCCTGCGCGAGCGCGGCTTCCGCATGGCCTGCGCCGGGATCACCCTGCCGAACGAGGCGAGCGTCGCCCTCCACGAGCACCTCGGCTTCGAGCTCGTCGGCGTCAACCGCGAGATCGGCTGGAAGCACGGCGCCTGGCATGACGTCGGCTGGTACCAGCTCGGGCTGACCCCAGCAGGGGAGGGACCGCCCCTGGAGCCACGCTGAGCAGGGGTCCCCTTCCTTTGTACCGCTATGCGAAACAAAGGAAGGGGGCGTGGCCCGAAGACGGCCCGGCTACCATGGGGCTATGTCTGACGACCAGATCACCACGCCCGACCAGAACGACGAAACCCTCACCGAGGAGGACGTCTACGAGGTGCTCGAGGAGGTGATCGACCCCGAGCTCGGCCTCGACTTCGTCTCCCTCGGCCTCGTCTACGACGTCAACATCGAGAACGACTCCGAGGTCTACGTCACCTTCACCCTCACCACCCCCGCCTGCCCGATCGGCCCCCAGGTCTCCGAGCAGATGCGCGAGTTCGTCGGCGACCTCCCCGGCGTCACCGCCGTCCACCCCAAAATGGTCTTCGACCCGCCCTGGTCCCCGGAACTGATGACCGATGAGGCCAAGTTCGCCCTGGGGTTCTGAGCGATTGGCGAATTAGCCTGGCTATAGCAAGGCTAAATCGCCAATCGTCCCTCACTCGTAGGTCAGTGCCTGCAGCGGATCCAAGTGCGCGGCGCGTCTCGCGGGGAGGATCGCGGCGAGGGTGCCGATCACTACGCCGAGGATGGCGGTGAGGATCAGCATGCTGACGGGGATGTGGAGGTTGAGGCCGACTAGGGTGCTGGCGCGGACGGAGTAGATCCAGACGATGCCGACTATGAGGCCGGCGAAGATGCCCGCCAGGCAGCCGCCGAGGGAGATGAGGAGGCTCTCGTCGAGCATCGTGCGGCGGACGCGCCAGCGGCTGCCGCCGAGGGCGCGGAGGACGCCGATCTCGCGGGTGCGCTCGATCACCGACATCGAGAGGGTGTTGATGATCCCCAGCAGGCCGACGATCACGGCGATGCCGATGATCGCGTTGAAGAAGGCGAACTGCTGGTTGATCGCGTCTTCGTAGTGCTGCTTGAACTTGGTGTTGGAGACGGCTTCGTAGCCGGGGTAGTCGGTCGCCAGCAGGCGGTGGATCTTGGTTCCGAGCAGGCGGCGATCCTGGGGAGAGGCGGCGGTGACGGCGAGGACGGAGTCGGTGGTGATCCCATAGACCTGCTTCAGCGTCTGCAGCGAGACCGTCACCGTGTTGCCGCTCGCCTCGAAGGTGTCGAGCGTCGCCACCACCGGCACGCGGCGGGCGCCGCCCGCGCCGCTGAGCGGGATCGTGTCGCCGACCTTGATTCCGGTGTCGTCGGAGAAGCCCTTGCCGACGATCGCGCCGCCGCCGGCCAGCCCCGCCATCGCCTTTCCCGTGCTCGCCCCTTCGTATTCGCTGCGGTCGACCCGCGGCCAGACCGTCGGATCGACCGCCTCGAGCAGGCCCGGTTCGTCGCTGACCGGGAGGTGCAGCATGTAGACGCTGCGGATCGGCGTCACCGTGCCGGCCTCGGGCAGGGCGGCGATCCGTTCCCGCAGCGGTCGCGCGATCGAGGTCCCGGGCCCGCCGCCGTACTCGGTGTAGCCCGCCGGCTGCACGGTCAGATCGCGGGTGAAGCGCTTGTCGAGTTCGTCGGAGATCGAGCCGACGAAGCTCTGGCTCATGATCCCGTTGACGACGACGACCGAGAGCGTCACCACCAGCGCCGAGGCGGTCGCCGAGCTGCGCAGCGGGTTGGCGCGCACCGAGTCGGAGGCGAGGCGCCCCTCCGCGGGCATGATCGCGCGCGCCGGGATCGCCAGCGCTCGAATGATCGGCATCACCACGAACGGCGCCAGCAGCACCATGCCGACGAACATGACCACGGTCGAGCCGACGCCGACGATCGCCGACCAGGTGCCGCCGGACTGGTTGCTGAACCAGAAGAGGCCGCCGATCGCCAGGCCCGGCAGGAAGAGGGCGGTGCCGACGAGAGCGCGACGCAGCCCCGGCGCCCGCTCGATCGTGCGGCCGCCGGTGAGCGCCCGGATCGGCGGGATCCGGCCGGCGCGCAGGGCGGGGTAGAGGGAGCCGGCGAGGGTCGCCAGCAACCCGACCGCGACCGCGATCGCCGCTGCGCCCGTGGTCACCTTCAGCGCCGAGAGGGGCAGGCCGAAGAAGCTCCGCATCGCCGAGGCCAGCAGTTCCGCCAGACCGAGCCCGAGGGCGAGGCCGAAGGCCGCGCCGACCGTCGCCAGGATCAGCGCCTCGAAGACGACCCCGCCGGCGAGCCGCCGCTGCGAGGCGCCGAGGGCGCGCATCGTCCCGATCTCGCGCATCCGCTGCAGCACGGTCATGTTGAACGAGTTGAGGATCAGGAAGGCGCCGACGAAGAGCGCGATCCCGGAGAAGAAGTAGAGGACGATGTCGAGCCCGGCCAGCGATTCGTTCGCCTGGTCGCCCTTCCCCGACGGCGTTTCCACTTCCACGCCCGGCCCGGTGACCGCGGCGATCCGCCGTTTCAGCTCGCTCGCCGAGGTGCCGTCTTCAGCGACCACGTTGATCTCGTCGAAGGTGCCGTATTTGTTCGTCAGTTCGCGCTGGCCGGCGATCGGCATCGCCGCCGTCCCGTAGCCGCCGAGGTCGAGGCTCGTCTGCAGCTTGTAGACGCCGGTGACGGTCATCTCGGCCCGCCCGGTCGGCGTCGCCAGTCGCAGCCGGTCGCCAGGTCCATAGCCCTGCTGGCGGGCCCAGCTTTCCTCCAGCTCGATTTCGCGCGGCCCGCGCGGCTCCCGCCCTTCGATCACTTCCGAGCCGGCGGTGTCGTACCCGTTCATGTTCACCCCGGCGACGAAGAGCATCGAGCTGCGGCCGCTGTTCGCCGCGCCCTTTTCGTCGACGGTGCGGAAGACGCCGAAGACGTCGCCTTCGGCGGCCTTGACCCCTTCGACCTGGCGGATCTTCGGCAGTTCGCTCACCGGCACCGAACCGACCGCGGACTTGCCGGAGACGACCACGGTGGTGCGCCCGTAGATCGCGTCGAAGAGGCCTTCGAAGCTGGAGTGGATCGTGGTGACGAGGATCAGCACGCCGAAGGCCATGCCGACGCCGAGGACGATCCCCGCCGTGGTCAGGATCGAGCGCAGCGGCCGCGCCCGCAGCGAGCGCAGGCCGATGCCGTGGAAGCTGTGGAGCCTCGCCCCGCGCGGCATCGCGCGGGCGCTCATGAGGAGACGGACGCGAGTTGCTCGCCACGCTCGACTTCGCGGAAGGCGTCGATGACGCGGTCGGTGTCGCCGCCCGCGACCTCGCTGACGATGGCGCCGTCGCGGAGGAAGACGACCCGATCGGCAAGCGAGGCGGCGCGCGGGTCGTGGGTGACCATGACGACCGTCTGGCCGCCGTCGACCACCTTGCGCAGCAGCGACATCACGATCGCGCCGCTGGCGGAGTCGAGGTTGCCGGTCGGCTCGTCGGCGAGGACCAGGCGGGGATCGCGCAGCAGGGCGCGGGCGATCGCCACCCGCTGCTGCTCGCCGCCCGAAAGCTCGGTGGGGAGGTGGGCCGCGCGGTCGCCCAGTCCGACCAGGTCCAGCAGCTCGTCGATCCGCGCCGCGTACTTCCCGGGCCGCTCGCCGTTGACCAGCGCCGGCAGCAGCACGTTCTCGGCCGCGGTCAGCGTCGGCAGCAGGTTGAAGAACTGGAAGACGAAGCCGAAGACCTCGCCGCGCAGCTCGGTCAGCTCGCGGTCGCCGAGGTCGTCGTAGCGGCGTCCCGAAATCGCCGTGGTGCCCCCGTCGGGCCGGTCGAGCGCGCCGAGGATGTGCAGCAGCGTGCTCTTGCCGGAGCCAGACGGCCCCATGATCGCCACCAGCTCCCCGGCTGAGACCTCGAGGTTGACCCCGCGCAGCGCCCGCACCGCCGTGGCGCCCTCGCCGAAAGACCGCTCCAGCCCCTCGGCCTTCAGCAGCGGCGCAGCCAGGTCGTGTCCGTCAGATGCGTGTTCGGGGCGATGGTGATCTCTCATGCCCCGACCGTATGCGTGCACGACCGCTCCACCATCCGGGCGCAGCTACAAACTGCGCTGCGGCATTCCCGGGACCCCTTTCCAGCTCAGGGCATGAGCCCCGACTCAGTACCTTTCGCGAAGCTCAATGTGATTGCGCGGGTGCGTTTCCGCACCACGCGGTGAGATGCACTCAAGGCCGGTCCAGTGCGGGTCTCCCGCGATCCTGAAGCACTGCCATCCCTTGGGTGAGGCAGGACCGTTGCCAGCGTGATGTGAAGCGGCATAGCGAAGGACGCGCCGCGCGGTATGGCACCTCACCGGTCCCTTCAGGATCGCTACTTCGGCGCCGCGAAGTTCACCGCATGAGCGGACGGTCCTTCCGCTTGCGCCTGAGGCGGGCATGAGGATTGCGGTGAGGATGAGAGCCGCGAGAAGTATTCGACTTTGCCTCATGGCAATTCAATTTATTTCACTACTGAGGCGCCGCGTAATCTGAAGAGAGTCGCAGTCGGAACAGCAGGTGCGGAAGTCCCGCGTGGGTCACCTCGCCCACCTGCTCGAACCCCGCCTTTTCGGCGACGCGCTGGGAGGCGCGGTTCGTCGGCAGGGTAAGGGTGATCACCTCTTCGAAGCCGAGCTCGCGGGCCCACCCGACGGCGGCCGCGGCGGCCTCGGTGGCGAAGCCTTGGTTGTGGAGGTGAGGCTCGATGCTCCAGGGGAGCTCGACCTGGGCGGTGCCTTCGACCGCGGTCCAGGCGAGGCCGCCGCGACCGGCGAAGGCGCCGGTCTCCTTCTCGATCAGGACCCAGGGGCCGAAGCCGTGGTCCTGCCAGTGGACGCAGTCGCCGTCGACCAGCTCGTCGAGGACCTGGGGGGTGAACGGCGGCAGGGGGGAGGGGCGCAGCCAGCTCTCGATCTCGGGCCGGGTGAAGTGAGCGTGGTAGAGGGCGCGGTCGTCGGGGGTCGGCTTGCGGGCGAGGAGGCGGGGGGTTTGCCGCTCCTCCGCGGCCATCAGTCCTGCCCGGTTCGCGGCAGCCGCGGCTCGCCGCTGCCGTCGCTCGGCACCTCTTCGGCGGTCGCGTCGAAGTCGTAGTCGCGGCTGGGACGCGAGCTGGCGCCGTTGGGACCCGGCCCACCGCCCGGCCGCCCGAACGGTCCCGGCCCGCCGACGCCGACCACCGCGAAGCGCCCGATCGTGAATCGTTTCAGCAGGCCCCGCGCGATCGCCCGCGTCGGCGGGATCAGCAGGAAGAACCCGAAGACGTCGGTGATGAAGCCCGGCGTCAGCAGCAGGGTGCCGCCGATCACGATCAGCACCCCGTCGGCCACCTCGCGCCCCGGGAAGCGCCGCGCCGCCAGCGCTTCGTTGAAGCGCCGCCAGGCCCCGCGGCCCTGGTGTTTGACCAGCCAGGAGCCGAGCAGCGCGTCGGCCAGCAGCAGGGCCAGCGTCGGCCAGACGCCGATCAGCTGCCCGACCTGGATGATCACGTAGAGCTCGGCGATCGGGACGACGATGAAGAGGACGATCAGAAGCAGTGGCATGAGGAAAGCCTAGGGACGAGAGGGTGTCGGCTCTCCGCTACCCGGCGCCGGGCGCGCCTACGCCGCTTTGACGGCCCTGCCAGCCGCCGCCTCGAGCTCGTCGAGCGCTTCGTTGATCCCGTTGCTGACGACTTCGATGTCCTCCATGCAGTCGTAGTCGCCGAGCAGGCCGAAGCCGATCTTGCCGTTGTAGCTCATGATCGCCACCGCCAGGCAGTGGTTCTCGGGCAGGAAGGCGACCGGGAAGACGTCCTCCAGTTCCTTGCCGAGCACGTAGAGCGGCATCTGCGGCCCCGGCACGTTGGTGACGATGAGGTTGAAGAGGCGGGTCGAGAAGTTGATCCGCGAGGCCTGCGCCAGCAGCGTCGGCGGCGCGAAGTCGTTGAAGCGGGAGATCACTTCGGCGCCGAGCGCCTGTTTCGAGCGCTTCAGCCCGGCCATCTCATCGCTGATCGTGCGCAGTCGTCGCACCGGATCCTCGATGTAGACAGGCAGCGGTCCGCGCATCAGCGCGATCCGGTTGCCGAGGTCGCCGCGCTCGTCATGCGTTCGAATCGAGACCGGCACCAGCGCTCGCAGCTCCAGCCCCTCGGTTCGCACCTGTCGCTGGTGCAGCCAGTTGCGCACCGCCCCGGTGACGACGGCGAGCACGACGTCGTTGACGGTGCCGCCGAGCGAGTCCTTGATCCGCTTGAAGGTGTCGAGCTCCGAGCGCGCCCAGACGTAGCGGCGGTGCGGCCCGATCGCCTCGTTCAGCGGCACGTCGGGCGCCGGGTCGGCGAAGGCGCTGACGATCTCGCCGACGCCCTCCAGCCCCTCGACCACCCTGCGCGCGGTCGTCTCCGGGTTGCGGACGAGGTCGACGGCGCGCTCGGCCAGCGCGACCGGGGCGGCGACCGCGTCGGCGATCCCGCGCACGACCAGCTCGGTCGTCCCCGGCTCGGGCTGCGGCACCCAGTCGTCCTCCAGCTTCAGCGGCTCGGCATCGCGCTCGACGTCGAAGAGCACCGTGCCGATGTCGACGCCGCTGATCCCGTCGACCATCGCGTGGTGGGTCTTGGTCAGGATCGCGAAGCGGTCGCGTTCGAGGTTCTGCACCAGCCACAGCTCCCAGAGCGGCTTCAGCCGGTCGAGCTGCTGGGAGAAGATCCGCCCGGCCAGTTTCTTCAGCTCCTCCTCGCCGCCCGGGTCCGGCAGCGCGGTGTGGCGGATGTGGTAGGTGAGGTTGAAGTTGACGTCGTCGGCCCAGAGCGGGCGCCCGGCCTCCAGCGGCGGCACCACCAGCTTCTGGCGGAAGCGCGGCACCAGCGGCAGGCGGGTGCGGACGTGCTCGACCAGGTCGACGTAGCGCGGCGGCGGCCCCTCGAAGACGAGGATCGCGCCCACGTGCATGTGGCTGTTCGAGTGCTCGTTGGTCAGGAACGAGGCGTCGACGGCGGTGAGCCGATCGAGGTGGCGTCCGGAGGTAGCCATCAACCAAGGCTACTTATGCCGCATTTTCGGGGCATTCCCGGTTAAGAGCTCGCAACCTCATCGCCGTGTCTGACTTCCCGCCCCCTATATGGGGGTCAAACTCAGACACGCCCCTCGGTACCCTGGGGACATGCCTGCCACCGTCACCAGCCCCAAGCGGGTGCTGCTCGCTGCCCCGCGCGGCTACTGCGCCGGCGTCGACCGCGCCGTGCAGACGGTCGAGCGCGCGCTCGAGCTCTACGGCGCGCCCGTCTACGTGCGCAAGGAGATCGTCCACAACAAGCACGTGGTCGAGGAGCTGGCCGAGCGCGGCGCGATCTTCGTCGAGGAGGAGACCGAGGTGCCGGAGGGCGCGATGGTCGTCTTCTCCGCCCACGGGGTGGCGCCGAGCGTGCACGAGAACGCCACCGCTCGCAACCTGCGGACGATCGACGCGACCTGCCCGCTGGTGACCAAGGTCCACGTCTCCGCCCGCCGCTTCGCCGCCCAGGGCTACACGATCATCATGATCGGCCACGAGGGCCACGAGGAGGTGGAAGGGACGACCGGCGAGGCGCCCGACAGCATCGTCCTGATCGAAACCGCCGACGAAGTCGAGAGCCTCGAGGTGCCGGACCCGGGCAAGGTCGCCTTCATCACCCAGACGACCCTCTCGGTCGACGAGACCGCCGAGGTGATCGCGGCCCTGCGCGCCAAGTTCCCCGGCATCGTCGCCAGCAAGTCAGACGACATCTGCTACGCGACCACCAACCGCCAGATCGCCGTCAAGCAGCTGGCCCGCGAGTGCGACCTGGTCCTGGTGATCGGCTCGACCAACTCCTCCAACTCCAACCGCCTGGTTGAGGTGGCCCGCGAACACGGCGCCGCCTCGCACCTGATCGACAATCACAGCCAGGTGCAGGAGCAGTGGCTGGAGGGCGTCGAGACCGTCGGCATCACCTCCGGCGCCTCCGCCCCCGAGGAGCTCGTCGAGCGCCTCGTCTCCTTCTTCCGCGACCGCGGCGCCGACGACGTCTCCGAGCTCCGCACCGTCCACGAGGACGTCCGCTTCATGCTGCCGAAGGAGATCCGCGACGAGGTCGCTGCGCGCGCTTAACCGACGATTGGCGAATTAACCTTGCTATAGGACGGTTAACTCGCCCCTCGCTCAGTCCCCGTGCGGCGCGTAGCGGTGGTGCAGCATCAGGTCGTTGCCGTCGGGGTCGGTGAAGAAGGCCATGTGGCAGACGCCGGTGTCGAAGGTGTCGGCGGCGAACTCGACGCCCCTGCCTTCCAGCTCCTCGCGGGCGGCTTTGACGTCGTCGACGTGCAGCGCCGGGTGGGCGTTCTTCTGCGGCGCGAACTCGATCCCGAGCCGGGCCGGCTCCCAGAGGCAGAAGCAGGTGTCACCGGCCCAGAATTCGAAGCGGCCATGGTCGTCGGGCCGCAGCCCGAGCGTCTCGACGTAGAAGGCGCGCGAGCGCTCCGGGTCGGTGCAGGGGATGCCGATGAAGTCGGTCTTGGTGATCACGATTCCTCCTCGAGGTCGAAGCGGCGGTGATTGAGAAGCTAGCGAGCGATCGAATCACGGGACGCCGGCGGCGAAGCTGATCGACCAGATCTTGACGCCTGGGGCTGGGCGGAGGATTAGGCTGTGCGCCTCGTGGGCCGGGTGCTCGGCCAGGGTGCGCAGGCCGGGGACGGGATCGCTGGGGAGAGTCGTCCACTCGCCGTCGATCTCGACCTCGATCTCCCCCTCTCCCTCGACGGTCGCGTAGGCGCCGCCGGCCTGGTAGTCGAGCGCCAGGTCCTCGCCGTCCTCGCCCGCCACCCAGGGCCGCTCCCAGGAGCCGCCGGGGAAGACCTCGGGGGTGGGAGGGATGACGCGGACGCCGGGAGCGTCGCTCGGGCGGAGCGGCGCCATCGGCTCCGGCAGCTCCCTCAGCGCGTCGATCTCCCGCAGCTCGGTCTGGATCGCTTCCTCGGTCGCCCGGTATTCGCCCTCGCCGAAGTGGGCCCAGGAGAGGGCGCCGCCGAGGCTCCATAGAAAGAGGCTCGGCCATCCCTCGCATCCGTAGGCGGCCCAGAGGTCGTGGTCGCCGTCGATCGCAACCGGGAACTCGACCCCGAGCCGGGCCAGGCCCGCCGCCACGACGTCCGGCTCGGCGGCGAAGGGGAAGCGCGGCGCCTGGACGCCGATCACGCTCAGACCCGCCTCGCGGTAGCGGCGCTGCCACTCGGCCAGGTAGGGGAGGGTGCGGACGCTGTTCAGCTGCGCGTAGTCGAGGAAATGGACGAGCGCCGGCCCGCCGGCGGTCAGGGCCGGCATCGACTCCGGTTCGGCTCCCACCCAGGCGAGGCCGGAGGGCAGGTCGGGGGCGGCGATGTTGTCGCGTCCAGGGCGCATTTAGGCTCGGTTGAGGGCGGACAGTATCCTGGCCCGCGTGACCGAGCTCGTCGCCTTCCTGCTGCCGGCGCTGCCGTTGCTGGGTTTGCTGCTGACGCTGCTGCTCGGCCACTACCCCGGCTGCGAGGCGATCGTCCGCCTGTCCGAGCGGATCGCCGCCGACCGCCGCCGCACCCGCGACGCCGACCGCCGTCCCGCCCTGCCGAAGCCGCCCCGCGCCTTCGCCCCGGCCGGCGGCCTCCTGATCGCCCTCGGGCTCGCCCAGCGCCCGCCGCCGCTCCCGGCCTAGTTCGACCAAGGCCATTCCGTGGTTCCTTTGTCGGCTCTGACACGACAAAGGAGCCGCAACTGAACCGCGCGTCGACGTGCGCGCGAAAGGAGCGAAAGATGAACCCGAGAACCGCGCTTATCGGCGCCGCCCTGGTGGTGGTCGCCGTGGTCGGGCTGATCGTCCTCAGCAGCGGCGGCAGCGATTCGAGCAGCACCACCGACGCCGGCAAGGTGCCGACGATCGTCGTCGACAAGGAAGGGAAGCCGGTCGGCGGGATCCAGGAACTCGTCTACCGCAAGGGCGACCGGATCCACTTCAAGGTCAAGGTCCCGTTCGAAGAAGAGGTCCACCTCCACGGCTACGACGTCGCGAAGGAGGTACCGCAGGGCGGCGGCACCGTCACCTACGACCTCTCCGCCGACATCGAAGGCGAGTTCGAGGTCGAGCTGGAGGGGCGCAAGGAGCAGATCTTCGCCCTCAAGGTCGAACCGTGACCTTCGTCCCGTTCGCCCACGCCCTCGCATCCAGGCAGGATCTCCCGATCCCAGCCTGGATGTTCGCGTGGGCGGCCTCGATCGTCCTGATCGTCTCCTTCTTCGCCCTCTCGGCCGCCTGGCGCAAGCCCCAGCTCGAGGACGAGCACGAGCGACCGGTGGGCGAGCGCCTCTCCACCGTTCTGCTCAGCCTGCCTTTGCAGGCCCTCTGCGGGGCAATCGGCGTCTTCCTCCTCGGGGTTGCGATCTACGCCGGCCTGCGCGGCACCGAAGCCCCCGATCGCAACTTCGCCCTCACCTTCCTCTTCGTCACCTGCTGGCTCGGCTTCCCCTTCTTCTCGGCGGTCCTCGGCGACCTCTTCCGTCCCTTCAACCCGTGGCGCGCGGTCGGCCGCGCCGCCGGGGGCGCCTTCAGGGCGGTCGCCGGCCAGCGCGCGGCCCACCTCGACTGCCCGGAGTGGCTGGGGCGCTGGCCCGCCGCCGTCGGCCTTCTCGCCTTCGTCTGGATCGAGGTCGTCTACGGGCGCACCAGCATCGTCTCCGTCGCCATCGAACCGCACGCCGTCGCCGTCGCCGCCCTCGTCTACAGCGCCTACACGTTCGCGATGATGGCCCTCTTCGGCGCTGAGGAGTGGTGCGACCGCGGAGAGGCCTTCTCCGTCTACTTCGGGATGTTCGGTCGGCTCGGCGTCTTCGGCGCGCGCGACCGTCGCCTCTACCGCCGCCGCCCCTTCTCGGCCGCGACCAGTTGGGCCTCCGTCCCCGGCTCGGCCGCCGTGGTGATCGCCTCGATCGCCGCCACCAGCTTCGACGGCGCCCAGGACGGCGCGTTCAAGTCCGGGATCGAAGGCGTCTCCGAATGGTTCGTCGACCGTGGCCTCGGCCTGATCGACGCGCTCCGTCTCGCCGACACGGTCTTCATGCTGCTCACCTTCGCCGGGGTCGGCCTGGTCTTCCTGCTCGGCGTGCGGGGGATGCGCACGGTTCCCGGGGCCCCGAGCTTCAAGAAGCTGCGCACGGGCTTCGCCCACACCCTGATCCCGATCGCCCTCGCCTATCTCGTCGCCCACTACTTCAGCTTCTTCGTCTTCCAGGAGCAGGCGCAGTTCACCTACCTGCTCTCCGACCCCCTCGGCACCGGCCATGCCGACCTCTTCGGGACCGTCGACTACACCGTCGACTACAGGGTCCTGAGCGCCAACGCGATCTGGTACGTCCAGGTCGCGGCCCTCGTCGTCGGCCACGTGATCGGCCTGATGCTCGCCCACGACCGCGCCCTCGTCTACTGGCCTGACTACAAGAAGGCCACCGCCTCGCAGTACTGGATGCTGGCGGTGATGGTCGCCTTCACCTGCTTCGGGCTCTACCTGCTCTCCGTCGCGAACGGGTAAAAGGAGGCAAGTGCTCCCCGTCGCCCACGTCGGCCACTACCTCTGGGTCCTCTACCTGATCCCGGTGGCGATCGTCGTCGCCGGGATCGTCAAGAGCACACGGGCCCAGCGCCGGCAGGGCGAGGAGGAATAGGAGGGATTGGCGAACCCGCCACGGCCCTGCGCGATTGGAGAGTTGACGTTGCTATAGGCAGGTCAACTCTCCAGTCGTCGCCTAGGGGGGAGTGCAGCGAGACTGATCCGTCAGACGGGCGGCCTTCAACAGCTGCGCCAGCCGTCCGAGCTCACTGGGTGCTGGGCGTTCCGTCAGACCCTTCAGGATCTCCTTCCACATCTCCTCGACCTGGAGAAATTCGATTGGGCATCCAGGCAGATTCGCCTTGATCGTCTCGTCTGAAAACCATCCAGTGGGATCGCTGGTCAAGCGCGTGACGGCGATTTTGTAGGTGAAGGTAGTTGCGCCGGTGCGTCGCTCGATCTCCTTACGGAACGCCTCGCTCCATTTCGGTTTCCGGAGCTCCCTGAAGTGACGCAGATCGCGCGTTTCGTCGGGTTCTTCCTCCTCCCTTGCATTTGGGCGAGCAGCCTCTCGGCATCGAATCCGCCCTGCCACGACTTGCGGGTGACGGCTACTACCCGTTCCCTTCCCCTTTTCAAGGGGTTGATACCGATCACATCGATATCCGACGGGACAGAATCCTGTCTCGAGTCGTAGCCCTCCCGTTCCTCGTCCGGGTGGAACGGAACATCGTGGATCGTGAAGTACCCCTTGAAGTTGAGGTAGTCGTCGACGATCTGCTCGAGCACGTCCTCCTTCACGGCGATGAAGCATCACCGTGGAGTCCGACGGAACTCGACGGGTACTAGAGAATCTCGGCCAGCCGCGTTTCCAGCGCCTCGGAGATGCTGTCGCGGACGGGGCCCTCGGCGAGGCGTTCGACCAGGGACTCGAGGAAGCCTTCGATGATCAGGGACTTGGCGTCGGCGGCGTCTAGGCCGCGGGAGGTGAGGTAGAAGAGCTGCTCCTTGTCGACCTGGGCGACCGCGGCGGCGTGGGTGCAGCGAACGTCGTCGGCGAGGATCTCCAGGCCCGGGATCGCGTCGGCGTGGGCCTCCGGCGAGAGCAACAGGTTGCGGCTCTCCTGGAAGGCGTCGGTCTGCTGGGCGCCGGGGTCGACCTTGATCATCCCGCGCCAGACGGCGGTGGCGCCGGCGGCGAGGACGCCGCGGAAGGCGAGGTCGGAGTTGGTGTTCCGCGCCGCGTGCTCCTGGGTGGTGTCGTAGTCGAGGTGCTGCCCGGCGCCGCCCGCGTAGCCGCCGGTGACCCGCGCCTCGGAGCCGGGGCCGGCGAGCTTGGTCTCCATCCGCACCTTGCCGCGGGCCGAGCCGAACCCCAGCGCGGCCCAGTCGAGGCGGCCGTCGCGCTCGACCTGCGCCCGCTGGGTGGCGAAGATCCACGCCTTCTCAGAGATGTCCTGGGTGTTGACGTAGCGCAGGATCGCGCCCTGGCCGACGCTCAGCTCGACCACCGAGTTGAGGATCGCGTCGACGTCGTCGCCGGGTGAGGACCAGTGCTCCCAGACCTCCGCTTCGGCGCCCTCCTCGAGCACGACCAGCGTCCGCCAGTTGACGGCGGCGCCGCTCGTGTCCACCGGCACCTCGACCTGAATCGGCTCGCTCAGCCGCACCCCGCTGGGGACGTGGATCAGGACGCCGTCGCGCCAGCCCGCCTCGTTGCGGGCGACGAAGAAGTCCTCCATCGGCACCAGCGACCCCAGCCGCTCCTGCAGCAGGTCGCCGTGGCTGCCGAGCGCCTCGGCCAGCGAGACGACGGTCGCGCCCTCGGCGCCGGAGACGACCGGCTCGGCGCCCGCCTCCTCGTAAGCCGTCAGGTCCAGCCCGGAGAGGTCGGTGAATTCCCACCCCTTCGCCTTCTGGTCGGGAAGCGGCAGCTCCTGCGCGAGAGAGGCCCCACGACGGCGCCTCTCGTCCAGCCAGGCCGGTGCGGGGGCAGTCAGGTTGGTTGGTGAGTTCATCGGTTCCGTTCTCCTGCAACGAGCGGCTGAATGGCGAGGTCGCGGGCTGGGCTGGCAAGGACGCAGCGGTGGGGGACAGTGCTTTGCACGGCCCCCACCCGAGGACGCCGCCAGCGCTGTCCGCGGGCCGCCATTTCAGCCGATCGAGCCCTCCATTTGGAGCTCGATGAGGCGATTGAGCTCGACCGCGTACTCCATCGGCAGCTCCTTCGTCACCGGCTCGATGAAGCCGTTGACGATCATCTTCGAGGCCTCCTCCTCGTCGAGCCCGCGGCTCTGCAGGTAGAAGAGCTGCTCGTCGCCGATTTTGGAGACGGTCGCCTCGTGGCCGATGTCGGCGTCGTTCTCGTCGATGCGGATCGTCGGGTAGGTGTCCGAGCGCGAGTCTTCGTCGAGGAGCAGCGCGTCGCAGACGACCTTCGAGCGCGATTCCTTCGCCCCGTCGGCGACTTCGAGCAGGCCGCGGTAGGTCGCCCGACCGCCGTCCTTGGAGATCGACTTGGAGAAGATCGAGGACGAGGTCCGCGGCGCCCCGTGGATGATCTTGCCGCCGGCGTCCTGGTGCTGGCCGTCGCCGGCGAAGGCGATCGAGAGGATCTCGCCGTGGGCTTCGGGCCCGAGCAGGTAGATCGACGGGTACTTCATCGTCAGCTTCGAGCCGAGGTTGCAGTCGACCCACTCCATCGTCGCCTTCTCGTGCGCAACCGCGCGCTTGGTGACGAGGTTGAAGACGTTCTGCGACCAGTTCTGCACCGTCGTGTAGCGGACCCGCGAGCTCGGCTTGGCGACGATCTCGACCACCGCCGAGTGCAGCGAGTCGCTGGAGTAGACCGGCGCCGTGCAGCCCTCGATGTAGTGGACGTCGGCGCCCTCCTCGCAGATGATCAGCGTCCGCTCGAACTGGCCCATGTTCTCGGTGTTGATCCGGAAGTAGGCCTGCAGCGGCATCT
>JBIOWB010000051.1:0-6273 GCA_044868125.1 Solirubrobacterales bacterium
GCCTCGAGGCGCGCCTTGTCCTTGATCAGGTCGGTGCCGAGCAGGAGGTGGTCCTCGGGACCGAGCAGCGCCCGGATCCGCTCCAGGAAGGCGTGGCGCTCACGCGGATAGAGGTTGCCGATCGTGCCGCCGAGGAAGGCGATCATCCGCCTCCCGGAGCCGTGCGGGACCCGCTCCAGGTGCTGCTCGAAGTCGCAGACGAGGCCGTGCACGCTCAGCCCCGGGTACTCGTCGACGAGCTCGGCCGCGGTGCGCGCGGTGATCTCCTCGGAGATGTCGACCGGCACGTAGGTGTCGAGGCTGTCGCAGGCGCGCATCGCGCTCAGCAGGTGGCGCGTCTTCGCCGCCGATCCGGAGCCGAGCTCGACCAGCGTTTCGGGACAGCCCGCGGTGAAGTGGATCTCGGTCGAGCGGGTCGTCAGGATCTCGCGCTCGGCGCGGGTCGGGTAGTACTCGGGCAGCCCCATGATCTGCTCGAACAGCAGCGAGCCGCGCTCGTCGTAGAAGTATTTCGGCGCGACCTCCTTCGGGTAGGCGCAGAGGCCCTCGCGGACGTCCCGCGCCATCTTCGCCGCGGCGTCGGCGTCGAGGTGGACGTCGATCGCGATCATGCGTCCCTCGCGCAGCGCAGGCCGGCGAAGATCTGGCTCCGCTGCGGCAGGTCCCAGTTGCGGAAGGTCGGGCGGGCGACGCGCGGATGCGTGGCCCAGGCGCCGCCGCGCAGCACCTTGTACTCGTCGCCGAAGAAGACCTCGGAGTACTCGCGGTAGGGAAAGGCTTCGAAGCCGGGGTAGGCGAGGAGGTCCGAGGAGGTCCATTCCCAGCCGTGGCCGAGGCCGTCGAACAGCTCGTGCGCCGCCTCCCACTCGAGCTCGGTCGGCAGCCGCTTGCCGGCCCAGTGGGCGAAGCCGTCCGCCTGGTGCCAGGAGACGTGGATCACGGGATGCGACGGGTCGATCGGGGTACGACTCCCCCGACTCGTGTCCACCCAAACTCCATCCCCATCACGCTCCCAGTACAGCGGCGGCTCGGCGCCGGTCGCCTCCATGTAGGAGACGTACGAGCCGTTGCTGACAGGGGTTCGATCGATCTCGAACGGCTGCAGCTCGACGGTGTGGCGCGGCCGCTCGTTGTCGTAGGCGAAACCGCGCGGCCCGGCGCCGATCTCGTACTCGCCCGCATCGACCACGACCATGTCCCCCGCCGAAGACGCACCTGTTGCCGCAATGCGGGAAGAGCTGAGCTCTCGCGAGACCTCGGCGGGCAGCTCGTAGCCGTCGACCAGCTGCAGCAGCTGCAGCATCGTCTCGTTGTGCTGCAGCTCGTGGGCGAGCAGCATCTCGTAGACGAACCCGTCCCGCAGCAGCGGGTCCTCGACGTCGGGGCCGATCTCCACGCCCTCCAGTACGTCGAGAGTGCGCGCGCGGACGTCTGCCATGTAGGCGCGCAGATCCTCGTCGCGCAGGATCGGCAGCTCGCCGCGGAGCTTGCGCGGGTTCTCGATCGCGTCGTAGAAGCGTCCGAGCTCGCCGTGCAGCGGCGCTCGCCCCCCGATCGTCTGCACCAGCCACAGCTCCTCGAAGTTGGCGATATGGCCGAGGTCCCAGGCCAGCGGGCTGAGGATCGGCGACCAGACCCGGTTCAGCTGCTCGTCGTCAAGCGGCGCTATCAGCGCCAGGGTCCGCTCCCGCGCCTCTTCCAGCGCTTCCGCGATCGCTGCCTTCGACGCTGAGGACACATCGGTGGCGATGGGAAAACACTACACAGGGAACCATTATCTATTTGTGAATTCGTCAACGAGCCTGCAATCGAGCACTGTCGACTCGCAGGTTCGCGATCTCAACCTGTTCCGTCCGCCTCGGGGTCGACCCAGACTTCCTTCAACCAGGGCGGGGAGATGGCGAAGCGGGCGGTGCTGGTGGCAGCGATTTCCTCGAGCGGGATCAGGTGGACGCGGCGACCGGGGACGAAGCGGTCGCCACGGTCGCCACCGGCGGCGTTGCCGGCGTGGCTGCCGCCGGATACGAGCAGGAGCCCGGTCTCGGGTCCCCAGCCGCCCGCGGGGCGGGCGTCGACTGCTTCGGCGATGTCCTTCAGCGGGTCGATACCGGCGTCCGAGCCCCAGTTGGCGACGCTGCGCTCGTAGTTGTAGCCATTGTGGGAGGAGGCGCGCTCCTCCACCGTCCCGTCGGGCCCGATGCGGATCTGCACGCCCTCCCAGTCGTCGTCGTGGTAGCCGCGTGCGCCCACCACCGGGACCGCCCGCAGCGTCGCCGAGTCCGCGTAATAGGTCCAGTACTGGATGTAGAGGTTGCCGGCGCGACCCCCGGAGCAGTCGGTGCCCGCCGGTTCCGTTCCTTTCGCTGCCTCGGGTCGGCAGTCGATCACGTGAACGAACGCGGTCACCGGCAGACGCTCGTCGGTCCTGTGGACGAGCCCGCTCTCGGCACCGTCGCCGCAATCGGTGCTGCGGCAACGGCGGAAGTCGACCGGCAACGCCCGCGAGCCCGCCTCGAACCCGATCGTCGGCATGTGCCGCCGCACCAGCTTCCCGACTTCGGTCCCGTAGGCGGCGATCAGCCTTGGCTCATCGCCGCACCCGTCCGCCAGAGCTGCCGCGCAGAGGATCCGATCGGCGACCGCCCGCGCCAGCGACGCCCCTGGCACCCGCACTCCCGCGGCCACCAGACCCAGCATCGCCACCGAGACGACAAGCAGCGTTCCGACCCACTCGACCGTCCCCTGCCCCCGCTCCGAGCCCATGGCCCGACGCTAGGGAGCAAGGATCTACATATGTGTGTCTGGCGTGCCAATTGACGCGCCAGAGTGTGGAGACTTAGAGATTGCCGATCTCGGCAGCGATGTCGGCCGCGGCCTGTTTGGCGTCGGCGAAGAGCATCGAGGTGTTCGGTTCGTAAAAGAGGTCGTTGTCGATGCCGGCGAAGCCGGGGCTGAGGGAGCGCTTGATCACGATCACCTCTTGGGCCTCGGAGACCTCGATGATCGGCATCCCCGCGATCGGCGAGTCGGGGTCGTTCTTCGCCGCCGGGTTGGTGACGTCGTTGGCGCCGACGACGACGGCGACGCCGGTGCGCGGCATCTCCGGGTTGATCTCCTCCATCTCCCGCAGCTGCTCGTAGGGCACGTCGGCCTCGGCGAGGAGGACGTTCATGTGGCCGGGCATGCGGCCGGCGACCGGGTGGATCGCGTAGTTGACGGTGACGCCTCGCTTCTCGAGCTCGTCGGCGACCTCCTTGATCGCGTGCTGGGCCTGGGCGACGGCGAGGCCATAGCCCGGGACGATCACGACGGAGTCGGCGTAGGCGAGCTTGATCGCCGCGTCCTGGGCGCCGATCGAGACATGGGGGCGCTCCTCTCCCCCGCCCGCGACACCGCCGGCGGGCGCGCCGCCGAAGCCGGAGAAGAGGATGTTGGCGACCGAGCGATTCATCGCGGTCGCCATCTCCATGGTGAGGATGGTTCCCGAGGAGCCGACGAGGGTGCCGGCGACGATCAGGGCGACGTTGTCGAGGGCGAAACCGGCGGCCGCGGCGGAGAGGCCGGTGAAGGCGTTCAGCAGCGAGATCACGACCGGCATGTCGGCGCCGCCGATCGGCAGCACGACGAGGTTGCCGAGGATCGCCGCCAAGACCAGGAGCAGGATGAAGAGTCCCTGCGAGGGCGACTCGTGGTCGACCGCGAGGACGACACAGATGGTGACGATCGCGATCACCAGGATCGCGTTGATCGCCTGCTGCCCCGGTGCCGCGATCGGCCGGGTCGGGATCAGGTCCTGGAGCTTGGCGAAGGCGATGTTCGATCCCCAGAACGACACCGAGCCGATCACACCGGCGAAGAGGACCGGGATCAGCGAGTCGAGCGGGAAGTCCTCGCCGATCGAGATCCCGTGGCGGATCTCCGACCAGGCGATCAGGGCAACGGCGCCGCCGCCGACGCCGTTGTAGAGGGCCACCATCTGCGGCATCTCGGTCATCTGCACGCGGATCGAGGCGATGACGCCGACCGCAGTGCCGATCCCGAGGCCGAGGACGATCAGGCCCCAGTTGCCCATCCCGTCGAGCAGGAGAGTCGTCACCACGGCGACCGCCATGCCGGCGGCGGCGATCAGGTTGCCGCGTTTGGCGGTGGTCGGGTGGGTGCCCTGCTTGATCCCGATGATGAACAGCGAGAAGGCGACGATGTAGAGGGCGGTCGCCGCGTCGCCGCCCGGCTTCAGCACGGCCTCGACCATCAGGACCCGCCCTTCCCGTCAGCTTTGGCCTTCGGTTTCGGCCTTTTCGAGAACATGCCGAGCATCCGGTCGGTGACCATGAAGCCGCCGACGATGTTGATCGTGCCGAAGGCGATCGCGATCGTCCCGATCACGTACTCGATCCCGTCATTGGCGAAGCCGACGACGATCAGGCCGCCGAGCATGACGATGCCGTGGATCGCGTTGGTCTGCGACATCAGCGGCGTGTGCAGGGTCGTCGGCACCTTCGAGATCACCTCGAAGCCGACGAAGACGGCGAGGACGAAGATCGTGATCTCGGTCATCAGGTCCATGGGCTACTTGGCCGTCCTCTCTCCGCGGACCTGGCCCTCGTGGGCGATGCAGGCGGCGTCGACGATGTCGTCCTCGAAGTCGATCTTCAGCTGCCCCTCCTCGTCGACCAGAAGGCCGAGCAGGTTCTCGAGGTTCTTGGCATAGAGCTGGGAGGCATCGGCGGCCATGTCGCTGACGAGGTTGGCGGGGCCGATCACCTTGACGCCGTCGACGACCACGGTCTCGCCCGGTTTCGAGGGCTCGGCGTTGCCGCCGGAGTCGGCGGCGAGGTCGATGATCACCGAGCCCGGTGCCATCGACCGGACCGCCGCCTCGGTGATCAGGACCGGCGCGTCGCGGCCGGGGATCTGGGCGGTGGTGATGATCACGTCCATTTTCGCGGCCGCCTCGGCGAGCGCCTGGCGGACCTGCTCGTTCTCCTCCTCGGTCAGGGGACGGGCGTAGCCCCCCTCGCCCTCGGCGTCGGGGATGAAGTCGAGTTCGAGCGGGCGGCCGCCGAGCGAGGCGATCTGCTCCCAGGCGGCGCGGCGGATGTCGAAGCCGGTGACGATCGCGCCCAGCCGCTTCGCGGTGGCGATCGCCTGCAGCCCGGCGACGCCGGCGCCGAGGACCATCACCTTGGCCGGGGCGACGGTCCCTGCGGCGGTGGTCATCATCGGGAAGAGCTGGCCCGCCTCGCGCGCGGCGAGCAGGGTGGCGGCGTAGCCGGCGAGGTTCGCCTGCGAGGAGAGCGCGTCCATCGCCTGGGCCCGCGTCGTCCGCGGGATCGCCTCCATCGCGAAAGCGGTGACACCGGCCGCGGCAAGAGCGTTGTTCGACTCGGCGGCGGTCAGCGGCGAGAGGTGGCTGATCACGACCTGCCCCTTGCTGAGCTTGCCGATCTCGTCGCTGGTCAGGGGCCTTACGTGGAGGACGACCTCGGCTCCCCAGGCCGCGCCGGCGTCGGCGACCTGCGCTCCGGCCTCCTGGTAGGCGGCGTCGGGGTGGCCGGCGGCGGTACCCGCTCCTGCCTCGACCACGGGGTCGATCTTCTCGCTGACTTTCGCCTGCAGCGATTTGACCACGTCAGGGACCAGCGCGACCCGGCGCTCCCCCTCGGCGGACTCTTTCGGCACTCCGATCTTCATGACTCGCGGCGCGGGAGGATATGCGATTGACGGTTTCCCTGTGGTGCGCGTGGCCGAGCAGATCAAGGACGCAGGGAGCGTGGCGTGCTCTGCACGCGAGCGACCGAGGACGCCGAGATGCGACGTGCCACGCGCGTCACAGGGCCAGTGCGGCCAGGCGCTCCAGCGTGTGCTGCTGCTCGGAGCGCTCGACGTGCACGGGCGAGACGATCAGCCGGTCGATGCCGGCGCCGCGGAAGCGCTCGACCCGCTCGGCGACCTCGGCCTCGGTCCCGACCAGCGAGGTCGCCTCGACGATCTCGTCCGGCATCGCCTCGAAGGCACCGCCGCGGTCGCCGTCCTGGAAGCGGCGCTGGACCTCGTCGGCGACGTCGCCGAAGCCGAAGCGGTGGGCAAGGTCGACGTAGAAGTTGGTTTTGCGGCTGCCCATGCCGCCGAAGTAGAGGACGAGACCGGCCTTGACGACGTTCTTCGCCGCCTCGAGGTCGCCGTCGATCGCCACCTGCAGCGAGGGGCTGACCTCGAGGTCGGAGCGCTGGCGGCCGCCCTTGGCGAAGCCGGCCTCCAGGTGCTCGCCCC
>JBIOWB010000052.1:0-5762 GCA_044868125.1 Solirubrobacterales bacterium
GAGATCTTGTGGACGGGGTCGGTGTGCTCGAGCAGCTGGCCGACGATCGCGTGGCCGACCTCGTGGTAGGCGGTGACGAGGCGCTCCTTCTCGCTCATCACGCGGGTCTTCTTCTCGGGGCCGGCGATCACCCGCATGATCCCCTCCTCGAGCTCCTGCATCGTGATCTCGCGGTTGCCCGAGCGGGCGGTCAAGAGCGCCGCCTCGTTGATCAGGTTCGCGAGGTCGGCGCCGGTGAAGCCGGGGGTCTGGCCGGCGAGCGTGTCGAGGTCGATCTCGCGCCCCAGCGGCTTGCCGCGGGTGTGCACCTCGAGGATCTTCTTGCGGCCCTTGCGGTCGGGCCGGTCGACGACGACCTGGCGGTCGAAGCGGCCCGGCCGCAGCAGCGCCGGGTCGAGGATGTCGGGGCGGTTCGTGGCCGCGATCAAGATGATGTTGTCCTTCATCTCGAAGCCGTCCATCTCGACCAGCAGCTGGTTCAGCGTCTGCTCGCGCTCGTCGTGGCCGCCGCCCATGCCGGCGCCGCGGTGGCGGCCGACGGCGTCGATCTCGTCCATGAAGATGATGCAGGGCGAGTTCTGCTTCGCCTGCTCGAAGAGGTCGCGGACGCGGCTGGCGCCGACGCCGACGAACATCTCGACGAAGTCGGAGCCGGAGATCGAGAAGAAGGGCACGCCGGCCTCGCCGGCGACGGCGCGGGCGAGCAGCGTCTTGCCGGTCCCGGGCGGTCCATATAGGAGGACGCCCTTGGGGATCCGGGCGCCGAGGGCCTGGAATTTCTTCGGGTTCTCGAGGAATTCCTTGATCTCCTCGAGCTCCTGCACCGCCTCGTCAACGCCGGCGACGTCGCGGAAGGTGATTTTCGGCGCGTCGACCGACATCCGCTTGGCTTTCGATTTGCCGAAGTTCATGACCCGACTGCCGCCGCCCTGCATCTGGTTCATCAGGAAGATCCAGAAGCCGAAGAAGAGGACGAAGGGCAGGACCAGCGTCAGCAGCGAGAGCAGGCCGGAGCTGCCGGAGCCGTGGACGTCGGTTTCGACCTCGTTTTCGTCCAGCAGGTTGATCAGCTGCCGTTCCCCGTCGGGCGGATAGCCGGTCGAGAAGCTTTCTTCGTTGCTCAGCTTGACGTCGAGCGTGTTGTCCTTGGTGTTGACGTCGACTTCTTCGACTTCGCCTTCGACGATAAGGCCCGATTTCTGGTTGATCAGCTCGTTGTAGTGGTGCGACTCGCCGCCGCCACCGCTGCTGATCACTTTCTGGGCGATGAAGGCCAGGATCACCACCAGCAGGATCGGAAATGCCGCGCTTTTGAAAAAACGCCTCACGGTCGGAAATCAGCGTACCAGGGCGGATTTTCCGGTCTAGTCGGCGAGCGCGGCGACGAAATCGAGGTTTCGGTACTTCTGGGCGTGGTCGAGGCCGTAGCCGATCGCGAACCGGTTAGGAATCTCGAACCCGACGTATTGCGGCGAGAGGTCGACCCGCAGCCGCTCGGGCTTGGTCAGGAGGGCGCAGACTCGCAGCGAGGCAGGGTCGCGGGCGTTGAGGTTGCGGACCAGGTATTGCAGCGTCAGCCCGGAATCGATGATGTCCTCGACGATGAGGACGTGGCGTTCCTTGATCGGTGCGTCGAGGTCCTTGAGGATGCGGACGACGCCGGAGGAGTCGGTCTGGGAGCCGTAGCTGGAGACCGCCATGAAGTCGATCTCGCAGGGAACGTCGATGTGGCGCATCAGATCGGCGAGGAAGAGGACGGCCCCCTTCAGCACCCCGACCAGGATCAGCTCTTTGCCCTTGTAGTCGCGGCTGATCTCCGCCCCCAGCTCCGCGATGCGGCGCTGCAGATCGTCTCGGGCGACAAGGGTCTCGCCGATCGCGGGGTCGCTCACGGCGCGCAGTCTAGATATATGGGCGGCATGAGGCCGACGGGCGATTTCGGTCCAGATAGGACCGTTTTCGCCCGGTCAGCCCTGTTCGGCGCGGAGGATGCCGGCCGCGAGGACGGCACGGATGCCGCCGCCGAGGTCAAGCACAGAGCCGCCGCGGCTGAGCGAGGCGACCTGGTCGGCGAAGCGGGCGGCGCCGGCGACGGGGCGGCCGGCGGCCTCGTCGGCGAGGCGCTGGAGGACGAGGCGGCGCAGGGCGGGGTGCAGCTCGACGAAGCGCCTGTGGGCGATCGTCCCCGGCTCGACTCCTTTTCCGCCGGTCAGCTCGGCGTCGACCAGCGAGTCGAGCAGCTCCGCCTCCTCGCGCAGCAGCGCCGCGGTGCGCAGCACGTTCTCCTTGGCGGCGGGATGGACCTTCTCGAGCGCGGGGATCAGCCCCTGGCGGATGCGGTTGCGCGCGTAGGCGTCGCCCTCGTTGCTGGAGTCGTCGCGCCAGGCGAGGCCGCGCTCTTCGCAGTAGGCGGTCGTCTCCTCACGGGTGGTGCCGAGCAGCGGTCGCGCCATCCGCCTGTCGCGCGGACGCATTCCCAGCAGCGCCCGCCGGCTCGGCGAGGAGGCGAGCCGGTAGAGGATCGTCTCGACCTGATCGTCGGCGGTGTGGCCGGTGAGGATCGTCGCCCCCCGCGACACCGCCAGCCGTGCTGCAGCCGCGTAGCGGGCCTCGCGTGCCCAGGCCTGGAGATTGCCCGCGCCTTCGGGTCGCCGTGGCCGCTCCACCGCCAGCGGCACTCCGAGGCGCTCACAGAGCTGTGCGCAGAGCTGCTCGTCCTCGCCCGCCTCCTCGCGCAACCCGTAGTCGACATGCAGCGCGCTCACCGCCTCCGGCCCCCGCGCCCGCACCGCCAGATCGAGCAGGCAGACCGAGTCTCGCCCCCCGGACAGCATCGCCAGCACCGACGCCGGCCCGGCGATCAGCCCGCTGGCCTCGACCCGCTCCAGCAGCTCCTCGCCGATCATGCCGGGCGGACGACGAAGAGCTCGGTGGGCACCGGGAAGCCCTTGAGGCTGACCTGACCGATCCCCTCGAACTGAAGCCGATCGCTCGCCTCGATCGCGTGGCAAACCGTGTCGGTGATCAGCACCTCCCCCGCCAGGGCCCGGTTGACGATGCGGTGGGCGAGGTTGACCTGGCTGCCGAAGTAGTCGCCGTCGCGGTAGACGGCGTCGCCGAAGTGGATTCCGACGCGCGGCTGCGGGCTGTGGGTGAAGCGCGAGAGGAAATCGACCGCCCATTCGGTCAGCGTCGCCGGGTCGGGCGACACCACCATCACCTCGTCGCCGATCGTCTTCACGATCGTCGCCTCGCGCGGCAGCGTCGCCTCGACCGAGGCGACGAAGTTCTCGACCACGTCGAGCGCCTCGATGTCCCCCTCCTCCTCGGTGTAGCGGGTGAAGCCGGTGAGGTCGATGAAGCAGAGCGCGATGTGGACGTGGCCGAGCTCGATTTCGGCGGTATCGACGGCCGCCGCGTCGGACTCCATGTGGCCGACCACGTCCTGCTCGACGAAGAAGCGCAGGTAACGCCGGTGCAGGTAGTCGGTCAGCGGCGCCGCCAGCGGCAGGACGTCGGCGGCGAGCTCCCCCATCTCCTCCGCCATTTCCAGCTCCGGCACCGCGTCGCGGATCAGCGGCTCGTGCACGTAGAGGTGGAAGAGCCGCACCTCGGCGTCGGCAATTCGCCGCATCGACTGCGCGTAGACGCGGACCAGCTGCAGGAAGGCGACGAGCGGGAATCCGGCGGCCAGCACCCGGGCGCAGTGCCGCAGCGCCGCCGCGTCTTCCTCGCTGACCTCGCCCCGGCGATCCACCGGCGTGCCGAGGATGACCAGGATCCGCTCGATCAGCTCCGGCTCCAGCCCCGTTTCGGCCGCCACCGCCTCGACCGTCAGCCGTTCCTCTGCCGAGGAGAAGAGCTCTTCGGCGAAACCGAAGGCAAGCCGCCCCTCGCGGCCGGCCGTCTTCAAATCCTCCAACGAGTAGCCGCGCTCCCGCATCCGCGCCACCACCCGCGCCTGCGCCGCCGTGGCCGCCGTCCACCGCCCCCGCCGCACCGGCACGATCTTCTCCGCCGCCCACCGTTTCAGCGTGCTGGCGGGCACTCCCGACCGCCGCGCCGCCTCACTCAGCGAGATTCGCTCATCAGCCACAAGGCGAGGCTAACTGGGTTGCAGGAGAGGGGGCCGGTCGCGACAAATTCACTCAGGGATAACCGGCTTCCTCTACCGGGCGGCAAAGAAGCGGGGCGACCCGGGGGCCGCCCCGCTGCTCTTTCTGGGGAATGCGTCGGAGCGCGACAGGGGTTACGCGGGGAGCTCCGATTCCTCGTGCAGCTGGAGGACGGTCTCGCCGCCCTCGCCGGTGCGGATGCGGATCGCCTCCTCCACCGGCAGCACGAAGATCTTGCCGTCGCCGACCTCGCCCGTGCGGGCGTGCTTGAGGATCGTCTCGACGACCGTGTCCTTGTCTTTGTCCTCGACCACCACCTCGAGCTTGATCTTCGGACGAACGTTGACCGTCAGGGTCGAACCGCGGTAGCGCTCGACGATCCCCTTCTGGCGGCCCGATCCCTTGGCCTCGATGATCGACAGGGACGGGAACCCCTTGTCGAGCAGCTCGGCCCGGATCGGCTCGAACGCCTCGTGGCGGATGTACGCCTCTATCTTCTTCATGCGCTCATCCCTCCTAGGACTTGCTGGTCATCGGGGTAACGGCTGCCGGAGTCGCCGGGGTCGGGGTCGGGGTCGGCGAACCGCCGAACTGGATCCCGGTCGAGTACTCCGGCTGCGGGATGAACTGCTCCGGGTATCCGTACATCCCGTGCTCGGAGATGTCCAGGCCGGCGTCCTCCTCCTCTGGCGTCACCCGCAAGCCGATCGTCTTCTTGATCGCGAAGAAGATCGCGTAGGAGACGACGAAGACGCAGGCGAAGGCGACGCCCACCCCCAGCGCCTGGGCGCCGAGCTGGTGGAAGGAGCCGCTGTACCAGAGCCCCGGATCGCCGACTTCGTTCAGTTCCGCCAGGCGCGGGGAGGTGAAGATCCCGCACGAGAGCGTGCCCCAGATACCGGCGAGGCCGTGGGCCGAGGTGGCGCCGACCGGGTCGTCGATGATCTTCTCGATCGCGAGGACGCCGTAGACGACGATCACGCCTGCGACCGCGCCGATGACCGGCGCCGCCCAGTACTCGACGTAGCCGGACGGGGCGGTGATCGCGACGAGACCGGCGATGGCGCCGTTGCCCGCCATGCCGATGTCGATCGTCTTCGTCTTCAGCCACATGATCGCGACGGCGGCGACGACGCCGGCCGCGGCGGCGAGGTTGGTGACGACGACGACTTCGGCGAAGCGGCCACCGATCGCCCCGAGGGTCGAGCCAGGGTTGAATCCGAACCAGCCCAGCCAGAGGATCAGCACGCCGAGGCCGACCAGCGGCATAGAGTGCCCCGGGATCGCCCGCGGTTTGCCCTCCTTCGTGTACTTGCCGATCCGCGGGCCGAGCAGCAGCAGCGCCGCGAAGGCACCGGTCGCGCCGATCAGGTGGACCACCGTGGAACCGGCGAAGTCCTGCATCCCGACGTTTGCCTGAAGCCAGCCACCGCCGAAGATCCAGTGGCTCAGCACCGGATACAGCACGGCGCTGAAGATGATCGCGTAGATGATGTAGGCGCTGAACTTGATCCGCTCCAGGGTCGCGCCCCAGACGATCGCCAGCGAGACCGCGCAGAAGACGAACTGGAAGAACATGAACGCGGCCGGGGAGATCGAATACGTTTCGACGAAGGGGATGCTGCTGCCGGCCTGTTCGACCGACGA
>JBIOWB010000053.1:0-14665 GCA_044868125.1 Solirubrobacterales bacterium
TCAGCAGGTAAGGGTGCGGCTCACCCCCCTCCCCTCCCTGATCGCGTTATCGATCGCCGCCTTCGCCGTCGTTCACTTCGCGGGCGGGGTGAAGACGCGGCTCTCGACGGGGATGACCGGGTTCGACAGCACCTGGTATCACGGGCCGTTCGCGGCAGGGTTCTTCCAGAGTGGGAATACGTGGGACCTGCAGTTCATCGCCCCGCAGTTCCTGGCCTGGTTCTACCCCGCGAACGGGGAAGTCTTCCACGCGATTGGGATGCTGGCGTTTGGGAGGGACATCCTCTCGCCGCTGCTGAACCTCGGCTGGTTCGTCGGCTGCCTGGTGGCCTGCTGGTGCATCGGGCGGCCGTACAGGGTGGGGCCGTGGTCGCTGGCCCTGGGGGCGATCGCGCTCAGCCTGCCCACCCTGGCGGATCAGGCCGGGGAGGCGAGGAACGACATCGTCGGCATCTTTTTCTTGCTGGCAGCGGTGGCCGTGGCGGTGAATGCCTGGGCTGGTGAGAGGGCGCAGACGGGGGAGAGGCTGGGTAGGGAGGGAGGTGCTGCGGGCGTCGGTGCCTATCTCGTCGTCGGCTTGGCGGCGGGCCTGGCCGCGGGCACCAAGCTCAACTTCCTCTTACCTGCTGCTGTTCTTGTGATCGGATTGGCCGTCATCGCACCGCGAGAAGCTCGCCGGCGAGCGCTCGTCGCCTCGTCCCTGGCCGCCCTCGCCGGTGGCGGCTGCTGGTACCTGCGCAACCTCGCCCATACCGGCAACCCGCTGCCCTGGATCCACCACCTCGGCCCGATCGATCTGCCGGCGCCGCAGCAGGCCCTCGGCGGCCGCGAAGCCCACTCCGTCCTCGGCTACCTCACCGACGGCAGCGTCTGGTCCGACTGGTTCCTCCCCGGCCTCCATCACGCCCTCTGGCTCCTCTGGCCGCTGCTGCTAACCGCAGCCATCACGGGTCTCCTCCTAGCGCTGGCGTCCCCCCTCCGCCGACGGGACGAAAACGGTCCTATTTGGACCGAAATCGTCCCGTCGGCGGGGGTTTTGGTTGTGGCGGGGGCGGTGGGACTGGCCTCGGCCTTGGCGTGGCTGGTAGCGCCGACGTCGGCGTCGGGGCCCGACGGCATGCCGCGCGGGTTCGAATCGGGCCTCCGCTACCTCGCTCCGGCCCTGATCCTCGGCCTCGCTCTTCTGCCGACGGCGTTTTCACAGGCACTCGAGAGAGTGCGCCCTTCCTTTGTTTCGCATAGCGGTACAAAGGAAGGGCGCGCTCTCGTGATTCGCGTAGCTTGGGTGCTCGCGGCGGCTCTTTTGCTTGCTGCCGCCGTCGGCTATCCGGTCCAGCGGCACTACCTCGCGAACCGCTACAGGGCCCCGACCTTCACCGCCCCCGGCCTCAACGCCGCCTTCGCCTGGGCCCGCGACGTCAGCGACTCGCGCATCGCCACCACCAGCACCCGCCAATACCCCCTCTTCGGCACCGACCTCTCCAACCAGGTCCGGTACCTGGGCCTCGAGCAACCCCACGGCGGCTTCGAAGCCCCCACTACCTGCCAGCGATACATCCGACTCCTAAATGAAGGGGACTATCACTACGTCGTAGCGACCCGGGATCGCTTGGAACCCAGCCAACCTCCATATCCACCCTCGGCCAAGTGGATCTCCGACGCCGGAGCCCACGTGATCCTGCGAAAACCCCCGACGGTCGTCTTCGAGCTAACGAAAACGCTGAACCCCTCAGCGTGTAGATGACCCGGCTCCTCGCGCGGGTGGCGTCGTAGGGGGGACCATCCCCGAGGTGTCCTCGGGGATGGTGGGTCCCCTGCGTCGACAGGACCCGCGCGCCACCAACCTCAGTCGCCATACTCCTCGTCCCGATGGACCACATCCGCAACTTCAGCATCATCGCCCACATAGACCACGGCAAGTCGACCCTGGCCGACCGCATCCTCGAGCTGACCGGCGCCGTCGACCCGAAGAAAATGCAGGCGCAGCTGCTCGACTCGATGGACCTCGAGCGCGAGCGCGGGATCACGATCAAGGCGCAGGCGGTGCGGGTCGAGTACAAGGCCGAGAACGGCGAGACCTACCACCTGCACCTGATCGACACGCCGGGCCACGTCGACTTCTCCTATGAGGTCTCGCGCAGCCTCGCCGCCTGCGAGGGGGCGCTGCTGGTCGTCGACGCCGCCCAGGGAGTCGAGGCGCAGACCGTGGCCAACACCTACCTGGCGATCGAGAACGGGCTGGAGCTGATCCCGGTGATCAACAAGGTCGACCTGCCGGGCGCCGAGCCCGAGCGCGTCGCCCAGGAGATCGCCGACCTGCTCGGCGGCGACCCCGAGGAAGCGCTCTGGATCTCGGCCAAGACCGGCGAGGGCGTCTTGGAGGTGCTGGAGGCAATCGTCGAGCGCATCCCGCCGCCCGCCGGCGAGGCCGACGCCCCGACCCGCGCCCTCATCTTCGACTCCGAGTTCGACCAGTACCGCGGCGTGATCGCCTACGTGCGGATGGTCGACGGCTCCTTCCGCAAGGGGGAGCGGATCCTGGCGATGCAGAACGGGACCGAAGCCGACATCGACGACATCGGCTTCTTCCGGCCGACGATGATCGGGGTGCAGGGGATGGACGCGGGCGACGTCGGCTACCTGATCACCGGGATCAAGGACGTGACCAAGCTGCGGGTCGGCGACACCCTCACCTCGCAGGCGAACCCGGCCGCCGAGGCCCTGGAGGGCTACCGCGAGGTCCGCCCGATGGTCTTCTGCGGCCTCTTCCCGATCGACACCGACCGCTACGAAGACCTCCGCGACGCGCTCGAGAAGCTCTCGTTGAACGACGCCGCCCTCTCCTGGGAGCCGGAGACCTCGGAGGCGCTCGGGTTCGGCTTCCGCTGCGGCTTCCTCGGCCTGCTTCACATGGAGATCGTGCGCGAGCGACTGGAGCGCGAGTACGACCTCGACCTGCTGGCGACGACCCCGAACGTGCGCTACATGGTCAACCTCACCAACGGAGAGATCAAGGAGGTGCACAGCCCGACCGAGCTGCCCGACCCGGGGACGATCGAGACGATCGAAGAGCCCTACATCCGCGCCACGATCATCTGCCCGAAAGAGCAGGTGGGGGCGGTGATGGAGCTCTGCCAGCAGCGCCGCGGCACCCACGTCGACATGCACTACCTCAGCCCGCAGCGGGTGCAGATCCGCTACGACCTGCCGTTGGCGGAAATCGTCCTCGACTTCTTCGACCAGCTGAAGTCCTCGACCCGCGGCTACGCCTCGCTCGACTACGAGCCGATCGGCAACCGCGTCTCCGACCTGGTCAAAGTCGACATCCTGCTCGCCGGCGAGAAGGTCGACGCGCTCTCGATCATCGTCTTCCGCGACTTCGCCTACGAGCAGGGCAAGCGCCTGGTCGGCCGCCTGCGCAAGACGATCCCGCGCCAGCTCTTCGACGTCCCGGTGCAGGCCGCGGTCGGCTCCAACATCCTCGCCCGCGAGACGGTGAAGGCGCTGCGCAAGGACGTCACCGCCAAGCTGTACGGCGGCGACGTCACCCGCAAGAACAAGCTGCTGAAGAAGCAGAAAGCGGGGAAGAAACGGATGAAGGCGGTGGGGCGGGTCGAAGTTCCGCAGGAGGCGTTCTTGGCGGTGCTCGAGATCGACGAGTGAGGGGAGAGGGGTCGGGCATCCCCTTCTCTCAACTTTTTCGAGGGTCGGTTCCAGCCGTCCGAGGGTGGAGCTCCCGCGAAAAAGTACAAGCCGTTCAGGGGACGCCCGACCCCTCTCTCTGGACGTAATCGGCGCCCTCCGACCGATTGGCCGCTTGGCCAGTTAGAGTGCCCGGCCATGGCTCTGAAGACTGATGCGGTAGGCAAGGAATGGCCCGCCACCACCTACCAGGTGGGGCGGGAGAAGATCAGGGAGTACGCGAATGCGCTGGGGATCGACAACCCCGTCCACCTCGACGTCGAGGCAGCGCGCGCGGCGGGCTTCCGCGACGTGGTGGCGCCGCCGATGTTCGCGGTCGTCTACAGCAGCCCGGCGATGGCGCCGGCGATGTTCGACCCCGACGTGGCGATGAACTTCGCGGCGATGGTCCACGGCGGCCAGCAGTTCGAGTGGGACGAGCCGGCCTGCTCGGGCGACGAGATCACGACGACCGCCAAGTGCGTGTCGATCGAGGAGAAAGACGGCAAAGGCTTCTACGTTTTCGAGACCAACTCGGTCAACCAGGACGGCGCGCAGGTCGTGCGCGGGACCTGGACCTTGATCGTGAGGGGGGTTTGAGATGGCCTTGAGCCAGAGCGAACGAGCATCCATATCTGATTCCTTTGCGAGTGAGCGGAGGCGAAATTCATGTCTTTGAACGTGGGCGACCAGGTCCCCGAGCTGCGGGTCACTCCGGACAAGTACCTGCCGCACCGCTACGCCGGTGCCTCGGGCGATTTCAACCCGATCCACATCGACGACGAGTTCGCGAAAGCGGTGGGGCTGCCGCGCAACATCCTTCACGGCCTCTACTCGATGGGCCTGATGGCGAAAGCCAACGCGGCCCTCGGCGACGGCGACCCGCGGGCGCTGAAGCGGCTCTCGGTGCAGATGCGCGGGATGGGCATGCCCGAGCAGGAGATCGTCGTCAGCGGCAGCGTCAAATCGGTCGATGGCAATCGGGTCGTGGTCGACACCGTCGCCGCCCAGGGCGATACCCAGATCATCAAGAACGCCGAGGCGGAAATCGAGCTGCAGTGACAGGAGGGGAGGGGTCGGGCATCCCCTTCTCTCAACTTTTTCGAGGGTCGGTTCCAGCCGTCCGAGGTGGAGCTCCCGCGAAAAAGTACAAGCCGTTCAGGGGACGCCCGACCCCTCCTGCTCGGCTGGCAGAGTTGATTTCTAAGATGTGATGGTGCTTTCGGAGCGGCAAGAGCTGATTCTGCGGCTGGTGGTCGAGGCCTACCTGGGCTCGGGTCGTCCCGTGCCCTCGAAGGAGGTGGCGGAGCGGCCGGAGGTGGAGTGGGGTTCCTCGACCGTGCGCGCTGAGCTGGCGGCGCTGGAGGCGGCGGGCTACCTGACGCACCCGCATACCTCCGCCGGCCGCGTTCCCACCGACGCCGGCTACCGTCGCTACGTCGCCTCGATGCTCGAATCGGGGTCGATGACTGCCCAGCCGGGCGTCGAGCTCGAGCTCTCGCGCCTGCGCCGCGAGGTCGACACGGCGATGCGGGAGACGACCACCGCCCTCGCCGAAGTCACCGATCTGGTGGCGATGGCAACTGCGCCGGACCCGAGCTTCACCACGACCATCCACCGGGTCGAGGTCCTTCAGCTGCAGCCGAACAAGGTGGTGGTGATCGGGATCGCTTCGACCGGCGACGTCACTCGCCGTGTCTTCGAGTTCGGCCGCCCGGTCGACAGCGGCCTGGTCGAGTGGGCCTCGAGCTACCTCAACGAGTCGCTCTCCGGCCTGGGCGTGGGGGCACGGATGATCGAGAGCCGCCTCGCCGATCCTGCGCTGAGCGGGAGGGAGGCGGAGTTCATTGCCACCCTTGGCACCACCTTCACCGACTTTGTTGCCGAGAGCGGCGGCGACCTCTACCTCGAGGGGACCTCGCGGCTGCTCTCCGACGCCCACCGGCCGGATCTGCCGCGCGCCGACGAGCTGATGACGGCGCTGGAGCGGCGGGCCGGGGTGCTGCAGATGCTGCGCTCCTCGCTGGACCGGCGTTCGGTCTTCTTCTGGATCGGGGGGGAGAACCCGCAGCCGGCGCTGCGCTCGGCCAGCGTGATCGGCGCCAACTACGGCCTGCCGCACCGCAACCTCGGCGCCGTCGGCGTGGTCGGGCCGCTGCGGATGGATTACGCGACCGCGATCGCCTCGGTGCGCTACGCCGCCCGCGAGCTCTCCCGCTATTTCGAGACCGTCTACGGCGATTAGACCTCTGGCCACGACACCGTCCATCTGATGCCACGCGACTACTACGAGGTCCTCGGGGTCTCCCGCGAGGCGAGCGAGACCGAGATCAAGAAAGCGTTCCGGGGTCTGGCGCGCGAACTGCATCCCGACGTCAACCAGGAGCTCGACGCCGAGGATCGCTTCAAAGAGGCCGCCGAGGCCTACGAGGTCCTCTCCGACGCCGAGCGCCGTCGCACCTACGACGCCTACGGCCACGAGGGACTGCGCTCGGGCGGCTATGACCCCGGCTCCGGATTCGGCTCGATCGACGACATCTTCCAGGCCTTCTTCGGCGGCGGTGGTTTCGGGTTCGGCGGCGGACGCCGCTCGGCGGCGGGTGGGGACATCGGGATCGCGGTCGATGTCGAGCTGGCCGAGGTGGCGGCCGGCGTTCGGCGCGAGGTCACCTACGACGTCGTGGACGCCTGCGAGCACTGCCACGGCAACGGCGCCGAGCCGGGAACGCCGATCACCACCTGCGAGCGCTGCGGCGGCGCCGGCGAGCTGCGCCAGGTGACCCGCACGCCCTTCGGGCAGATGGTCCGCAGCACCCCCTGCGACGCCTGCGGCGGCGCCGGGAAAATCCCACAGACGCCGTGCGAGGTCTGCGGCGGCGGCGGTCGCACCCGTCAGAGCCGCACCAGCGCGATCGAAGTGCCCGCCGGGATCGAAGACGGCCAGCGGATGCGGATCTCCGGCGCCGGCCACGCAGGGGAGCCGGGGGCGCCCGCGGGCGACCTCTACGTCGAGGTCCGCGTCGTCGAGGACGAGCGCTTCGAACGCGACGGAAGCGACCTGATCAGCACCGTCTCGATCCCGGCCACCGAGGCGATGCTGGGGACGACGGTGACGGTGCCGACGTTGGAGGGAGAGGAGGAGATCGAGATCGAGCCGGGGACGCAGCCGGGACACCAATACGTGCTCAAGGGGATCGGGCTGCCGCGCCTCAACGGGCGGCGCCGCGGCAACCAGCGGGTGATCCTCGAAGTCTTCGTACCGACCAACCTCAGCGAGGAGCAGCGCGAGCTGACCGAGCGCCTCGACGGTACGCTCGAGGACGACAACCTCACCCCGCAGCACGGCGAGGGCCTCTTCGGCCGCGTGCGGCGGGCCTTCGGCTGAGGCGTCGTTGATCCGCCTCGCGGTCCGCTGCGCGCCTGAGCAGGCGGACCTGGTCCTGGCCGAGCTGACGGTGCTGGCCCCGAACGGGGTCGAGGAGGAGCGCGGGCCGGGCTACGTCGAGTACGCGATCTACGGCGGCGAGGGGGAGCTGCCGGAGCTGGGCGACCTCGACGCCGCGGTCGCCGGCGGGCGGATCGAGGTCACCTCGACCGAGGTTCCCGACGACTGGGCCGATCGCTGGCGGGACTTCCACAAGCCGCTCCTGGTCGCTGACCGCCTCTGGCTGCGGCCCTCCTGGGAGCCGCCTTGCGAGGGCGCGATCGACGTCGTCGTCGATCCCGGCCAGGCTTTCGGCACCGGGGCCCATCCGACCACCCGCCTCTGCCTCGAGTTCCTCTGCGAGCTGGAGCCAGGTGGCGAGATGGTGGACCTGGGAACCGGCTCTGGCGTACTGGCCATTGCCGCAGCAAAGCTCGGCTGGTCCCCGATCCGCGCCTACGACCACGAGCCAGCCGCGCTCGAGGCCTCTAAGGCGAATGCAGTCGCCAACGGCGTCGAGCTCCATCTCGATCGCATGAACCTGCGGGAACGCCTCCCGCAGTTGGCACCCACGGTCGCAGCCAACATGACTGCGCCGATCTTGAAAGCCGTAGCCACCCAGCTCGAAGCGGCTGGGGGGCGCCGGGGGAGACTCGGCGGACAACAGCGGGGAGGATCCGGCGAGTCTCCTCCGGCGCCCATGACCGTCGTCTGTTCCGGGCTCTTGCCGGGGGAGCAGGACGAAGTTGCTGCTGCTTTCGGCTTTGGTGGTTTCGAAGAAGTGGAGCGACGTCAGGAGGGAGATTGGGCGGCTCTGCTGCTGCGTCGGGGTTGAGCTATAGGGTTCTCGCCGATGGTCATTGCGGATATCACCGACTACAGCGTCGGACTGTTCATCCACATCTTGGCTGTGGTCTTGGCCTTTGGGCCGACTTTCGCCTACGGGATCATCTTCTCGGTGATGCCGGATCACCCGCGCTCCGCTCCGGCGCTCTTCGACGCGATCCGGAAGGTGGACCGCTACTTGGTGGATCCCGGGATGGTCGTCGTGCTGCTGGCCGGGATCTACCTGATGGCGGAAGGCAATTGGGACGGCGGCGAAGCGTTCATCGCTGTCGGCTTCGTCGCCATCATCGCCCTGTTCGGGCTGCAGCATGCCTTCTTCCGTCCCCAGGGACGCAAGGCGCAGGAGCTGGCGGAACGGGATCTGAAGAACGGTGACACGCTCAGCGCGGAATTCGAAGAGATCAGCGGCAGGCTCGGCATAGTCGGCCCGATCGCCGGACTGATTGTGGTCGTGACGATTTTCTTGATGACCGTCAAGCCCTGACCGACGGGGCGCGAGAGCTCAGTCCGGCGCAGCCGGTGGGAGTGTTCGACTCCGGCGTCGGCGGCCTCACCGTGCTCCACGAGTGCCTGGTCTCGTTGCCGCAGGAGGACTTCCTCTACCTGGGGGACACGGCGATGTTCCCCTATGGGGACAAGGATCCGGCCGAGTTGCGGGAGCGGATCGGGCGGATCGCCACGCTGCTGCTCGACCGCGGCGCCAAGCTGCTGGTGATCGCATGCAACACGGCCACCTCGGTCGGCGAGGGCGTGGCGCGCGAAGTGGCGGCCGCGCGCGGGGTGGAGGTGGTGCCGGTGGTCGAGCCGCAGGCCGAGATCGCCGCGGCGATCACGGCCAACGCGCGGGTGGGGGTGCTGGCGACGCCCAACACGGTCGAGAGCGGCGCCTATCGGCGCGCCCTGGAAGCGATCGGCCGCGGCCTCGACGTGATCGAGGTCGCCGCCCCCGACCTCGCCCCCTTCATCCAGAACGGCTCGCTCTTCGACGAGGAGACGATGACGATGGCCCGCTCCTGCTGCGCACCGCTGAAGGAGGCCGAAGTCGACACCCTGATCCTCGGCTGCACCCACTACCCGCTGGTGGCGCCGATGCTGCAGCGCATCCTCGGCCGCGACGTCCGCCTCGTCAGCGGCGGCCACGCGGTGGCCGCGGCGGTGCAGCGGACCCTGCAGGGGTCGGGCCTGGCGCGCGAGCCGCGCGGAGAGGGGGCATACGACTTCCTCTGCACCGGCGACCCCGACGCCTTCCACGAGATCGGCACCCGCTTCCTGCAGATGCCGCTCGGGGACGTCGAGCGGGTCGAGATCCAATCGATTTGACCCTTCTGCCGTGAAGGCGGCGCAGAGCTTTTGCTTCCTGCGCGCCACACGTGTGTCCAAACTCCTCACGCTGCCACCATGCCTGCCGTGATGACAACTGGCAATACCGTATATCCTCGGCCTGTGGCCAAGGTGATGATCTCGTTTCCCGACGAGTTGCTCGAAAGAGTCGATGAACTTGCCAAGAAACGCGGCCTGAGTAGAAGTGGCTTGTTGCAGAACTTGGCCGAGCGGGAGCTCGACTACCTCGAGGACGAGGAACGGGCGGAGATGCGGCGCCTGCTCGAACTTGCCACCAGGCCCATGGGTGGGGACGCGACGAAAATGATTCGGGAAGATCGGGATTCTCGTTGAGCACGCTTCTCCTTGATGCTGGCGTCTGGGTTGGAGCTGTGGACTCCTCGGACCCTTTCCACGATTCAGCCAGGTCGCTCGTATTCGCCTTTGACCAGCCCGTAGCGGCGATGGATCTGACGCTTTATGAGGTTGCCAATGTCCTTGGTGTTCGGAAAAAGTGGCGACGGGAGGCACGATACGTCTCGGAGCTGATCGTCAGGCGCTGCAGCGGCGAGCGCTTTGTACGGCCCGAGCCGTCCTCGATGGACTTGGCTATCTCAATCGCCGGCGAACAAGGTCTCACTGCCTACGATGCGGCCTACGTGGCTGCAGCTAACGTCAACGGCTGGACACTCGTCAGTGTTGATATGGCCGACCTCGTCTCGCAGGGCCTGGCCATCACCCCGGACGCTGCCGTCTACCCTTAAGCCGATGAGCGTTCTCGAGCAGGTGCAGGACGACGTGAAGACGGCGATGAAAGCGCGCGATCGCGAGCGGGCGGGGGCGCTGCGGCTGATCGTCGACGTGCTGCAGCAGGACGCGAAGCTGGGCAAGGGCGACGAGATCGCGGTGCTGCAGCGGGAGCGGAAGAAGCGGGTCGAGGCGGCCGAGGCCTACGAGGGCGCCGGCCGCGCCGATCAGGCAGCCTCAGAGCGCTTCGAGGCCGAGCTGATCGAGGGCTACCTGCCGCAGCAGCTCTCCGACGAGGAACTGGTCGAGCTGGTGCAGAGTGCGATCGAGGAGACCGGCGCCAGCGAGCAGCGGCAGATGGGCCAGGTGATGTCGGCGCTGATGCCGAAGGTCGGCGGGCGGGCGGACGGCAAGCGGGTGAGCGCCGCGGTGCGGCAGAAGCTGGGTTCCTGAAGTCTTGGCGCGCAGGCAGCTGACCCTCGACAACACCGTCGCGGCCGAGCTGGCCGGATCGGAAGACACCGTGCTGCGGGCGCTGCGGGGACGGCTCGACGCCGACCTGCACCTGCGCGGCAATGTGCTGACGCTGGAGGGCGAGCCCGACGACGTCGCCGCGGCGGCGACCGTGGTCGACGAGATGGTCGAGCTGATCGAGCAGGGGATCGAAGTCGCCCCAGGGACGATCGAAGCGGTGACCGGCGCCCTCGACGCCGACGAGAGCCCGGCGGAGATCCTCGAGGACGTCGTCTGGCGCCACCGCAACACCAAGGTGGCACCGAAGACGCTGAACCAGAAGCGCTACGTCGACTCGATCCGCCGCCACACGGTCACTTTCGGGATCGGGCCGGCGGGAACCGGCAAGACCTTCCTCGCGGTGGCGATGGCGGCGGCGGCGCTGACCGAACGCAAGGTGCAGCGCATCATCCTCACCCGTCCCGCGGTCGAGGCCGGCGAGCGCCTCGGCTTCCTCCCGGGAGACATCCAGGCCAAGGTCGACCCCTACCTCCGCCCCCTCTTCGACGCGCTCTTCGACATGCTCGACCCCGACCGGGTCAACGGCTACTTCGAGCGCAACGTGATCGAGGTGGCACCGCTGGCTTTTATGCGTGGAAGGACGCTTAATGATTCTTTTGTAATTCTCGACGAGGCCCAGAACACCAGCCCCGAGCAGATGAAGATGTTCCTCACCCGGCTCGGCTTCAACTCGCGGATGGTGGTGACCGGCGACGTCACCCAAATCGACCTGCCGAGCGATCAGCGCTCGGGCCTGATCGCGGTCGGCGACGTCCTCGGCGACGTCCACGACATCTCCTTCGTCCGCTTCGGCGGCGAGGACGTCGTCCGCCACAAGCTGGTGCAGCGGATCGTCGCCGCCTACGACGCCCACGGTGCCCGCGAGCGTGAGGCGCGGGCCGAACACGGGCCGACGCCGCGTTCGTGACGGTCGACCTGAACGACGTCCCACCCGATTTGCGCAGCGCCGTCGCCGCGGCTCTCGACGCTGCCGGGGTGGAGGACGGGCACCTCGCTGTCGAGATCGTCGACGAGGCCCGGATCCGCGCGCTGAACAACCTGTACCGCGGGGTGGACGCGCCAACCGACGTCCTTGCCTTCCCGATCGACGGGCTCGACTCGATCGCCGGCCCGCGCGAGCTCGGCGACGTCGCGCTTTGCCCCACGCGCTGCTGTGACGTGACCGAAGCCGCGGTTCACGGCGTCCTCCACCTCTGCGGCCACGACCACGAGACCGACGACGGCGAGATGCTGGCGCTGCAGGCGCGCGTGCTCGCGGGTCTGCGATGACGCGCGCCGGCTTCGTCGGGCTCGCCGGCCGGCCCAACGTCGGCAAGTCCACCCTCGTCAACGCGGTCGTCGGCTCCCACGTCGCGATCGTCTCCAGCCGGCCGCAGACCACCCGCCGGGCGATTCGCGGCGTCGCCACCGACCTCGAGCGGGAGCGGCAGCTCGTCCTCGTCGACCTCCCCGGCGTGCAGCGCCCGCGCGACGTCCTCACCGAGCGGATGCAGGGGCGGGTCGAGCGCGAGCTCGCCGACTCCGACGTCGTCCTCTTCGTCGTCAACGGCGAGGAGGGGGTGGGGCCCGGCGACCGCTTCATCGTCAAGGCGCTGCTCGGGGCCGGGGTCGGGTTGCCGGTGATCTGCGCCGTCAACAAGGCCGATCGACTCGGGCCCAACGAGCTGGTGCCGGTCCTCGCCGAGGCAGCCGAGCTGGAGGGCGTCGACGAGGTTTTCCCGATCAGCGCCCGCGCCGGCGAGGGCCTCGAGCCGCTGCTCGAGCGCCTCGGCGAGCTCGTCCCCAAGGGCCCCTACATGTACCCGCCGGAGGACCGCAGCGACCAGTCGAGCGAGCTGCTGCTCGCCGAGCTGATCCGCGAGCAGGTCCTGAACCGGACCCGGCAGGAGATCCCCCACTCGGTCGAGGTCTCAATTCTGGAAGTCGAGGCCCGCGAGGCGGAGCTCGTCACCGTGCGGGCTGAGATCTGGGCCGAGACCGAGTCGCAGAAGCGGATCCTGATCGGCAAGGGAGGGGCGAAGATCGGTGAGATCGGCGCCGCCGCCCGCCGCTCGCTGGAGGCCCAGCTCGGCGTCAAGATCTTCCTCGATCTCCAGGTTCGCGTGCGCAGGCACTGGCGCCGTGACGAGGATCTTCTCGACCGCCTCGGCATCGAGTAGGCAGGCTCTCGGCAGGCGGCGTTTACGATTCCCCGGATGTTTCCCGAAATCGAATTCGACCAGCAGGGCCTGGTCCCGTGCATCGTCCAGGACTTCGCCTCGGGCGAGGTGCTGATGCTCGCCTACATGAGCCCGCGGTCCCTGGAGATGACGCTCGAGAACGGGGACCTCCACTTCCACAGCCGTTCGCGTGACGAGCTCTGGAAGAAGGGCGAAACCTCGGGGAACTTCATGCACCTGCGTCAGCTCCGCTACGACTGCGACGGCGACGCGCTGGTTGCCTTGGTCGATCCGGCCGGTCCCGCCTGTCATACGGGGCAGCGAAGCTGCTTCTATCGTGAGGTGCTCGGCTCCGCCTCGCCCCGCAGGGACGCCCCGCCGGCGGAGGGCGAGCCGTTTCCGGTCACCCACGAAGCGTTGTCCGCCCTCGAGCGGACGATCCGCGATCGCGCTTTGCACCGGCCCGACGGCAGCTATACGGTGAAGCTGCTCGACGACCGCGGGCTGATCGGCGAGAAGGTCGCAGAGGAGGCCGAGGAGGTCGTTCGCGCCGCGCGGGAAGAGAGCGAGAAGCGGGTGGCCGAAGAGGCCGCCGACGTCCTCTACCACCTCAGCGTCCTGCTGGCCTCGCGCGGGGTCTCGCAGGCGAAGGTGATGGAGGTGCTGAATGCGCGCAGCGGCTGATTTCGAGCTGAAGCTCGAGCCAAGCTTGGAGCAGGCCCGCGAGCTCGCCCGCGAGGGCAACGTCGTGCCGGTGCGGGCACGCTTGGTAGACGACTGCGAGACGCCCGTCTCGGCCTTCCTCAAGCTGCGGGCGGGCGAGCCGGAGGGGGCGCCATGCTTCCTGCTCGAGTCGGCCGAGCAGGGGCAGGTGGGACGCTACTCCTTCGTCGGCCTGCGGCCACGGGCGCTGCTGCGCTGGAGCGAGGGGTCGCTCTCGGAGTGGAGCGGGGAGGAGGCGGCCGCCGGGGAGCCGGCGAGTCGCACCGAGCCTGCCCCCGACCCCTACGCGGCGGTGGCGGCGCGGATGCGCGAGTTCCGGTCGGCGCCGGTCGAGGGATTGCCGCCCTTCGCCGGCGGCGCCGTCGGCTTCTTCGCCTACGACCTGGTGCGGACCGTCGAGCCGCTGGGCGAGCCGAACCCCGACCCGCTCGGGCTGCCCGATATGGCCCTGATGGTGACCGACGCGATGCTCGTCTTCGACCACCTGCGCCACGAGCTGACGATCATGTCCTGCGCCTTCGCCGACGACGAGGGGGGGATCGACGCGGCCTACGAGCGCTCGGTGGCGACGATCGCCGAGGTGCGCAACCGGCTGCGCGGCGCGGTCCCCGCCCCGGAGGCCCCCGTGGTCTCCGATCCGCCGCACTTCGTCTCCGGGATGGAGCGCGAGCGGTTCGAAGCCGCGGTCGAGCGGATCGTCGAGTACGTCCACGCCGGCGACGCCTTCCAGGTGGTCCCTTCGCAGCGCTTCTCCGCGCCGGCCCCAGTAGAGGCCTTCTCGATCTACCGCGGTCTGCGCGCCGTCAACCCCTCCCCCTACATGTACTTCCTCGAGTTCGGCGACTTCCAGATCGCCGGCGCCTCGCCGGAGCCGCTGGTCAAGGTCAGCGACCCGAAGGAGCGGGCCGAGCACGTGATGCTCGTCGACCTCGGCCGCAACGACCTTGGCAGGGTCTGCGAGTACGGCTCGGTCAGCGTCGACGAGCTGATGGTCGTCGAGACCTACTCGCACGTCCTGCACATCGTCAGCCAGGTCTCGGGGACTCTGCGCGAGGGAGTCGGGGCGATGGACGTGCTGCGCTCGGCGCTCCCCGCCGGGACCCTCTCCGGCGCCCCGAAGGTACGGGCGATGCAGATCATCGACGAGCTCGAGCCGGTCAAGCGAGGCGCCTACGGCGGCGCCGTCGGTTGGCTCTCCTACCACGGGGAGCTCGACACGTGCATCTGCATC
>JBIOWB010000054.1:0-5700 GCA_044868125.1 Solirubrobacterales bacterium
GCTCGAGGGTCACCCGCGTCCCCTTCGACGGGTGGTGATACTTCGGATATGACTCCGAAGTTGATGGGCGTCGTCAATGTGACGCCGGATTCCTTTTCAGATGGGGGGCTGTACCTCGATCCTGAGCGGGCGGTTGCTCACGGAAAGCAGCTGGTCGAGGCGGGGGCGGGGGTTCTTGACGTCGGGGGGGAATCGACTCGGCCGGGGGCCGAGCCGGTGGGGGTGGAGGAGGAGCTGCGGCGGGTTGTGCCCGTTATCCGGGGGCTTGCAGGTGCTGAATTTCGTATCTCCGTTGACACTTCCAAGGCCGCGGTCGCCGCGGCCGCTCTCGACGCCGGCGCCGAGATCGTCAACGACGTCACCGCCCTGCGCGGCGACCCCGCCATGGCAGCCCTCTGCGCCGAGCGCGGCGCCATCGTCGTCCTCATGCACATGCTCGGCGAGCCGCGGACGATGCAGGACGACCCGCGCTACGGGGACGTGGTCGCCGACGTCAAGGCCTTTCTCGCCGCGCGCCTGGAAGCCGCGGTCACCGCCGGCATCGCCGAGGAGCGGGTCTGGCTCGACCCTGGCATCGGCTTCGGCAAGACCGCCGCCCACAACATGGAGCTGCTGCGCCGCTTCGGCGAGCTGCGCGATTTGGGGCGCCCGCTGGTGGCTGGCACCTCGCGCAAGAGCTTCATCGGCAAGGTCGACGGCTCGCCCGCCGACCAGCGCCTCGGCGGCACTATCGCCTCCTCGGTCCTCGCCGCCGCCGAGGGCGCCGACGTCCTCCGTGTCCACGACGTCGCCGAGATGCGCCAGGCGCTGGCGGTGACGGCGGCGATACTCGGGTAGCGTCCCCCCATGGAGTCGCACGGCACCGGCATCGAGTCGAGCGCGGAAATCGAGCTCCGCGGTCTCTCGATCTACACCCACCACGGCGTCTCCGAAGCCGAGCAGGAGGTGGGGCAGCGGCTCGAGTTCGACATCTCCTTCGACGTTCCCGACTGCGACGCGGTGCTGACCGATCGCCTCGAGGACACGGTCGACTACGGCCAGGTCTGCGACATCGTCGCCCTCGCCGCGACCGAGCGCAGCTACAAGACGCTGGAGCGCCTGGCGCAGGTGGTTGGGGAGCGGTTGATGGAGCAGTACGGCTCCGAATCGGTCCGCGTCCGCGCCGCCAAGCCCGAGCCGCCGCTGCCCTTGGCGATCCAGGAGGTGGCGGTCGAGGTCACCCAGGAACGCGCGGTCGAAGAAGACGACGAACCCGAGGACTAACCGGTGGCTCAGCGGCGGACCGGCTATCTGGGCCTCGGCTCCAACGTCGGCGACTCCGCCGGCCACCTCCGCGCCGCGGTCGAGCTGCTCGAAGCCGAGGGGATCGAGATCGACGCCCTCTCATCCACCTACGTCACCGAGCCCGTCGGCGAGATCCTCGACCAGCCCGACTTCCTCAACGCCGCCATCCGCATCGGCACCGACCTCGAACCCGAAGAGCTCCTCGATGCCTGCAAGCGCGTCGAGGCCGAGCGCGGCCGCCAGTTCGAGCTGCCCCGCCACAGCCCCCGCCCGCTAGACGTCGACCTGCTCCTGCTCGGCGACATCGAGCTGAGCACCGACCGGCTCACCCTGCCCCACCGAGAGGTGACGACCCGTCGCTTCGTCCTCGTGCCGCTGTTGGAGTTGGACCCGGAGCTGACGCTGCCGGACGGGACGCGCCTGAGTGAGGCTCTAAGCGGCCTGGGTCCCGGCCAGCGGGTTCAACCACTCGGTCGGTAGCACGGCCGGCATCCGGCCGGGGTAGTTCGGGACGATCCGTCTCGCGAGCGCCCCGGCCGGGCGGTTCTCGATCGCCGGGCGGAGGTCGTCGAGGGTCATCGCCAGGCCGATCGAGGGGGCGATCTGGAAGTCGGCGGCGTTGAGCTTCTCGCCGTTCAGGACGCCGCTCTCGATCCAGACGTCGACTCTGTCGAGGAGGCTCGGCAGTTGCTCCAAGGCCTTGCGGGCGTTCTCGTCGCTGGCTTCGTTGAAGCGGGCCGAGAGGGCGACGATCGGCGCCGCGGTCTTCATCGCCAGGCCGATCGGCATCCCGATCCGGGCGCCCTCGGAATAGCTGCGCAGCGGCGCCTTGTCGCGCTTGATCCCCCACCAGAGGATCTGGCGGATCGGGTGCTGCAGCTCCTCGTCGCCGAAGCGCTCGGCCTCCTCGACGGCGGCCCGTTTCTCGGGGTCGGCCGGGAAGAGCGGCGGCTCGGGACGCAGGCGCTCCAGCTCGCGCGTGATCTGCCGCGAGCCTTGCACCTTGTCGCCGTCGATCTTCAGCGCGGGCACCGTGACCCCGGGGAAGCCGACCGCGCGCAGGACGCCCTTCGAGATCACCGGCAGCAGGTCGGTGCGCTTGTAGTCGACGCCCTTGTGCCGGAGCATCAGCTCGGCGGCAATGCTCGGGTGGGAGGCTGGAATCACATAGAGGCGGTTGCTCATCGCGGTCGATCCTATGCAGAAAGGCGCCCGCTTGGCTACTCAGCCAGTCCCGCCCCGGGATAATCCCCCCGTGCTCCTCGCGGTCGACGTCGGCAACACGCAGACCCACCTGGGCGCCTTCGACGGCGAACAGATGGTCGAGCACTGGCGCTTCCAGACGCGCTCGGGGGCGACCGGGGACGAGCTGGCGGAGCGGATCGCCGGCCTCTTCACCCTCTGCGGGAGGTCCTTCGGCGAGATCGACGCGGTCTGCGTCTCCTCGGTCGTGCCGCCGCTCGGCAGCCAGTTCGAGGAGCTGTCGCGGCGCTACCTCGACGTCGACTGCCTGACGATCGGGCCCGGGGTCAAGACCGGGATGCCGATCCGGATCGAGAACCCGCTCGAGGTCGGCGCCGATCGCCTCGTCAACGCGATCGCCGCCTACGACCGCTTCGGCGAGGCCTGCGTCTCGGTCGACTTCGGCACCGGGATCAACATCGACGTCGTCTCGGCCGCGGGCGAGTACCTCGGCGGCGCGATCGGCCCCGGTCTCGCGCCCTCGCTCAGCGCCCTGATCGAACGCGCGGCTCGGATCACCCGGATGGACCTCGAAGAGCCGCGGGAAGCGATCGGTCGCTCCACCCGCGCCGCGATCAACTCCGGCTTCATCTTCGGCTTCGCCGGCCTGATCGACGGCGTCGTGCGGCGTATCGAAGACGAACTGCCCAACCCGCACCTGCTTGCCACCGGCGGTTACGCCGCCGCCGTCGTTCCCTTCACCGAGACGATCGACGAGGTCGACGATCTGCTGACCTTGAAGGGTCTGCGACTGATCCATGAGCGCAACCGATGACAACGGAGCTGCCCGGCCGGCGCTGACTGACCCCTTCGAGATCGGCGGGGTGCGGCTCGCCAACCGCGTCCTGCTGGCCCCGCTGGCGGGGATCGGCAACTGGTTCGTCCGCCTGCAGGCGAAACGGCACGGCGCCGGTCTCGCCGTCTCGGAGATGGTCTCCAGCTTCGCCCTCCACTACCGCAACGAGCGCACCCTGCGGGAGCTGCTGCGGATTCATCCCGACGAGCACCCGGTCTCGATTCAGCTCTTCGGCCACGACCCCGAGGTGATGCGCTCGGGCGCCGAGATCGCCGCCGAGGCCGGCGCCGACCTGATCGACATCAACATGGGCTGCCCGGTGCCGAAGGTGCGCAAGACCGGCGCCGGTGCCCAGCTCCTACGTGACCCAGATCTGGCGCTGGCGCTGGCCCGCGGCGCCGCCGAGGGCAGCGGCCTGCCGGTGACGGTGAAGCTGCGCTCGGGGATCGAGGCCGGCGACCGCTCCGGCTTCGACCTCGCGATTCGCCTCGCCGAGGAGGCCGGGGTGGCGGCGATCGCCTTCCACCCCCGAGCCGCCACCAAGGGCCATAAGGGCAAGCCCGACTACGCCCTCATCCGCGAGCTGGTCGATCGGATAGACGTTCCCGTGATCGTCTCCGGCGGCCTCTCCAGCGCCGAGGCGGCCCGCCGCGCCTACGAGGAATCCGGTGCCGACGCGGTGATGATCGCCCGTGGCTCCTTCGGCAATCCCTGGGTCTTCGAGGAACTGACCGGCCGCCGGCCCGAGCCGCCACGCCGTGAGGAGATGGTCGCCGAGTGGCTCTGGGTGGTCGATCGGGCCGAGGAGCACCTCGGGACCGAGCGCGCCAGCCGTTATCTCCGCAAATTCCACCCGTGGTATGTGGAGCGGCTGGAGGCGCCGAAGGAGGTCGCCGACGAGCTCCAGCGCAGCGCCGATCTGGCTCGGACGCGGGAGCTGATCGGCGGTTTGGCCAGTCAGCTAGCCCCGCTATAATCCCGCGACTCCGTGCCGGATGTGCCTGCCTCAGGTAGCCGCATCGGCGCGTTTTTTTGAGGTCTGGGAGAGCCAGGCTCCCGTCAAGCAAAGCGAGGTCGATCAAGTGCGACAGGCCGTCATCACCCCTGAGGGGCTGGAAAAACTGAAAGAGGAAATCGAGTTCCTCTCGACGACCAAACGCCGCGAGGTCGCGGCCCGCATCAAGGAGGCGCGCGAATTCGGCGACATCTCCGAGAACGCCGAATACGACGACGCCAAGAACGAACAGGCCCTGCTCGAGGCGCGGATCGCCCAGTTGGAGGAGAAACTGCGCCGCGCCCAGGTGATCGACGAGAAGGCGATCGGCACCGACGAGGTCAGCTTCGGCTCGATCGTCCACGTCAAAGACCAGAAAACCGGCGACTCGCAGAAATTCCAGATCGTCGGCTCGACCGAGGCGAACCCGCTGGAACACAAGCTCTCGAACGAGTCCCCGATCGGCAAGGCTTTGATCGGGAAAAAGCGCAACGACATCGTCACGGTCGAGGTCCCGCGCGGGCCGAAGAAAAAATTGAAAATCACGAAAATCGAGAAAGCCTGAGGGACGGTAGGCTCGCTGCCTCGATGAGCGAGCCCCCCCAAGAGCAGGAGCTTTCCCAGGTCCTCGAGGATCGGCGCGAGAAGCTGGAGCGGATTCGGGAGGCGGGGATCGAGCCGTTTCCGCACGAGTTCTCCGGGCGTGAGGAGATCGCCGAGGTGCGCGCCGCCCATCGGGGGCTGGCCGCGGGAGCGGAGACCGACTCGCGTCACCGCGTCGCCGGGCGGATCGTCGCCCGTCGCGGCCACGGCAAGGCCTGCTTCCTCGACCTCCGCGACGGCAGCGGACAGATCCAGCTGCACGCCCGCTCCGACGTGCTCGGCGACGAGGCCTTTGAGCTCCTCGTCGACCTCGACCTCGGCGACATCGTCGGCGCCGAGGGGACGGCGATGGCAACCCGGCGGGGCGGCGAGCTCTCGCTGGCGATCGACCACTGGCGGCTGCTGGCCAAGAGCCTGCGCCCACCGCCCGACAAGTTCCACGGGTTGGAGGACACCGAGACCCGCTTCCGCCGCCGCGAGCTCGACCTGATCGCCAACGAGGAGAGCCGCGAGGCGTTCCGGATTCGCGCCCGCACGATCTCCGAGATCCGTCGCCGGCTCGACGAGCTTGGATATGTCGAGGTCGAGACGCCGGTCCTGCAGCCGCTGTACGGCGGTGCCCTGGCGCGGCCCTTCGTCACCCACCACAACGCCCTCGACCGCGACTTCTACCTGCGGATCGCGACCGAGCTCTACCTCAAGCGCCTCGTCGTCGGCGGCATCGACCGCGTCTACGAGCTCGGCAAGGACTTCCGCAACGAGGGCGTCTCCCACAAGCACA
>JBIOWB010000055.1:0-16452 GCA_044868125.1 Solirubrobacterales bacterium
CGCCGGACGCCGAGGCCGAAGCGGTCGCCAGAGACCATGGCGCGCGCGAGGCGCGCCGCTTCAAGGCGCCGCGCAAGGCGGCGCACGCCGCGATCGGCCGCTGGTGGCACGTGAAGCTCGCCCCGGGTCAATCCGCCAAGCAGGCGATGGAGCGGCTCGCGAGGCACCCGTTGGTCGAGGCGGTGGAGCCCAACTATATCGTTCGCGCCCTCGTCACGCCGAACGATCCGCGCTTCGGAGAGCTGTGGGGCCTGCAGAACATCGGCCAGACCGGCGGCGCCGGCGACGCCGACATCGACGCGCCGGAGGCCTGGAACACCGTGACCGGCTCCTCCGCGGTGGTGACGGCGGTGATCGACACCGGCGTGGACTACAACCACCCGGACCTCGCGGCCAACATGTGGACCAACCCGGGCGAGATCCCCGGCAACGGCATCGACGACGACGGCAACGGCTACGTCGACGACGTCCACGGCTACGACTTCGTCGGCTCCAGCTCCAGCTCCCCCACTCAGGACGCCGACCCGACCGACGACAACCTGATCTCCGGCGGCCATGGCCTGCACACCGCGGGGACGATCGGGGCCGCCGGCGACGACGGCGTCGGCATCACCGGCGTCGCCCGCAACGCCAGGATCATGCCGCTGCGAGTCTGCGCCAACCAGCCCTCCTCGAATGAAGCCCGCTGCCCGTTCAGCTCGATCCTGGCCGCGATCAACTACGCGGGTGAGATGGGGGCGCGGGCGGCCAACATGTCGCTCGGCGGCAATACCTTCACCCAGACCGAAGTCAACGCGATCGCCGCCCACCCGGACACCCTGTACGTGATCTCCGCCGGCAACGACGGGGGCGACAACGACGGCGGCGGCGCGGCTCCGCAGGGCCACCACTACCCCTGCGACTACCGGCCGACGCTCGACGCCTCGCCGCCGGTGCTGGGCGCGATCGACAACGTCGTCTGCGTCGCCGCCACCGACCAGGCGGACGCGCTCGCCGGCTACAGCGACTACGGCGCCGCCTCGGTCGATCTCGGGGCGCCGGGCAGCTCGGTGCTCAGCACGTTCCCGGCGACCGACGTCTGGATGGCCGACGACTTCGAGACGAACGACTTTGCGAGCAAATGGCTTCCCTATGGATCGGGCTTCGACCGCGCTGGCGCCGGCGACGGGCCACTGACCTCCTTCGGGATCACCGACACCCCGGGGGCGGCGCCGCAAGCGAGCCATGCCTACGGCGTCGAATCGGCGACCGGGACGGCAATCCCGGCCGGGACCGGCTCGTGTCGGATCAGGGGGATGCGGTTCCGCAAGGGCGGCTCCCTGGCCTATGGACTCATCCTCGACGGCAGCAGCACGAGCGGGTTCCTCTCGGGCGAAACCGCCGGCAGCGCCATGGCTCCGTTCCAGACGGTGCCGATCCTCGGCCTCGGCGGCCACTCGCTGCAGATGTTCTTCGAATACGGCGCCGACTCGACCCCAACCGTCAGCGAGGGTGCCTGGCTCGACGATCTGCGGCTCGAGTGCTACGCCCTGCTCACCACTCCGCTCACGTACTCGTTCCTCGACGGCACCTCGATGGCGGCCCCTCACGTCACGGGCGCCGCCGCGCTGCTCTTCTCGCTGAAGCCCAGCGCGACGGTGACCGAAGTCCGGGATGCGTTGCTCGCCGGCATCGATTCGGTGCCTTCGCTGACCGGCAAGACGGCTACGGGCGGCCGCCTCGACGTCGCGAAGGCGATGGACAGCCTGGAAGGGGTGTCCGTCGACCACGCACCTCCGTCGAAACCCGTCCTCGCCGGCACGGTGCCCGAATCGGGATCGAACGAGAACCATCCGCGGATCGTCGGCTCGACGGAGGCGGGCAGCACGGTCACCGTCTTCAAGGGAACGACCTGCAGCGGCGGCGTCGTCGCGACCGGAACCGCCGCGGAGCTGACCGGAGCCGGGATCGCGGTCACCGTGCCTGACAACTCGATCACGTTCTTCTCCGCCACCGCGACGGACGCGGCGCGGAACAGATCCACCTGCTCGCAGCCGACCTCCTACCTGGAGGATTCCGCAGAACAGCAGCAGGAAGAATCGGCGGGCTCGACGGGTGGTGGGTCACCCGGTGGCGGCGGCTCCGCAGTGAATATGCCTCCTCCGACGGAAACGCCCGCTCCACAGCCGCCGGGAACCGGGTGCAAGGTTCCACGGCTCGCGGGCAAGACGCTGGCCCAGGCGAAGGCCAACCTGGCCGCAGCGGGGTGCAAGCTCGGCAAGGTGACCAAGCCGAGGCCGAGGAAAGGGCGGCATCCGAAGCTCGTCGTCAAATCCTCGACGCCGGGTGCGGGAAGCACGACCGCGGGCGCCGTCAACCTCGAGCTCGGCCCGAAGCCAAAGAAGCACCACCACTAGCATCGGCGGCACATGCTGCTGTTGACGGGGGCAACCGGAAGCGTCGGATCCCGGCTTCTGCCGCTGCTGCTGGAGCGCGGCGAAGAGGTCCGCTGCCTGGTGCGCGAGCCGCGGCGGCTGGGGGCGCGACGGGTCGACGTGCAGATCGCGCTGGGGGACCTGGGCGACATGTCGGACCCCTACCTTGTGCGCCAGGCGTTGCGCGGGGTCGACACGGTGATCCACCTCGCGGCCTCGATCCGCGACCAGCCGCCGAAACGGATCGAGGAGCTGAACGGCCTGGCGACGGTGCGGCTGCTGCGGGCGGCGGAGCGCAGCGGCGTCCGCAGCTTTCACTTCTTCAGCGCGCTGGACGCGCAGGCGGCCCAGCGGACGCGGTTCTTCCGCGCCAAGTGGATAGCCGAGGAGGCGGTGCTCTCCTCGCCGCTGCAGACGACCGTCTTCGCCCCCTCGATCGTCTACGACCACAGCGACCCCTGGATCACGCTGCTGCGGCGCTTCTCCTTCCTGCCGGTTCTGCCGGTCTCGGGGGAGGGATTGGCGCGGTTCCAGCCGATCTGGGCGGCGGACGTGGCACGGTGCGTGGTTGGGGCGCTTGACGCCTCGGAGCCGCGGCCCCGTTACGAGCTGGCGGGGCCGGAGACGCTCACCTACGACCAGATGTCGGACCTGGTCAGCCGCGTCGCCGGGCGACCGCGGTCGCTGGTGCACGTGCCGCTGCCGCTGGTGCGCTCGGGGTTGATCGCGCTGCGCAACCTCTTCGGCGAGGCCGTGTTCGCAACCTGGGAGGAGGCAGAGCTGATGGAGGTCAGCATGGTGACCGAGCGGGGTCCGGCCGATGCGCAGGCGCTCGGCGTCGAACCGCGAAGAATGGGTGATGTCCTTCAAGGCGCTTAGAAGGCTTGCGTCGGTGGCGGGTGTGCTGGTGGCCCTCGCGGTGCCGGCACCCGCGGGGGCGGTATCGCTGGTACCACCGAAGCCGAGCGTCTTCCTCGGCGTCAGCGACCGGGGGGCGACGACCGAATTCAACGAATGGGTCGAGCTGACCGGCAAGCACCCGGCGTTGCTCGAGACCTTCCATCCCTGGGGCAACAGCCTCAACGAAGCCTACGAACGCTGGCGCGAAACCGGGACGCGGCCGATCCTCCACATCTCCACCGCTGACGATCAGACGCTGGCCGAGCTGATCACGCCGGAGCAGATCGCGCTCGGGCAGGGGGACGAATACCTGCTGCAGCTGAACGACTTCTTCGCCACGAAAGGGGTCCTCGCCTACATCCGTCCGCTGGGGGAGCCGAACCGCTGCCTCAACGTCTGGTCGGCGGTCAACTGCGACGGCTCGCAGAAAGGCGGCGAACACACGCCCGGCTGGTACAAGCAGGCCTTCCGCCGGATCTCCCTGATCGTGCGCGGCGGCCAGAGCCTGGAAGCGATCAACGCGACGCTGGCCGAACTGGCGCTGCCGCCGCTGCAGCGGACGAAAGGGCCGCCACCGACGGAGCTGCCGGCGGCGCCGGTGAGCGTCGTCTGGAGCACCCTGCCCGGCGGCTCGCCCCGCGTCAAGGGCAACTTCCCCGGCAACTACTGGCCGGGACGGCGCTGGGTCGACTGGGTCGGCACCGACTTCTACTCCGAATATCCGGTCTGGGAGGACCTCAACCGCTTCTACGCGGGCAAGCAGTGGAAGGGGATGCCGATCGCGATGACCGAGTGGGCGGTCTCCGGCGAGGACGACCCCCGCTGGGTCAAGCAGGTCGTCGCCTGGACCGTCAAGCGCCCCCGCGTGCGGATGCTCGTCTACTACCAGGGCTTCGGCGCCGGCAACCGCTACGACCTCCGCCTCTACCCCCGCACCACCAACACCCTGCGCAAGAAGATCCGCCGCGCCACCTTCCTCTCCAGCGCCGAATACAACACCGGCCTCCTCCCCCCGCTCCCGCCCAAGCCGAAGAAGAAGTAGACGCAACTCCAACCGTCCCGTCCCCCGGATGCCGACGGGACGATTTCGATCTATATAGGCCCCTTTTCGTCCCGTCGGCGGGAAGTTGGGCGGGATAAGAGGGTGCGAAGCGTTTGCATCAAGCGCTCCGGTTCGTTGGTGACCTGGTGCCAGGTGACGTGGGCGACTGTCCAGCCGGCGACGGCAAGGCGCTGATCGCGAAGGCGGTCCTTCTCGAAGGCGGCGACGGTGCCATGGACGCGGCGGCCGTCGGCTTCGACGATCAGACGGGCATCGCGCCAGAGGAAGTCCGGCATCAGTGAGATCCCGTCAACCACGAGGTGCCCGTTGATCTCCGCTCGTGGCAGCGCCGCCCGCTTGATCAGTCGCAAGAGCTTCTTCTCGAGCTCGCGCCGCGCCTCCTGTTCCTGGGGATCGTGAAGGTCGATGGCCAATCGCAGCCGGGCAACTCCGCGCCGACCGCAGCTCCTCTGCAGCAGCTCGACAACTTCACCTAGATCGAAGACTTCCTCGACTTCGGACTGAGTGATGGCATACCGCAGGGTGGCCGGTGACTGCGTCGCCGCGATGTCCAGCAGCGTGCGGGCGAGGCTCGTGCATGGGATCCCGCCAATCATCGTCCGATCGACTGGAGTGAGCGTGCCATCACGATGAGCAGCAATTCCTCGCGGTGCGCGCCCACGACGATTAGGCGCAATGACATCAACCCGATTCCGAGAGTCATCAAGGATCCCGTGGAGATAGGCAGCCGACCGATGGGATAGGACCGCCCCCGGCCCGCAGGCAAGCACCGCCGCCATCAGGTGGCCCTCCTGCTTGAGGATCGGTCCGAGGGCGTAGACACCTTGGTGAATCCGCAGGAGGCGATGAGCAGCAAGGCGCTTTCGCGCCAGCTGAGCGTCGAACCCACGGTCGCCTAGCTGCCAGAGAGCGACCACACCATGCTGGCGTTTCGCCAGCTCAAACATCTCCTTATCCAGGCCAGGCCGAGATCGTCGCCGACGGGACGATTTCGATCTATATAGGCCTCTATTCGTCCCGTCAGCGGAGGGAGGGTGCGAAACGCTCATGGTGCGGTGGAGCGTGCCGGGATGGGACGCACGTGTGGTGCGCAGTTCCTGCCGGAATCTGCGCGCGCTTGAGGCAAAACTGTGACTTCGTGGGCAGCGCCCATCAAAAAGAGGGCCCGGCAATTGCCGGGCCCTCGGAAACACTCGCCTGTCAGCGCCGAGTATGGCGCGCAGGCTTCGCTACATCATGCCGCCCATGTCGGGCATGCCCCCGCCCGGCATGCCGCCGGCGCCGTTCTCCTCCGGCGGTTCGGCGATGATCGCCTCGGTCACGAGGATGTTCTTCGCGATCGAGGCCGCGTTCTCCAGGGCGGAGCGGGTGACCTTGGTCGGGTCGATGACGCCGGCCTTGATCAGGTCGCCGTACTCGCCGGTCGCCGCGTTCAGGCCTTCGCCGTCCTTCAGCTCGCGGACCTTGTTGACCACGACCGAGCCCTCGAGGCCGGAGTTCTCGGCGATCTGTCGCACCGGCTCCTCCAGCGAGCGGTGGATGATCCGGGCGCCGGTTACCTCGTCCGGGTCGTCCAGCTTCTCCGGGTCGAGGCCGGCCTGCGCGTTCAGCAGGGCCACGCCGCCACCCGGCACGACGCCCTCCTCGAGGGCGGCGCGGGTCGCCTGCAGCGCGTCCTCGACGCGGTGCTTTTTCTCCTTCATCTCGGTCTCGGTGGCGGCGCCGACCTTGACCACGGCAACGCCTCCGGCGAGCTTGGCGAGGCGCTCCTGGAGCTTCTCGCGGTCGAAGTCGGAGTCGGTGTTCTCGACCTCGTTTTTGATCTGGTTGATCCGGCCCTTGATGTCGTCCTGGTCACCGGCCCCGTCGATGATCGTGGTGGTGTCCTTGGAGACGACGACGGTGCGAGCCTGACCGAGCTGGGCGAGCTGGGTGTTCTCCAGTTTCAGGCCCATCTCCTCGGTGATCACCTCGGCGCCGGTGAGGATCGCGATGTCCTCGAGCATCCGCTTGCGGCGGTCGCCGAAGCCGGGCGCTTTGACGGCGACGCCGGTGAAGGTGCCGCGCAGCTTGTTCACGACCAGGGTCGCGAGGCACTCGCCCTCGACGTCCTCGGCCACGATCAGCAGCGGTTTGCCCCCCTGCATCACCTGCTCGAGCACCGGCAGGATGTCCCGCACGGAGCCGATTTTCTGGTTGGCGATGAGGACGTAGGGGTCTTTCAGCACCGCCTCCATGCGGTCCTGGTCGGTGACCATGTACGGCGAGATGTAGCCCTTGTCGAACTGCATCCCCTCGGTGAACTCGAGCTCCATCCCGAAGGTCTGGCCCTCCTCGACGTTCACCACGCCGTCTTTGCCGACCTTCTCGATCGCGTCGGCAATGACGTTGCCGATCTCGTCGTCGCCGGCCGAGATGGCGGCGACGCGGGCGATCTGGTCTTTGCCCGCGACCTCCTTGCTCTGCTTGCCGCGGAGGTTCTCGACGACCTCCTCGACCGCCTTCTCGATCCCGCGGCGCAGGGCCAGCGGGTTGGCGCCGGCGGCGACGTTTTTCAGGCCCTGGCGGACGATCGTCTGCGCCAGCAGGGTGGCGGTGGTGGTGCCGTCACCGGCGACGTCGTTGGTCGCGGTCGCGACCTCGCGGACGAGCTGGGCGCCCTGGTTCTCGAAGACGTCCTCGACCTCGATCTCACGGGCGATCGTGACGCCGTCGTTGGTGATCGTCGGCGCACCGAACTTTTTGTCGAGCACGACGTAGCGGCCTTTCGGGCCGAGGGTGACCTTGACGGCGTTGGCGACGGAGTCGACGCCGGCCTGCAGGGCCCCCCTTGCATCCTCTGCGTACTTCAGCTCCTTGTGAGCCATCTGTGGTTAGTCCTCCTTGGTTGCGTAAGTCCGGTGGCGAGCTAGGCGACCTTGGCCAGGACGTCCGACTCTTTGAGCACGAGGAGGTCGTCGCCCTCGACGGTCACCTCGGTGCCGCCGTATTTGGAGTAGAGGACCTCATCCCCCTCCGCGACGTCGAGAGTCTGTCGGCTCCCGTCCTCGTTCCGCTTGCCGTCGCCGACGGCGAGCACCTTGCCCTTCTGCGGCTTCTCTTTCGCGGTGTCGGGGAGGACGATGCCGCTCGCGGTCGTCTCCTCCTCCTCTACCGGCTTGACGATCAGCCGGTCCCCGAGGGGCTTCAGCTTCATCCGTGAACCTCCGTATCGATCGGTGTTTGGGTGGGAAAGTCGAGAAATCGCCGCTCCAGAGCCGAATTCCTGGTATCAGCGGCGTTGGCACTCTCAGAGGTGGAGTGCCAATAGGTGGAAAGATAGCGAACCGTCAGTCCATCGCCAAGAGGCGGCAACCGAGCAGCTCGGAGATCCCCTCGCCGCCGCGCCGCATCACCCAGTCGTGGTTCCACTCGAAGGCGGGGCGAAGCAACGGCGCCAGCAGATTCATCCATGGCCTGGTCGTGTGCACGTTCCACTCGTAGAGGACCGCGGTCACCCCGTCCTGCTCGTAGAGCCGCCAGCGCCCGATCCCCTCGAGCTCGCCGACTGCCCGACCCTCCATCAGGGTCGGGTACTCGATCCGCGTCGTCGTCACCTCGAACTCGACCCGGTAGGGCAGGAGGCTCTTCCAGACCATCCGCGAGACGCTGCCGAGGCCGTTCCCGTCATCCCCGGGCCGCAGCTCGGTCGCCTCCTCCACCCCGCGCCACCAGCGCGGCCAGGCCTCCTGCTCGTGGATCGCCGCCCAGACGGGCTCGCGCGGGGAGTCCAGCAGCCAGGTGGTGAGGAAGGCGTACTCGGCCATCGCTAGGTGCCTACGCCTCCGCCGCCCATCCGGTTCAGTTGTGGCGGGGGGTCTCCCCGTTGCCCAGATGGGTGTGCGGCGGCTCGACGATCTGCGAGAAGCGGATCACCGTCACCAGGTCGTCCTCGGAGACCGGGCGGCTGTAGATCTGCTCGAGGAAGCGGACCTCCTCTTCGATGCGACGGAACTCGGGGTTGTCGTGCTCGATGTCGCGCCGGGTGAGCTCGCCCGCGTGCTTGACCACGACGTCGTCGATCACGGCGGTGAAGATCTTCTCCCGCGGGCTGTGGCGGAAGCCGACCGTGATCCAGACGACCTGGCCGCGCTCGTACTTGTTGCTCTTGTCGCCGAGCCGGATCGTCGCGGTCTTGCGCCCGCGCTTCAGCTGGTCGATGAAGACCGCCGAGTAGAAGTTCAAGACGTAGATGCCGCCCTTCATCTGCGCTGCGAGCGTATAGGAGAGCGACGGCAGCCGGAGAGCGGATGCCGAATCCGATTCCTTTAGCTCTTTGGACGGATTTCCGGTTTGAGTCGAGTTTTTCGCCACGGCCTCCGATCAATGGGTCGTGGCTGCAATACGCACCCCCATTCGCCTGCTCCTCCCGGCGCTGGTCTTCGCGACGGGTTTTCTCCTGCTTCCGCTCGCCGGCCAGGCACAGGCGATGAGGTGCGACGGCAAGAAGGTGACGATCAAGGGCACCGCCGGCCCGGACCACATCGTCGGCAAGAAGGCCAGCGACGTGATCTACGGCGGTGGCGGCGACGACGTCATCACCGGCGGCCCCAACGGCAACGACACGATCTGCGGCGGCCCCGGCGACGACACGATCGTCGGCGGCCGCGGCTTCGACAACCTCGACGGCGAAGGCGGCGACGACAACCTCCAGGGCGAGACCGGCTCCGACAACCTCGACGGCGGCGATGGCGACGACAAGCTCTCCGGCTCGAAGGGCGCCGACGGGCTGCACGGCGGTGGCGGCGACGACTACATCACCGGCTTCAAGGGCCCCGACAAGATCGACGGCGGCGCCGGCGAGGACTACGTCGACGGCCAGCAGGGCAGCGACAAGATCGAGGGCGACGGCGGCGGCGACAAGCTGCTCGGCGACAAGGGCAACGACACGATCGACGGCGGCGCCGGCGAGGACCACATCGAAGGCGGGCCGGGCGACGACAGCGATCTCAACGGCGGCGGCGACGGCGACGAAGTCTTCGGCGGCGCCGGCACCGACCACGCCGACGGCGGTTCCGGCGACGGCGACGTCGTCCGCGGCGACGCCGGCACCGACAGCCTCTTCGGCGGTGAGGGGGGCAACGACATCGTCTCCTACGCGAGCGCGACCCGCGGCGGCATCCAGGTCGACCTCGCCAGTGGCAAGGCCAAAGGCGACGGCCACGACGAACTCAACGGCTTCGAGGACGTCGTCGGCTCGCCCCAGGATGACACGATCGTCGGCGACAGCCAGTCGAACCGGATCGACGGCGGCGTCGGCAACGACACCCTCGACAGCGGCGGCGGGGGCGGCCAGGCCTTCGGCGGCCCCGGCAGCGACATCTGCAACGACTTCGCCAGCGAGACCTCGTGCGGCCCCGAACCCTCGCCACCGCCGAGCCTCGCCTACGGGACCCTCAACCAGGGCCTCGACGGCGCCAGCCTGATCGTCCAGGGCAGCCCCCAGAACGACGACATCCGCATCTCCCGCGGGCCCGACTCCTGGGTGATCTCCTCGACGATCCCGATCTTCGCCGGCGACGGCTGCCAGACGCCGCCCTCCAACGGCAGCGCGATGGTCTGCCCCGACTCCGGCCCGCCGCCGATCGTCGTCGTCACCGGCGGCGCCGGCAACGACTCGATCGTCGTCGACCCGAGCGTGCCGGCCGGCGCCAAGGTGCGTATCAACGGCAACGCCGGCGACGACACGCTGGTCGGCGGCGACGGCGACGACGTGTTGGAAGCGGGCGAGAACTACAACGGCCCCGACAACGGCCACGACCGGCTCGAAGGCAACGGCGGCAGCGACGTCCTCTACGCCGACCCGGGCGGCGACGAACTGCTCGGCGGCAACGGCAACGACCTGCTCGTCTCCTCGGTCGTCACCTGCCAGGGTCACAAGTTCGACGGCGGCACCGGCGAGGACACCGTCTCCTACGCCCGCTCCAAGGACAACCTGCGGGTGGAGCTCGGCGGCACCGGCGGTCCTCCCGGCTGTGGCGGCGGCGACCAGGTCCTCGGCGACAACGAGAGCCTCGAGGGCTCCGACGGCCCCGACGTGCTGGTCGGAGACAACGGCGACAACAGCATCATGGGCCACCTCGGCGCCGACACCTTCGTCGGCAAGGGCGGCAGCGACTTCATCGACGCGGCCGACGGCCAGCACGACAAGCAGATCGACTGCGGCGGAGGCGGCGACGAAGTCTCGCGGGACGGCAGCGACCCGCCCGGCGTCAGCTGCTGAAGCCCTCCTTGCCGATCAGCGGCACGAAACGGCAGGGGCCGAGCTCGCGCGCCTCGATCCGGTCTCCACGACGCCGCAGCACCGTCAGCATGTCGGCCTCGCCCGCGGCGAGGGGCACGACGAGACGGCCGCCGTCGGCGAGCTGGTCGACCAGGGCAGGCGGCGCGGTCGGGGCGGTGGCATGGACCGCGATCGCGTCGAAGGGAGCCCGCTCGGGGACTCCGAGGGTGCCGTCGCCCACGACGAGCTCGACGTTGCGGACCCCGAGGAGCCGCAGCGCCTCTCCCGCCGCCCTCGAGAGCGACTCGTGCCGCTCGACGCTGACCACGTGGGCGGCGAGCCGGGCCAGCACGGCAGTCGAATAGCCGGAGCCGGTGCCGACCTCGAGCACCGTCTCCGACCCCTCCAGCTCCAGGGCCTGGCAGATCGCCGCCACGATCCAAGGCTGGGAGATCGTCTGCTCCTCGCCGATCGGCAGCGCCGAGTCCGCATAGGCCCGCTCCCGCTCCGCCTCCGGCACGAACAGCTCCCGCGGCGCCGTCCCCATCGCCGCCAGCACCCTCTCGTCCTCGATCCCGCGCGCGCGGAGCTGGTGCTCGACCATGCGCCCGCGCTTCTCGGCGAGCTCATCCGGACCCCGTCTCGAGCTCATGCCCAAAGGCTGCCACACCGACCGAGCCACCCGTGCCGATCGTCAATCGCCGGTCTTGACGGTGAATGCGGATTACAGGAATCTGGCAAAGCAAACCCTGGCTCAGCCAGATCCAGAAAGGAATCTCATGCGTAAGAAGACGGCTGCCGCCGGCATGTTGCTCATCGCATCGGTCGTGCTGGCGATCACCCCGGCAATGGCCTCGGCGAACAACAAGCCGGTGCTCACATATCCGACAGGAACTCAACTTGCGACCGGAACGAAATTGCTTGCGACAAACGTGGGCAATTTGTCCATGCTGGACACAAAAGACGCCATCCTGTGGAGCTGCTCCACCAGCAAGCTGACAGGGACCCTCGTCGCGAATTCGGGGGGAACCTTCGAAGCGACAATCGAAAAAGCCGAAGTCGGCGGAACCGGTGAGATAGGCGCGGGTCACCCGTTGCCCGAGTGCACAGCCACGACAGGGAACTTCTTCTTCGACTTCGAATCCCTCCACTGGTGCCTCCGCTCGACTCCGGCGATGGCGACAGACGAATTCCAGGTCAGAGGCGGCGGTTGCTCGGAAGCTGAACGAAAAATCAAGTTCTCGCTCACATTCACAAACGTGAACACAGAAGTGGGGGAGATCTGCGTCTACGAAGGAGGGCCATTGCGGGGCACCTTCCAAACACATTCGGAAGCCGGCCAGCCAGACGCGATCTTCAGTGTCCCGGGTGCTGCCGCGAAAGCGATCTTCACCCGGAGCTCAGGCACCTTCCTGTGCCCCTCGGACATGTACCTGCAGCACAGCTTCACACTCGAGACAGACACAACCTCTTCCTCGGACCCGCTCTACATCTCGAAACTGCCGTAGGAGACAGGACGTCGACAAAGCCGGGGCTGCCAGCTGGCGGCCCTGGCCCTTCTGCTCCTCAGTAGATGTAGTTGCGCAGCTTGTCGGGCTCGAGCACGGTGACGCGGCCGCGGCCGGAGCGGACGACGCCGGCCCGCTCGAGCTCGGCTAGGAAGCGGCTGACCGACTCGCGGGAGGTGCCGGCGAGCTGGGCGAGGTCGGTCTGGTTCATCTCGATCGTCACCTCGTCGGTGGAGTCGTCGTCGCCGTCGTGGGCCTCGCGGCTGAGCTGGGCGAGGATGCCGGCGACGCGGCTGGGAACCGTCTGGAAGGACTGGCGCGAGAGGCGGACGTTGGCGGCGCGGAGGCGACGGACGAGGCCGGCGACGAGCTTGAGGGAGATCTCGGGATGACGTGCGAGGAGCGAGCGCACGTCGTTGGCCGGCAGCGCCAGCAGCTCGCCCTCGGTCAGCGCCTCGGCGCTCGCCGAGCGCTGGTCGCCGTCGAGCATCGCCAGCTCGCCGAAGATCTCACCGGGGCCGAGCGTGGCGAGGGTGATCGCCCGCCCGTCGGAGTGTTCGCGGGTGACCCGGAAGCTGCCCTCCTTGACGATGTAGCAGGCGTCGGAGTCGTCGCCCTCGTGGAAGACCCGCGTCCCGGCCGGAAAGCTGCGCGGCACGGCGACGTGCGAGAAGCGCTCCAGCTCCCCCTCCTCCAGGTCGGCGAAGAGCGTCACGCTCTTCAGCAGCTCGACCGCGCTCTGGTCGGTCTCAGGCACTGCACGGATTATGGCAATGGCCTGGCCGGGCGGCCAATTGACGGCGGATTAAGCGGTGGCGGTGAGTTTGCGCGGACCGCGGCTGAAGCCGGCCTCGATCAGGGACTCCTCGTGGCCGGAGCCGATGATCGCCTCGCCGTCGAGCTTCTCGACCGCGAGTTTCGGCAGATGGCCGGCGGCGACGGCGTCGGCGAGGGCGCGCATCGCCGCCTCCAGCTCCTCGCCCTCGATCCGGGTGAGGCGGAGGAGGCCGCGGCCGCCGCGCTCGACGAAGACGAGCGGTTCGCCGTCGCGGAGGAGCAGGTGGGCGCCGGGGGTGCGACCTGGGCGGCGTCCCCCCTCGAGCTTCGGCCAGGGCAGCGAGGCGCCGTAGGGGTTGGCGGGGTCGGTGGCGGCGAGGACGAGGTAGGAGCCGTCGGCTTCGGGCAGCGAGCGCAGGCGCTCGACCGCGCCGGGGAGGGCGAACTGGGCGCCGCCGAGGCCCTCGACGAAGTAGCCGCGGCGGGCGGTGCCGAGCAGCTCGAGGTTGCCGAGCTCCCCGTAGAGGGTGGAGAAGCCGCCGGGGATGCCCTCGGCGAGGACGGTCTCGCGGGTGACGATCCCGTAGCGCTCGAGCATCAGCTCGGCCGTGGCACGGAGCTTGGCGCCGGGGCCGGGGGCATTGGCGAACAGCGGCGCGGTCAGCGACCAGCGGCCCTGGACGGCGGCGCCGGCGGTCGAGCGGCGGCGGGCGAAGCGGCGGCCCGGGCGTTCCGACGGTGGCACCGCCCGCAGGCGGGGCGCCCGCAGCGGCGCGAAGGCGTCGTTGGTCACCTCCCCCGTCCAGACCAGGTCCCAGAGGGCGTTGTGGATGTCCTCGGCGGGGTGCTCGAGCTCGACGACGAGGTCGAGCCAGAAGGAGGGGCCGGCGGCGAGCCGCTCGCGAATCGCATCGTGGACCTCGCCCTGCGCCGCCTCCAGCTTGGCGTTGGACGGTGGCGGGCCGGCGAGGCGGACGTCCTCGCGGAAGTAGAGGGCGACGCGGCCGTCGTTGCGGCCGAGGGCGCCGGCGCCGATCCAGACCAGCTCGCCGCTGGTGCAGAGCTCGTCGAGCCAGCTCTGCGAGTAGGCGCCGAGGCGGCGCGGCAGCACGTCCCCCTCCCAGACTTTCGGCGTCAGCGCCACGCCCTGCAATGGCACCAGCGCCTCGCGCAGGCGGTCGAGGCCGGCGCCGGTGCGGCGGAAGGCGTCGACGTTCTGCCAGCTCGGCAGGAAGCGGGCGAGCTCGCGGGTGTCGGCCGCCTCGACCTCCTTGCGCAGGCGGGCGAGGCTGGCGCGACGGACCCGGCGCAGGACTTCGGAGTCGCACCACTCGCGCTCGGTCCCCCCTGGCAGCAGCTCGCCGCGGACCAGGGCGCCTTCGGACTCCAGCTCGCGCAGCGCCGGCGAGGGGTCGACGCCGTAGCGCTCGGCCGGCTGGTGGGTCGGGAAGGGGCCGTGGGTGCGGGCGTAGCGGCGGACCAGCGCCCGCATCGCGTCGGGGTGCTCCTCGAGGAAGGTCTCCGGCAGCCCGGGCGGCTCCGGCACCCCGAGGGCGTCGCGGTAGAGGCCGGCGTCCTCGGCGGCGATGTAGCGCTCCTCGGCGGCGATCCGCACCTTGGCGACGCGCCGCTCGGCGATCAGTTTCTCCAGCATCGACCTCGCCGAGTAGCCCTCGGCGACGCGCTCCTCGCACTCCTCCAGGGTGAGGTCGCCGAGGTTGCGCAACAGCTGCTGCAGGGCGTCGCGGTCGCCGGCGCGGCCCGCCTCGGTGCGGTGCTGCAGCTGCGCCTCGACTTCCTCCAGCGCCTCGGGGTCGATCAGCTCGCGCAGCTCCTCCTGGCCGAGCAGCTCGCGCAGGAGGTCGCGGTCGAGCGCCAGCGCCGCCGCCCGCCGCTCGGCGTTCGGCGTGTCCCCCTCGTACATGTAGGTGGCGACGTAGTCGAAGAGCAGCGAGGAGGCGAAGGGCGAGGCGGTCGGCGTCTCCACCTCGACCAGGCTGAGCGAGCGTGAGTGCAGCTTGGTCAGCAGCTCGGCGAGGGCGGGCAGGTCGAGGACGTCGCGCAGGCACTCGCGGTAGGTCTCGAGCACGACCGGGAAGCGGGGGAAGTCCCGCGCCACCTCGAGCAGGCTCTGCGACTTCAGCCGCTGCTGCCAGAGGGGGGTGCGCTTGCCTGGGTAGGCGCGCGGGATCAGCAGCGAGCGCGAGGCGTTCTCGCGGAAGCGGGCGCCGAACAGGGCCGAGCCGGAGAGCTCGCCGACGACGAGGTCTTCGATCTGGTCGGGGTCGATCAGGACGAGGTCGGCGGGCGGCGGCTCGTCGGCGTCGGGAAGGTGGATGACGATGCCGTCGTCGGACCAGATCGCGTCGGCCTCGAGGTCGCGTTCGTCGCGGATCTTGGCGGCGAGGGCGAGGCCCCAGGCGGCGTGGACGCGGCCGCCGTAGGGCGAGAGGACGCAGAGGCGCCAATCGCCGATCTCGTCGCGGAAGCGCTCGACGACGATCGTCTCGTCGGAGGGGACGACGCGGGTCGCCTGCTGCTGCTCGCGCAGGTAGCTGACGAGGTTGTTCGCCGCCCGCTCGTCGAGGTCGTACTCGGCGGCGAGCTCGGCCGGCTCGCGGTTGACCGCCTCGCGGGCGAAGGCGCCGATCGCCTTGCCGAGCTCGGCGGGGCGGCCGATCCCGTCGCCCTTCCAGAAGGGGACGGCGCCGGGGGCGCCGGGGGCCGGGGTGACGATCACCCGGTCGCGGGTGATTTCCTCGATCCGCCAGGTGCTGGAGCCGAGCAGGAAGGTCTGGCCGGGACGCGCCTCGTAGACCATCTCCTCGTCGAGCTCGCCGACCCGGCGGCCGTCGGGCAGGTGAACGCCGTAGAGGCCGCGGTCGGGGATCGTGCCGGCGTTGGTGACGACCAGCTGGCGGGAGCCTTTGCGGCCGTGGATCGTGCCCTCCGTGCGGTCCCAGACGATCCGCGGCCGCAGCTCGGCGAAGCGGTCGGAGGGGTAGCGGCCGTCGAGCATGTCGAGGACGTTCTCCAGCTGTTCGCGCGAGAGGTCATGGAAAGGCTGGGTGGCAGTCAGGAGCTGCTCGACCTCGTCGACCTCCCACTCGTCCAGCGCCGCCATCGAGACCAGGTGCTGGGCCAGCACGTCGAGCGGGTTCTGCGGGATCGTCGTCTCCTCGATCTCGGCCTCGCGCATGCGCTTGGCGACGACCGCGCACTCGAGCAGGTCGCCGCGGTATTTGGGGAAGATCCGGCCTTTGGAGACTTCGCCCATGCGGTGACCGGCGCGGCCGATCCGCTGCAGCCCCCGGGTCACCGACTTCGGCGACTCGACCTGGATCACCAGGTCGACCGCCCCCATATCTATCCCGAGCTCCAGCGAGGAGGTCGCGACCAAGCAGGGCAGGTCGCCGGACTTCAACATCTCCTCGACGTTGGCGCGCTCCTCGTGGGACAACGAGCCATGGTGGGCGCGGGCTATCTCGACGTAGGGGTCCGGGGGGGAGTGGGGGGGGGGGGGGGGGG
>JBIOWB010000056.1:0-11571 GCA_044868125.1 Solirubrobacterales bacterium
CGGCGGCGCGCTCTGATTTTGCCGACGGGACGATTTCGGTCTATATAGGACCGGTTTCGTCCCGCCGCCGTCTATCTCGTCTCCAGCGTCAGGGCGCAGCCGTTGATGCAGTAGCGCTTGCCGCCGCAGTCGGCCGGGCCGTCGTCGAAGACGTGGCCGAGGTGGGCGTCGCAGTGCTTGCAGACGACCTCGGTGCGGCGCATGAAGAGGCTGTTGTCGGGCCGCAGCTCGACGTGCTCGAGGTTGGCGGGCTCGGTGAAGCTCGGCCAACCGGTTCCGGAGTCGAACTTGGTGTCGGAGGAGAAGAGCTCGGTGCCGCAGCAGACGCAGCGGTACATGCCCTCCGCCTTCTCGTCCCAGTAGGGGCCGGTGAAGGCCCGCTCGGTGCCCGCCTTGCGGGTCACCTCGAACTGCTCGGGCGTCAGCTGCTCGCGCCACTCCCGCTCGCTCTTCTGGACTTTCGTCGCCATCTTTCTCCTTTCTCTTGTGAAAGAGGTTACGCCTCGGGTATTGCGAAGCAGTTGCCGCGCAGGGAACCAGGAGCACGGCGCCGCTCCACCTAACCGCCGTGTCTGACTTCAGCCCCCTTTTGAGGGGCAGGAGGTCAGACACCCCCTGTGGGGCCTAGGATCGCGGCGTGCTCGACGCCTTCTACGAACGTGACGCCGACCTCTTCCGCGCCACCGAGCTGACCCGCGGCCCCTGGGACCCGGGCGCGCAGCATGCCGGGCCGCCCGCGGCGCTGCTCGGATACGCGCTGGAGGGACTGCCCGACGCCGACGAGTTCCAGGTCGGCCGCCTCACGTTCGAGATCCTGCGCTCGGTGCCGATCGCGCCGGTGCGGGTCGAGGCGCGGGTGGCGCGGCCGGGGCGGCGGGTGCAGATGCTGGAGGCGGAGCTGAGCGATGCCGAGGGGGAGGCGCTGATGCGGGCGCGCGCCTGGCGGATCCGCACTGACGCGGTCGAGGTGCCCGCCGAGGCGATCGTCGCGCCGGAGCCCCCGCCCCCGCCTGAGCAGGCCTCGGAGGCGAACTTCTTTCCCACCGGCCAGGAGCACGGCTACCACACGGCGATGGAGGTGCGGTTCGTCTCCGGCGACTTCATCGAGCCAGGTCCGGCGACCGTCTGGCTGCGGATGCGCCAGCCGCTGGTGGCCGGCGAGACGCCGTCGCCGCTGCAGCGCACCCTCGTCGTCGCCGACGTCGGCAACGGCGTCAGCGCCAGCCTTGACTTCCGTCGCTTCCTCTTCATCAACGTCGACCTGACCGTGCAGCTGGAGCGGATGCCGGAGGGGGAGTGGATCTGCGCCGACGCGGTGACGCTGCCGCAGCGCAACGGCGTCGGCACGGCAGAGTCGGTGCTCTTCGACCGGCAGGGCCGGATCGGCCGCGGCCTGCAGACGCTGCTGATCAGCGAGCGGTAGAGGCGCCCGGACGAAGCTGGGCGAGGATCATCAGCGCCGAGGCGACGCAGACGGCGGCGGCGAAGACGAACGCGGTCTCGTAGTCGGCGAGGGCGGCGACGAGACCGGCGAGGGGGGCGCCCAGGCCCACCCCGGCGTCGAAGAAGGCGGTGTAGGTGCCCATCGCCGCCCCCCGCGCCCGCTGCGAAACGCGGCCGAGGGCGATCAGCATCAGCGAGGGATTGAGCAGGGAGAAGGCCGCGCCCATCGCGAGGCCGCCGGCGAGAGCCACCGGCAGGCTCTGGGCGACCGCGATCAGCAGCAGGCCAACCGCCTCGCCGAGGGTGGCGGCGATCGCCACCGGCGCAGCGCCGACCCGATCGGGCAGATCGCCGATGACCAGTCGCGTCAGCACGATCATCGCGGCGAAGGCGGCGAAGACGGTGGCGCCGTGGCCGATCCCGCGCGCTTCCAGGTGGAGGACGATGAAGGTGGCGACGGCCGCGTAGCCGAAGGAGGCGAGGGCGATCGCGAAGCCTGGGCCCACCGCCTCCGGCGCGATCAGCGGATGCGGCTCGGCGTGGGCCAGGGGGACGAACGGGTCCCTGGCGGAGACCGCGATCAGGGCGCCGAGCACGGGCAGGGCCGCGGCGCTGATCCAGACGGCCGTGTAACCGCCGGCGTTGAGCAGCAGCTCGCCCAGCAGCGGCCCGACGCTGAGCCCGCCCCAGACGGCGAGCCCGTAGAGCCCAAGCACCCGCCCCCTCCTCTCCGCCGGCGCCAGATCGACGATCCAGGCCGACCCCGCGGTGTAGACGGCGCCCTCGCCGGCGCCGAGGATGAGGCGGGCGACGATGAGCCCGGCGATCCCGAGGCTCGGCAGATAGAGCAGCCCGCTGAGCGCTACCAGAAGCGCTCCCGCCAGCACGGTCGGCTTGCGACCGCGGGTGTCGGCGAGGCGACCCGCCACCGGCCGCAGCAGCAGCCCGGTGACGGCATAGCAGCCGACCACGATGCCGACCACGAGGTTCCCGGAATCGAGCGGCCCGTGGATGTAGCGGGGCAGGACCGGCAGGACCGAGCCGACGGCGACCAGGCCGCAGAAGGTTGCTACGAAGACTCCGGCGAAGCTGAGCCCCGGCCGGTGATCGGTCTCGACGCCTGCGCTCACGCCAGCAGGGCGGCGAGGTTCTCGAGGACGTGATCGGGCGTCGGGTCCGCCGCCTCCGCCTCCTCGCGCGAGGTGGTGCCGCTGAGGACGAGGATCGTCTCGAGGCCGGCATTGCGCCCGCCCTCAATGTCGGAGGTGATGCGGTCGCCGACCATCGCCACCCTTGCGTTCCAGTGTTCCTTCTCCTCGCCATGGGGGGAACAGGAACACCGCAGCGCCTCCCTCGCCATCTCGAACAGGTGCCGCTCTGGCTTGCCGGCGATCGTCGCCTCCCTGCCCGAGGCGACTTCCACCGCCGCCAGCACGGCGCCGGTGCCCGGCAGCTCGCCGCCGGGGAACGGCATCGTCGGGTCGTGGCTGGTGGCGAAAAGCCGCGCCCCGCGGTCGAGCGCGAGCTTGGCCGTCTTCAGCTCCTCGTAGTCGAAGCCGCGATGGCCGGAGACGACGACCACGTCGGCCCCCTCCGCCTCTTCGCCTTCCAGCAACCGCGCTCCCGTCGCCGCCACCATCTCCTTCAGCGCCGAGGCACCGATCACGAAGGCGCCGCCCTCGCCCGCCGCTTCGCCGGCCAGCCGTGCCACCACCATGCCGGCGGTGACGATCTGCTCCGGCCCGACCTCGACTCCGAGCTCCCACAGCCGCTCCGCGTAGGCCGCGGGCGGTCGCCCGGGGTTGTTGGTGACGAAGACGATCCGCTTGCCCGCCCCGAGCAGCTCCCGCAGGGTCCGCACAGACCCCGGCACCGGCTCGCGGCCGATCCAGACCACCCCGTCGAGATCGATCAGGAATCCGTCGAAGCGGTCGGCGAGGGGCACGGCCGCACCCTATTCGGCCAGCTCGATACGGTGCCTGAGTGAGCGCCAACGGACCAGTCGTAGCCGCCAGCGAGCTCACCCGCCGCTATGGAGAGGGCGACGCGGCGGTGGATGCCCTCGCCGGCGTCAGCACCGCCTTCGAGCGCGACCGCTTCACCGCGATCATGGGCCCCTCCGGCTCGGGCAAGTCGACGCTGATGCACATCCTCGCCGGCCTCGACAAGCCGACCTCCGGCACCGTCGAGCTCGACGGAGTCGACATCACCCGGCTCGACGACACGAAGCTGACCCAGCTGCGCCGCGACAAGCTCGGCTTCGTCTTCCAGTTCTTCAATCTGCTGCCGGTCCTGACCGCGGAGGAGAACCTGGTGCTGCCGCTCTCGATCGCCGGCCGCAAGCCCGACCGGCAGTGGGTCGAGACGCTGGTCCGCACCGTCGGCCTCGAGGACCGGCGCTCTCACCGCCCCGCGGAGCTCTCCGGCGGCCAGCAGCAGCGCGTCGCCGTCGCCCGCGCCCTGGTCACCAAGCCGGCCGTCGTCTTCGCCGACGAGCCGACCGGCAACCTCGACTCGAAGGCGAGCGCCGACGTGCTGAAGCTGCTGCGGCAGGCGGTCGACGAGTTCGGCCAGACGGTGGTGATGGTCACCCACGATCCGTCCGCGGCCGCCCACGCCGATCGCCTGATCACGCTCCAGGACGGGAAGATCGTCAGCGACGTTGCCCCCGGCTCGGCGGACGAGGTGATCGAGCTGCAGAAGCAGCTGTGACCAGCCTCGCCTTCAAGGGCCTCTGGGCTCGGAAGGTGCGGGCCCTGACGACGACCTTCGCCGTCGTCCTCGGCGTCGCCTTCGTCGCCGGCTCCTACGTCCTCACCGACACGATCTTCGCCGCCTTCGACGAAATCTTCGATCAGTCGCTGAGCGGGACCAGCGTCGTCGTCACCGCCGAGAACCCGGTCAAGCAGGAAAACGGCGAAACGCCCACGGTCGGCGCCTCGCTGCTGCCGACCGTGCAGAAGACGCGCGGCGTGCGGCTCGCCGCCGGCGCGATCTTCACCCCCGGCGGCTTCTTCGACGAAGACGGAGAAAAGATCGGCAACAAGTTCGCCCCGAAGTTCATCTCCTCGACGCTGCCCGACGGGCTGGAGTCGCTCAACTACGTCGAAGGACACCGCCCGCGCGGCCCGCGCGAAGCCTCGATCGACAAGGCGGCAGCCGAATCGAGCGGCCTACAGCTCGGCCGGACGATCGAGCTGATCGGCCAGGGCGCGGCCAGGAGGTTTCGCCTCGTCGGCTTCACCAGGCTCGGCAGCGCCTCCTTCGGCGGCGTCAGCATCGCCCAGGTGACGCTGCCCGTCGCCCAGCGCCTCACCCACAAGCGCGGGCGCTTCGACCAGATTTCGGTCGCCGCCGCCGACGGCGTCTCCGCGGAGGCGCTGAAACGGCGGATCGCGCGGAAGATGCCAGCGGGAACGCGGGTCGAGACCGCGAGTGAAAACGCCGACCGCGCCTCTGAGGAAATCCGCGAAAACCTCGGTTTCCTGCAGACCTTCCTCCTCGTCTTCGGCTTCATCGCCGTCTTCGTCGGCTCGTTCCTGATCTTCAACACCTTCTCGATCACGGTCGCCCAGCGGATCAGCGAATTCGGGATGCTGCGGACGCTGGGCGCCTCGCGGCGGCAGATCCTCACCTCGGTGATGCTCGAAGCGGGGGCGATCGGGCTGCTCGGGGCCCTGCTCGGGATCGGAGGCGGCTTCGTGATCGCGGTGGCGATCGAGGCGCTGTTCAAGGCCTTCGGGCTGGAACTGCCGACGACGAGCCTGCAACTGCAGTCGCGGACCGCGATCGTCGCCCTGGTCGTCGGGGTCGCCGTCACCCTCGTCTCCTCGCTGGTGCCGGCGCTGCGCTCGACCCGGGTGCCGCCGATCGCCGCCCTGCACGCCTTCAGCCCGGCGCCGACCCGGCGTCGTCGGCTGGCTTACCTCGCCCTCTCGGTCCTGCTCGGCGTCGCCGGCCTGGCCCTGGTCCTGATCGGGCTGTTCGGAAGCGGCGGCGCCGGCGCCCGCGCCGGCCTGATGGGCGGCGGTGCGGTCGCGATCGTCTTCGCGGTCTCGATCTTCAGCCCGCGACTGGTGCCGCCGCTGGCGACCGTCGCCGGCTGGCCGCTGGAGCGGGCGCGCCACCTCACCGGCCGCCTCGCCCGCGAGAACGCCCAGCGCAACCCCAGCCGCACCGCGATCACCGCGGCGGCGCTGATGATCGGCCTCGCGCTTGTCGCCTTCGTCACCGTCTTCGCCGCCGGGTTGAAGAGCACGGTCGCCCAGGTCGTCGACGAAAACTTCGCCGGCGGGTTGGTGATCCAGAACAGCGACGGCTTCTCGCCGATCCCCAACGGGGCGGCGAGGGCGGCGCGCGAGGTGCCGGGGGTGGAGCTGGTGGCGACGATCCGCGGCGCCCAGGCGAAGGTGGTCGAAAACGGGACCGCGGGCGGCGCGACCCAGGTCAACGCGCCGACCCGGGACGTCGGCGAGGCGCTCAACATCGAATGGAAGCAGGGCGGGCCGAGCGCGCTGCGCCGCCTCAGCGACGGCGAGGCGATCGTCTCCGACGACTTCGCCAGCTCCCACGACCTCGGGCTCGGCGACAGCTTCCAGCTGCTGACCCAGACGCGGGCGCAGCCGCGCTTCCGGGTGGTCGGCGAGTTCGAATCGAAGCTCGGCGTGCTCGGCAACGTCCTCGTGACGCAGGGCGTGATGGCGCGCGACTTCGCCCAGACGCAGGACCTCTTCGACTTCGTCGAGGTCGAAGTTGGGGCCGACGAAGCGAAGGTGCAGGTGCTGCTGACGGCCGGCTCCGAACGGCTCTTCCCGGTCACCGAAGTGCTCAACCAGGGGGAACTGAAGGAAGAGCGCGAAAAACAGATCGACGGGCTGGTCAAGCTCGTCTACGCCCTGCTCGCCTTCGCGATCCTGATCTCGCTGTTCGGGATCGCCAACACGCTGGCGCTCTCGATCCACGAACGCACTCGCGAGCTGGGGATGCTGCGGGCGATCGGGATGTCGCGGCGCCAGGTGCGGAGGATGATCCGCTACGAGGCGGTGATCACGGCGCTTATCGGGGCGATCCTGGGGCTGGTCCTCGGGATCGTCTTCGCGGCGCTGCTGGCGCAGCCGCTGAAGGACGAAGGCTTCACGCTCTCCTACCCGGTCGGCGAACTGGTCGTGCTGATGGCCCTCTCCGCCCTCGCCGGGGTGCTGGCCGCGATCCTGCCGGCGCGACGAGCCTCGCGCCTGGACGTTCTGCAGTCCCTCCAGTACGAGTAGGTCAGACGGCGAGGCCCATCCTCAGTGCGCCGGCAGCTTCGAGCATCGCCTGCCGAGCAGAGGGGCAGATTGCGGTCAGGTTGGCGAAGGTGTGGACGAGGCCGGGGTGGCGGCGCAGGGCGACCTGGACACCCGCCTCGCGCAGCCGCTCCGCGTAGGCGATGCCCTCGTCGCGGAGCGGGTCGAAGCCGGCGACGGCGATATAGGCCGGCGGCAGACCGGCGAGATCGGTGGCGCCCAGGAGGGCGACACGCGGGTCTTCGCGGTCGACGCCTGGCGGCAGGTAGCGCTCCTCGAACCAGTCCATGTCGCCGCGGGTGAGCAGGAAGCCCTCGGCGAAGGTGCGCCGTGACGATGCCTTCCCTGCCGTTTCCGTCACCGGGTAGATCAGCAGCTGCATGGCAGGAGAGGGGGCGCCGGCCTCGCGCGCCATCAGGCAGACGGCGGCGGCGAGGTTGCCGCCGGCGCTGTCGCCTCCGACGGCGACGCGCGCCGGGTCGGCCCCGAGTCGCTCGGCATTGGCGAGGGCCCACTCGTAGGCGGCGAAGGCGTCCTCGGCGGCGGCCGGGAACGGGTGCTCCGGGGCGAGGCGGTAGTCGATCGAGAGCAGCTTGGCGCCGGCGTTGGAGGCGAGGAAGCGACAGGGATCGTCGTGGGTGTCGAGGCCGCCGATCACCCAGCCGCCGCCGTGGAGGTAGACGAGCAGTGGCGCCGGGTCCTGCGTCCCCGGTGGCGTATAGAGCCTGGCGCGGATCGGACCAGCCGGGCCTGTCAGCTCGAGCCCCTCCACGCGCTCCATCTCGATAGGCGGGCGGTGGGCGACGATCCGCGCCTCGTTCAGCCGCTCGGCCCGCGTCTCCTCGACGCCCCTGTCCCTGCTGCGGCCGTCGTCGGAGACGAGACGGTCGAGCCACAGCAGCGCGTGGATGTCCACGGCGAGCCGCTGCCCGTCGACCACAGGGGGTTTCCCGAAGAGCAGCTGTTGCGCTCGCGGGGGCAAGCCGCAGACAAACCTGACGACGTGGTGCTCGACGACAGCTGGAAGACGCGGGAGAGTGACCATTGCGCTGGAGGCTATGCGAGGGGAGGCACCCGGGTGGAGCTTGTCCGCGGCCGAGTCGCCCATGTGTGTTCGAGCATCCAGCGCAGGACGCACATGGGCGCCCCAGCGGCCCCGAAGTGCGAACGTCACACACCAACGCGCAAGCGCCGGGGTAGGTTGCAGCTATGGAGGCGCCCGCCGCCGCTGCGGCTGCAGTCAACGGGCACGGCCCGACCCCGATCAAGGGACTGCCGCCGGGTCCGCGGATGCCGCGGGCGCTGCAGACCGCGATCTGGTCGCGCAAAGCCCAGTGGTTCCTGGAGCAGAGCCGGGCCCGCTTCGGCCGCATGTTCACGATCAACATCGCCTACGAAGGCGACTGGGTCGTGATCTCCGACCCGGAGCTGGTGAAGCAGGTCTTCACCGGCGACCCGCGCGTCTTCCACGCCGGCGAGGGCAACCAGATCCTGCGGCCGATCCTCGGCGACAACTCGGTCCTCGTCCTCGACGAGAAGAAGCACATCCAGCAGCGCAAGCTGCTGCTGCCGCCCTTCCACGGCGAGCGGATGCAGGCCTACGGCGAGAAGATGGCCGAGATCGCCGGCCGCGAGATCGAAAGCTGGCCGACCGGCACCCCCTGCAAGCTGCGGCCGCGGATGCAGGCGATCACGCTCGAGATCGTGATCGAGACCGTCTTCGGCGTCCACGGCGGCGAGCGGATGGGGCCGCTGCGCGACGCCCTGCGCGATTTCCTCGACCTCACCACCGACCCGCGGGCGCTGCTGCCGATCCTGATGGTCGGCCCCGACCGGATCCAGCGCATCCCCGCCTTCCGGCGCCGGGTCGGCCGCGTCGACGAGCTGCTGACGCAGGAGATCGCCGAGCGGCGGACCGCCGAGGACCTGGCCGAGCGCGACGACGTGCTCTCGATGCTGGTCGCCGCCCGCCACGAGGACGGCAGCCCGATGAGCGACGTCGAAATCCGCGACGAGCTGCTGACCCTGCTGGTCGCCGGCCACGAGACGACCGCGACCGCGCTCTCCTGGGCGATGGAGCGGCTGACCCGCCACCCGGAGAAGCTGGAGCGGCTGCGGGCGGAGGTCGAGGCCGGGGAGGAGGCCTACCTGACGGCGACGATCCAGGAGACGCTGCGGCTGCGGCCGGTGATCGTCATCGTCATCCGCCGGCTGACCGAGGCGGTCGAGCTCGGCGGCTACGAGCTGCCCGCGGGTGCCCGCGTCGTCCCCAGCATCCACCTGATCCACCGCGACCCGCAGATCTACCCCGAACCCGAGCGCTTCCTGCCCGAGCGCTTCCTCGACGACCCGCCCGGCACCTATACCTGGATCCCCTTCGGCGGCGGCGTCCGCCGTTGCCTCGGCGCCGCCTTCGCCCAGTTCGAGATGTCCGTCGTCCTCCGCGAGCTGGTCCGCCGCTGGGAGATCGCCCCGGCGAACCCCGCCCCCGAGCGCCCTTTCCGCCGCGCAATCACCGAGACGCCGAGGCACGACGCCACCGTCGTCCTCAACTAGCGGCCGACGGGACGATTTCGCTCCATATAGGACCGTTTTCGTCCCGTCGGCAGGCTAATGGTTCAACCGCAGCCGGTGTTGTTGCCGCAGCTGCTGCACGTGTAGCAGGAGCCCGTTCGCTGCATCATGCCGCCGCACTGCTCGCAGGCCGGGCCGAGGTCGAGGCCCTGCATCTTCGCCGGGCGGACCGGAGGGGTTTCGGTCATCGCCGCGGCCGCTGGTTTCGGCGTGCTGTCGCCGTTGCCTCCGTTCGAGTGGCCGTTGCCGCCGTTGGCCGGGCCAGCGGTGTCGCCGGTGAGGCCGATCGCCAGCTGTGAGGTCTCTGCCTCCTGCTTGGCGCGAACCTCCTGGGTCATGATCCCCAGTTCCTCGAGCACGTCGGTGTCCTCGATGAAGCGGCTGCCGAGCCAGCGCATGATGTAGTCGGGCATCGATTTGGCGAAGGGGATCTCCGGGTTGCCGGTGATGCCCTCCGGCTCGAAGCGCATGTAGCTGAACTTGCGCACGAAGGTCTCCAGCGGCACCCCGTACTGGAGGCCGAGCGAGATCGCCGTCGCGAAGGCGTTGAGCAGCCCCCGCATCGTCGAGCCCTCCTTGCCGATGTCGGTAAGGAAGATCTCGCCGACGGTGCCGTCGTCGTACTTGCCGGCGGTGATGTAGCCCTCGTGTCCGGCGATCGAGAACTTGTGGGTGATCGATTCGCGCTCGCGCGGCATCTTCTTGCGCACCGGCTGGGCCATCTCGACTTCGGCCTCGGCCTCGTTTTCGTCCTGCGCGTCGGTGCGCAGCGCCTGCGCCGTCTTCGAGCCGTCGCGGTAGATGGCGAGCGCCTTGAGGCCGCCCTTCCAGCCGCGGGTGTAGGCGTCGGCGATGTCCTCGACCGTGGCCGACTGCGGCATGTTCACGGTCTTCGAGATCGCCCCGGAGAGGAACGGCTGCGTCGCCGCCATCATGTCGATGTGGCCGGTGTGGGTGATCGCCCGCTCGCCGACCGCGACGTCGAAGACCGGGAGGTGCTCCTCTTTCAGACCAGGAGCGCCGACGATCGTGCCCTTCTCGGTGATGTGGGCGTCGATCTGGTCGATCTCGGACTCGTTGTAGCCGAGCGTCTGCAGCGCCAGCGGCACCGAGCGGTTCGTGATCGTCATCTGCCCGCCGCCGACCAGCTCCTTGTACTTGACCAGCGAGAAGTCGGGCTCGATCCCGGTCGTGTCGCAGTCCATCAGGAAGCTGATCGTCCCGGTCGGGGCCAGCACCGTCGCCTGCGCGTTGCGGTAACCGTGCTCCTCGCCGAGCTCGACCGCCTCGTCCCAGGCGCGCTGCGAGGCCTCGAGCAGGTCGCCCTTGATCCCGGTTCCGTCGACCTCGTAGGCGGCGTCGCGGTGCATCCGCATGACGCCGTTGTGCGGCTCGCGGTTGCGCTCGTACTCGTCGTAGGGCCCGGTCGCCCCGGCGGCGATCAGCGCCGACTGGCGGTAGGCGCGACCGGTCATCAGCGACGTGATCGCGGCGGCGACGTTGCGACCCTCGTCGGAGTCGTAGGGAAGGCCGTCGGACATCAGCAGGGCGCCGAGGTTGGCGTAGCCGAGCCCGAGCTGGCGGAAGCGGCGGGCGTTCTCGCCGATCTCCTCGGTCGGGTAGCTCGACGGGCCGACGACGATCTCCTGGGCGAGGAAGACGACGTCGACGGTGTGCTCGAAGTCGGCGACGTCGAAGCTGCCGTCCTCGTGGCGGAATTTCATCAGGTTGATCGAGGCGAGGTTGCAGGCCGAGTTGTCGACGTGCATGTACTCGCTGCAGGGATTGGAGGCGTTGATCCGACCCGACTCCGGGCAGGTGTGCCAGCGGTTGATCGTGGTGTCGTACTGGACGCCCGGGTCGGCGCAGCGCCAGGCCGCGTCGGCGATCTGGTTCATCAGCTCGCGGGCGTCGAGGGTCTTCACCGCCTCGCCGCTGGTGCGCGCGGTCAGGTGCCAGTTCTCGCCGGCCTCGACCGCCTCCATGAACTCGTCGGTGACCCGGACCGAATTGTTGGCGTTCTGGTACTGGATCGACGTGAACCCGTCGCCGTCGATTCGCATGTCGAATCCGGCGTCCTGGAGCGCTCCCGCCTATATTTCGCAGGATGTGCACAAATGGGTCATGGCGTACCCCCGCCGGGCGGCCAAGATGGTCGTGCTCGACGTCGACCACCCCGACGTCGAGGACTTCATCTGGTGCAAGGCCAAAGAGGAGGAGAAGGCGGCCGCGCTGCGCGACGCCGGCTTCGACATGTCGATCGACGGCG
>JBIOWB010000057.1:0-6532 GCA_044868125.1 Solirubrobacterales bacterium
TTCGCTCGCTTTGGGAAGTGTTTGGGAGGGGGTGCCGACGGCTCCACGCACGCACCCGTCAGTGAATAGCCTTGGTCGGGTGAGTGACGCCGCCCCGCGCCGGACCCCCCTGTACGAGCAGCATGTCGAGCTGGGGGCGAAGTTGGTGGATTTCGCCGGCTGGGAGATGCCGGTGCAGTACGAGGGGATCCGGGAGGAGCACGCGGCGGTGCGTCTGCACGCCGGCATGTTCGACGTCTCCCACATGGGCCAGGTCGAGGTCGAGGGGCCGGGGGCGCTCTCCTTCCTGCAGCGGGTGCTCTCCAACGACGTCGCCAAGGTCGCCGTCGGCGGCGCCCAGTACTCCTGCCTGTGCAACGAGGACGGTGGCGTCGTCGACGACCTCTTCGGCTACCGGCTCGGCGGCGATCGCTATCTGCTCGTCACCAACGCCGCCAACCACGGGAGAGACCTCGAGTGGCTGGGGCGCCAGAGTCGCGGGTTCGATGCCCTCGTCCGCGACGTCGCCGACCGCTACGCGATGCTCGCCGTCCAGGGGCCGCACGCGCGAACGGTGCTGGAAGCGACGCTGGGGATCGAGCTGCCCCCGCGGCTTCACGTCTCCCACGTCCAAGTCGGTCGCCGCCCGGCGCTCGCCTGCGGCACCGGTTACACCGGCGAAGACGGGGTCGAGGTGCTGCTCGACCCGGAGGTGGCGGTACCGATCTGGCGCGAGCTGCTCGACGCGGGAATCGTCCCCTGCGGACTCGGCGCCCGCGACACCCTGCGGCTGGAGGTCTGTTACCCGCTGCACGGCAACGAGCTGACGCTCGAGCGCAGCCCGATCGAAGCCGACCTCGGCTGGTGCTGCAAGGAGGAGACGGGGTTCGTCGGCTCGGAGGCGATCGCCCGCGCCCGTGCCGAGGGCACGGCGGAGAGGTTGGTCGCCTTCAAGATCGAGGGCGGGGGGATCCCGCGCGAAGGCAACCCGGTGATGCACGGCGACGAGCAGGTCGGCGCGGTGACCAGTGGGACGTACGCGCCGTCGCTCGCGGTCGGCGCCGGGATGGCCTACGTGCGCTCGGAGCTGGCGGCGGTCGGGACCGAGGTCGAGATCGACGTGCGTGGCAAACGCCGCCCAGCCCGGATAGCTTCCAGGCCCCTCTATGCGAAAAGGAGCTGAGCCTTGGCCGACGCCACCTACCCCGACGACCTGCGCTACCACCCCGAGCACGATTGGGCCCGGATCGAGGGCAGCCAGGCGACCCTCGGGATCACCTGGTACGCCCAGGACTCGCTCGGCGAGGTCGTCTTCTTCGACCCGCCCGAGGTGGGGACGGCGATCGACAAGGACGCCCCCTACGCCGAGGTCGAGTCGGTGAAGGCGGTCAGCGACGTGATCGCGCCGATGTCCGGCGAGATCGTCGAGGTCAACGAGGCGCTCGCCGACGCGCCGGAGAAGGTCAACGAGGACCCCTACGGCGAGGGCTGGCTGGTCAAGGTGCGGCTGACCGCGCCGGAGGAGGCCGAGACGCTCCTCGGCAGCGAGGATTACCGCAACTTGCTGGATAACTAGACGCGGAGCTCAGCCTCCGAGTTCCCTAGCATCAGCCGGGTGACTCGTTACACCTCAGCCACGCCTGACGACCGGCAGGAGATGCTCGATGCGATCGGCGTCTCCTCGGTCGACGAGCTGTTCGAGCAGATCCCCGCGGAGCTGCGCCTGAAGCAGGCGTTGGCGCTGCCAGGGGGGATGAGCGAGGCCGAGGTCTACGAGCGGCTGGCGGCGCTGGCCGGGCGCAACGCCGACGCCGAAGGGCAGATCTGCTTCGTCGGGGCGGGGATGTACGACCACTACATGCCGGCGATCGTCGACGCGATCACCTCGCGCAGCGAGTTCTTGACGCCTTACACGCCCTACCAGCCGGAGATCTCCCAGGGCGGGCTGCAGGCGATGTTCGAGTTCCAGACGGCGATGTCCGAGCTGACGGGGCTGCCGATCTCCAACGCAGGACTGTATGAGGGACCCTCGTCGCTGGCCTCGGCCGGGTACCTTGCGATCGGCGCGACCAGGCGCAAGCGCTTCGTCGTCTCCCGCGGCGTCCACCCGCACAGCCGCGAGACCTTGCGGACCTACTCGGCCGGCTTCGGCGCCGAGGTCGTCGAGGTCGGGCTCGAGGGCGGGCTGACCGACGCGACGGCGCTGGCCGCGGCGGTCGACGGCGAGACCGCGGCGGTCTTCCTGCAGAGCCCGAATTTCCTCGGCGCGGTCGAGGACGTCGAGGCGCTGGGGACGGCGGCGAAGGACCACGGGGCGCTCCTGATCGTCGCCTGCGACCCGATGACGCTGGGGATCCTGAAGCCGCCCGGCGAGTGCGGCGCCGACATCGCGCTCGGCGAGGGTCAGCCGCTGGGCAATCGCTTGGACTTCGGTGGCCCTTCCTTTGGCTTCTTCTGCGCGACCGAGGAGCAGATCCGCCGCATGCCGGGACGGATCGCCGGCGAAACCGAGGACGTCGACGGTCGCCGCGGCTTCGTCCTCGCGCTGCAGACGCGCGAGCAGCACATACGCCGCGAGAAAGCCACCAACAACATCTGCACCGCGCAGGCGCTGAACGCGCTGGGGGCGATGGTCCACCTCGCCTGGCTGGGGCGGCGGGGATTCCGCGAGCTGGGCGAGCTGCTGGCGCGGCGGACCGCCTACGCGCGTGAGCGGCTGGCTGGGGTGAACGGGGTCGAGCTGCTGCACGAGGCGCCGGTCGCGCGCGAGTTCGCGGTGCGGCTGGAAGCGCCGGTTGAGGCGGTTCTCGACCGCGTCGCCGAGCGCGGGATCGCCGCCGGCTACCCACTCGGCCGCGAGTACCCCGAGCTCGAGGACGGACTGCTCGTCGCGATCACCGAGCGGCGGACGAAGGCGCAGATCGACGAGCTGGCCGAGGCGCTCGGCGCGGCGGTCGCCGCGGAGCGTGTCGACTTCCTCTCGGATAGCGAGAGGAAAGCGCCATTCGCAGAGGGGAACGCCTGATGGCACTGACCGAGACGCCGATGCAGGCCGAACGCGCGCGGACGATCTTCGAGAAGTCGAAGCCGGGCCGCAGGGCCGCGGCGCTGCCCGCGACCGAAGTGCCGGAGAAGCCGCTCGCCGAGCTGATCCCCGAGAAGCTGCTGCGCTCGGAGCCGCCGCGGCTGCCCGAGATCGCCGAGCCGGAGATCGTTCGCCACTACAACCGTCTCTCGCGCCGCAACTTCGACCTCGACACCGGCTTCTACCCGCTCGGCTCCTGCACGATGAAGCACAACCCGCGCCTCAACGAGCGGGTGGCGGCGCTCCCCGGGCACGCGCGCCTCCACCCGGCGCAGCAGCCGAAGCGCGCCCAGGGGGCGCTGGAGCTGATGTGGCTGCTGCAGAAGTCGCTGAGCGAGATCTGCGGCCTGCCGCACGTCAGCCTGCAGCCGAGCGCCGGCTCCCACGGCGAGCTCGCCGGCCTGCTGTTGACCCGTGCCTATCACGCCGACCGCAATGAGGTGCGGACCAAGGTGCTGGCGCCGGACACCTCGCACGGGACCAACCCCGCCTCGGTGACGATGGCCGGCTACAGCATCGTGAAAATCGCGACCGACGAGCGCGGCGGCGTCGAGATGGACGACCTGCGGGCGAAGATCGCCGAGGACCCCGACGAGGTCGCGTGCCTGATGCTGACCAACCCGAACACGCTCGGGGTCTTCGACGAGAACATCTCCGAGATCGCCGAGCTGATCCACGGGGCGGGCGGGACGCTCTACTACGACGGCGCCAACCTGAACGCGGTGATGGGCCACTCGCGACCCGGCGACATGGGCTTCGACATCGTCCACGTCAACCTCCACAAGTCCTTCAGCCAGCCGCACGGCGGCGGCGGCCCGGGCGCCGGCCCGATCGCCGTCTCCGACCGCATCGAGCCCTTCCTGCCGCGGCCGCAGGTGGTCCGTCGCGAGGGCTCCAACGGCCACGGTCCGAGCTTCGACCTCGACTTCGAGCGGCCGAAGTCGATCGGCCGCCTGCGCGGCTTCCAGGGCAACTTCGGTGTCTTCGTCCGCTCCTACGCGTACATCCTCAGCCTCGGCGCCGACGGCCTGGCCGAGGCCTCGGAGACCGCGGTCCTCAACGCCAACTATCTGAAGGCGCGCCTGGCCGAGGGCCGCGCCGGCGAGCGCCTCCCCATCGCCTTCGACCGCCACTGCATGCACGAGTTCGTCCTCTCCGGCAAGCCGATGAAGCGCGACCTCGGCCTCGCGACCCTGGACCTCGCCAAGCGCCTGCTCGACTTCGGCTTCCACCCCCCGACCGTCTACTTCCCGCTCCTCGTCGACGAGGCGCTGATGGTCGAGCCCACCGAGACCGAGACGAAGGAGTCCCTGGACGCCTTCGCCGAGGCCGTAGAGAAGATCCTCGCCGAGGCCGAAGACAACCCCGACCTCGCCAAGAACGCCCCCTACACGACCCCGGTTCGCCGCCTCGACGAGGTCAAGGCAACCCGCCAACCGGTCGTGCGGCAGCAGCTGAGCTAGAGCTCCGGCAGCTCCTGCTCCAGCTCCAGCACCGGGGCGAAGAGGTCGCCGTGTTCGGCGAGGCGCTCGAGGACGTCGGTGGTTTCGAAGACGAGGCGGTCGCCCTTGCCTGAGTCGGCGGCTCGTTCGACCTCGTCCCAGGTGACGGGGGTGGAGCAGGTGGGGTTCTCGCGGGCGCGGAGGGAGTAGACGGCGATCGTGGTTTTGCGCTCGTTGTTCTGGTACCAGTCGATCAGGACCTTGCCGCTGCGGTCGGTCTTCTTGTCCATTTTCGCCAGCACCTCGTCGGGGTTCTGTTTGGCGACGATCTGGGCGATGGCCTGGGCGAAGGGGCGGGTCCGCTCATAGGTGGTCTTGGCGTTGAGCGGCACGTAGAGCTGCATGCCCTTCGAGCCCGAGGTCTTGACGAAGCTCTCGAGGTCGAGCTGGGCGAGCAGGTCGCGCAACCGCAGCGCCACCCGCGAGCAGTCGACGACGTCGGCCGGCGGCCCCGGGTCGAGGTCGAAGGCGAGCACGGTCGGCCGCTTCGGCGCCCGGCTCAGCGACAGCGACGGATGCAGCTCGATCGCCGCCAGCTGCGCCATCCAGATCAGCGTCGGCAGGCTGTCGCAGACGCAGAACTCGATCGTCCCGGCCCGCGGCCCGGCCGTCACCTTCGCCGTCTTCACCCATTTCGGCCGGTGCTTCGGGCAGCGCTTCTCGAAGAAGGCGGCGTCGAGGTCGTCGACCCCTTCCGGAAAGCGCCGCAGCGTCACCGCGCGGCCGCTCAGGTGGGGGACGATCGCCGGCGCCACCCGCGCGTAGTAGTCGACCATCTCGCCCTTGGTGAACCCGCTCTTCGGGTAGAGCACCTTGTCGAGGTTGGTCAGTCGCAGCTCCTTGCCGTCGACCTCGACCTGCCGCGTCTCGCCCACGGCTTACGAACCTATTTCGAGGCTTTGGCTTTCGAGCGCGAAGGGCTTTTCGCTTTCGCTTTGCTCTCCTTGGCGGCGGCTTTGGCTTTCGATTTGGCCGCTCTGCCTTTGCCGCTCGCGGTAGCCCCCTTTTCTTTGACCGCGGCGATGCTCTCCTCCAGCGCCGCCATCAGGTCGGGGGCTTTGGTCGCCTTCGGCGCCTCGGCTTCGGGCGCGACGACCTCCTTGCCTTCGGCCTTCTTTTCGATCAGCGCCATCAGCTGCTCGCGGTACTCGTCGCGATAGTCGGTCGGGTCGAACTTGGTGCTGAGCGAGTCGATCAGCTGCTCGGCCATCTCCCGCTCGCGCTTGGCGACCTTCGGCGCCTTGTCCGGGAGGGAATCGTCGAGCTCGGAGGGCGGCACGACCTCGTCGTGGAAGCGCATCGTCGTCAGCGTCAGCACGCCGTCGGAGGCACGGATCGCCGAGAGGTGCTCTTTGTTGCGGAAGACGAAGCGGGCGATCGCCGCCTTGCCCGAGGCTTCCATCGCCGCGGCCAGCAGCGAATACGCTTTCGCGGCGCCGTCGGCCGGGCCCAGGTAGTACGGGCTGTCGAAGTACATCGGGTCGATTTCGCCGATGTCGACGAAGTCCTGGACGTCGATCGCGCGGGTCTTCTCCGGCGCCAGCGCCGCGATCTCGTCCTTGCTCAGCGGCACGTAGTTGCCGGGCGTGACCTCGTAGGCCTTGACGATGCGCTCGTAGGGGACCTCCTCGTCGGTCCCCTCGGCGACCCGGCGGTGTTTGATCCGGGCGCTGTCGGAGTCGCGGATCTCGCGCAGGGCGATGTTGCGCCGCGCCACCGCGCTGTAGAGCTTCACGGGCACGTTGAGGAGCCCGAAGCTGATCGAGCCGCTCCAAATCGCTCTAGCCATGGCAGGTCACCTACCCGGATTGTTTCAACCAAACGCGGCGGGGTCGATAGAGGAGACTGCGGCGGGAGCCATCTTGCGTCGGCCCCGGTGGGATCATGGCGCGGTGCTGTTCGAGCTGCGAGAGGTCGGCCTCGCCCGCGCCGGCCGCGCCGTCCTCGAGGCGGTCAGCGCCGAGAT
>JBIOWB010000058.1:0-7091 GCA_044868125.1 Solirubrobacterales bacterium
CCTCCCCAAAACTCGCGACGGAGGGGACCCCCCTGCCCCGCGCCCCAATACCTGGGACCGAGCTGCGGACCTGGTGCGGCGGCGGTCCCGGGTCATCATCGTCGGCGTCCTCGCCCTGCTGGCGGTCCTCTGCCTCGGCAACCTGACGAAGCACGACACGCTCGGCTTCGGCCAGGGAGTGACGAAGCCGACCAACTCCAGCGAGGGCACCGAAGCGCTCGAACGGCACTTCCCGCCGGGGCTCGGATCGCCGCTGACGGCGGTCGTGGATACGCAGGCGGTGCCGGCGGTGGTGCGCGGGATGGAGGATCTCGGCAGCGTTCAGCTGGCGGTTCCGGCGCCCGTCCCCGGCGACGCCGAGAAGGCCGTCGTCGCCCTCGTCCTCCGCGGCAACCCCTACGGCAGCGAGGCGGCGGAGGACGTCGAGGAGATCCGCGACCGCCTCCACGCCCTCGCCCCCGGCGGCCTGCTCGGCGGCATCCCGGCCGAGAACCTCGACGTCGAGCAGACCAACGCCCGCGACACCAAGCTGATCGTCCCGCTCGTCCTCCTCGTCGTCGGCCTGATCCTGATCGCGGTGCTGCGTGCGCTGGTCGCCCCCGCCTACCTGATCGCGACCGTGCTCGCCTCCTTCGCCGCCACCCTCGGCCTCGCCACCTTCGCCTTCACGGAGGTCTTCCAGGCCGAAGGGCTCGCCTTCGACCTCGAGCTGATGGCGTTCATCTTCCTCGTCGCCCTCGGGGTCGACTACAACATCTTCCTGATGACCCGGGCGCGCGAGGAGGAGGCGTCCCGCGGCACCCGCGAGGGCACCCTCGCCGCCCTCGTCAGCACCGGCGGCGTCGTCACCGGCGCCGGCCTGATCCTCGCCGGCACCTTCGCCACCCTCACCCTGCTGCCGTTGGAGGAGCTGGTCCAGATCGGCGCCACCGTCGCCTTCGGCGTCCTCCTCGACACCTTCCTCGTCCGCGCCCTCCTGATCCCCGCGATCACCTACCGCCTCGGCGACCGCGCCTGGTGGCCCGGCCGGGCTCAGTAGCCCGGGGAGCGCTTCATCTTGTGGCGCTCGTGCGGGTGGGCGCCGCCCTTCTTCTCCAGCGTCTCGCAGGCCTCGGCGATGTCGTCGGCGAGGCGATCGACCTGGGCGCGGCCGAGGGTCTCCTTGACCAGCGCCCGCATCACCTTCACCTCCTGGGCGTCGGGCGGCATCGTGTAGGCGGGGAGCATCCAGCCACGCTCGGCGGAGAGCTGCCAGGAGACGTCGAACTCGTCGTAGTCCTTGCCCTCGCGCAGCTTGAAGGCGACCAGGGGCAGCTGCTCCTCGTCCGCGCCGATCAGCTCGAAGTTGCCGTTCTCCTCCAGCTTCCCGGCCAGCGCCTTGGCGTTCTGCTCCATCATCTGCATCACGAGCGTGTAGCCCTCGCGCCCGAGGCGGACGAAGTTGTAGTACTGGGCGAGCACCATCGAGGCGCCGGTGGAGAAGTTGAGGGTGAAGGTGGCGTCGGTCTTGCCGAGATAGTTCTCGTAGAAGACGAGGTCCTCGGCCAGGTCGCTTTGTTCGCGGAAGACGAGCCAGCCGATCCCCGGGTAGACGAGCCCGAACTTGTGGCCGGAGACGTTGATCGAGCGCACCTGCTCGAGCCGGAAGTCCCACTCCGAGTGCGGGTAGAGGAAGGGCCAGACGAAGCCGCCGCTGGCGGCGTCGACGTGGAGCGGGACGTCGAGCCCCTTCTCCTCCTTGATCCGCAGCAGCAGGTCGTTGATCCCCGGGATGTCGTCGGCGTGGCCGGTGAAGGTGGTGCCGAGGACGGCGGCGACGCCGATCGTGTTCTCGTCGACGTGGGGCCCGACGTCCTCGGGCCCGATCACGTACTTGCCCTCGCGCAGGCGGACGATCCGCGGTTCGACGTCGAAGTAGCGGCAGAACTTTTCCCAGACCACGTGGACGTCGCCGCCGAAGACCAGGTTCGGCTTATCGGTCGGCCGATCCGCCGCTTCCTGGCGCTCCTTCCATTTCCACTTCAGCGACAGCGCCCCGAGCATGATCGCCTCCGAGGAGCCCTGCGTCCGGCAACCGGTCGTCTCGCCCGGCGCGTGGTAGAGGTCGGCGAGCATGCGGACGCAGCGCTGCTCGATCTCGGCCGAGATCGGGTACTCGGCGTGGTCGATGAAGTTGCGGTGCAGGTTTTCGGAGACGATCCGCTGCGCCTCCGGCTCCATCCAGGTGGTGACGAAGGTGGCGAGGTTGCGCCACGGGTCTCCCTCCAAGACCAGTTCCTCGTCGACCAGGCGCATCGCGTCGAGCGCCGACATTCCACTGGCGGGGAACTCCTTGTCAGGCGCGTCTTCGACGAGGAAACGGCTGCCGTAGAACTTCTCGGCCTCGCTTGGAGTCGGCGACTGGTTCATCTCGTTCTGCGCTCCTTGCTCGGGGTCGGCGCGAGCCTAACCCACCGTGGAGCCCGGCTCGGCAAGAGATCTGCATGCGCAGGCCACGGTATGTTGACCAGACCAGATCAGATTTCTTTTCGAAGGGAGCGGGGCTGGATGGACGAGACGATTGAGATGGGCCCGATCGACTACCTGTTGATCGAGTGGCCGGGGCGGCAGCCGAACGGCGAGGTCGCGCCGCACCTGGTCGACCTCGTCGACCGCGGCCTGATCCGGATCCTCGACCTCCTCTTCATCGCCAAGGACGAGGAGGGGAACGTCGCCGCGCTGAACATCGCCGACGTCGGCGGCGAAGTCGCCGAGCTGGCGATCTTCGAAGGCGCCTCGTCGGGACTGCTGGGCGACGAAGACGTCGAGCAGGCCGGCGGCGTGCTCGAGCCCGGCACCTCGGCGGCCCTGCTGGTCTTCGAGAACAGCTGGGCGGCGCCGTTCGTCGGCGCCGTTCGTCGCTCCGGCGGCGAGCTGGTCGCCAGCGGTCGCATCCCGGCCGAAGACGTCCTCGCGGCGCTCGATGCCGCCGAGGCCAACTAGAGAGGAGAGGTCATGCCAGGACTACTGCGAGGGATGGCGAGGACGGCGGTCATCGCCGGCACCGCCACCTCGGTCAGCAACCGCGTCTCCCGCCGCCAGGGCGAACGCTGGGCCGAGCAGGAACAGCAGGCGCCGATCCAGGCCCAGTCGGCTCCCGCCCCAGCGCCCGCGGCGCCCGCGCAGGGCGGCGGGAGCTCGACGATCGATCAGCTGAAGGAACTCGGCGAGCTGAAAGCGCAGGGCATCCTCACCGAGGAGGAGTTCGCCGCGCAGAAGGCCAAGATCCTCGCCGGTTAGCTGGTACGCGGTCAGCCGACCGCGTAGAAGAGGTGGGCGACGCCGGGGCCCTCGACCACCCGCGTCTGCGCGAGCTCGATCCCGCCAAGGTCGTCGAGCAGCCGCTCGCCGCCGCCGAGCAGGATCGGCACCTGGTTGATCAGCAGCTCGTCGAGGAGGCCGGCGCGGAGGCACTGCTGGATCGTCTCGGCACCGCCGCCGACGGAGACGTCCTGGTCGCCGGCGGCCTCGCGGGCCAGCTCGACCGCGCGCTCGACGCCGTCGCTGACGAAGTGGAAGGTGGTCTCGCCGAGGGTCAGCGGCTCGCGCTCGTAATGGGTGAGGACGAAGACGGGGACATGGAACGGCGGCTCGTCGCCCCACCAGCCGTTCCAGAGCGGCTCGGTCCAGGGACCGCGCACGGGGCCGAACATGTTCCGCCCCATCACCACGGCTCCGGTGCCGGCGGTCGCTTCTTCGAACACCTCGCTGCTGGCGTTGACCTCGCCGCCCTCCCGCCCGTGCGGCTCGCGCCAGGCGGCGAGCTTGACGACCCACTCGTGCAGCTGCTCCCCGCCTTCGCCGAGCGGGTGCTCCTCGCCCTGGTTGGGACCGGCGGCGAAGCCGTCGGCGGAGATCGAGATCTGGCACTTGACCTTCGCCATCAGGCCCCCTGCTCGGCCTCGTCGACCGTCAGATCGGCGCAGGGGTTGGCGATCAGTCGCTCGTCCGGGATCGGCTTGCCGCTGCGAACGGAGAGGCCGTAGGTCCCGGCGGCAAGCCGCTCTTCGGCCCACTCGACTTCTTCGAGGCGCCGTTTCAGGCTCTCGGCGATCCCGGAGTCGAGCTCGTCCTGGTAGAGGCCCTCGGAAGCGAAATCGCCCGGCTCGCGCCGTTCGTCGCTCTCTTCGAAGCCGTCGCGCCGCGCCACGGCGAGGTCTCCTTCGACCCGCTCATGTTCGGCGGCGAGCAGCTTCTTCGCCTGCGCCTCGTCCACGCGCCAACCGTATCGCCTCGCCTGGCGCTTTTGCCAACCAATCGTTTGCAAAGTCGCCCATGCGGCGAAGCACTTGACGCGGAAACCATCGGCGCTATCCTTGTTGAGGATTAACTACAGAAAGTGGACTTGATTATGACCTATCGGCTGATAGCGCTCGACGAGGCAATCGTCTTCCCCACCGTAACCGCCACCCTGCCGATCGACGTCGGTGAGGAGGAGCGCGTCTTCCTGATTCCGCGCCGCGACGGCGAGTACGGGCGCGTCGGCGTGGTCGCCGAGGTGATCGAGACCGGCGTCTCGCGCCGCGGCCGTCCCGTCGCCACCGTCGTCGGCCTGCACCGCGGGCTGATCGCCGGCTCCGCCCAGCCGAGCGAGGGCGGCACCCTGCGGGTTGAGGTGCAGGAGATACGCGACGGCCACCCCGACGACGAGCACACCCATGAGCTGAGCCGCGAATACCGCGCCGTGGTCGAGGAGATCCTCGAGCACCGCGGCGACGACGGTCGCATCGCCGCCTTCCTGCGCTCGATCGACGAGCCGGGCGCGCTGGCCGACACCTCCGGCCTCTCCCCCGACATCCCCAACGAGGGCAAGCTGCGACTGTTGGAGACCGTCGACGTCAGCGCCCGGCTAGAGCTGGCGGTCGAGCTGCAGCGCGAGCGCCTCGCCGAGCTGCAGGTGCGGAGCAAGATCCGCGACGACGTCGAGTCCGGCGCCCAGAAACAACAGCGCGACTACTTCCTGCGCAAACAGATGGAGTCGATCCGCAAGGAGCTGGGCGAGGACGAGGCCGACCTGATCGCCGAGTACGAGAAGAAGATCGCCGAGGCGGAGATGCCCGAGGCGGCCGCCGAGCAGGCCGAGAAGGAGCTGCGGCGGCTCGAGCGCCAGGGCGAGCAGTCGCCCGAGAGCTCGATGATCCGCAGCTACCTCGACTGGCTGATCGCGGTGCCGTGGAGCAAGCGCTCCGAGGAGCGGCTCGACCCCGCCCACACCCGCGAGGTGCTCGACGCCGACCACGCCGGCCTCGACGACGTCAAGCGGCGGATCACCGAGTTCATCGCCGTGCGCAAGCTGCGCGAGGAGCGCGAGATCGAGGACGACTCCCGTGCCAACGGCGCGATCCTGACCCTGGTCGGACCGCCCGGCACCGGCAAGACCTCGATCGGCGAGTCGATCGCCCGCGCCCTCGGGCGCGAGTTCGTCCGCATCAGCCTCGGCGGCATCCGCGACGAGGCCGAGATCCGCGGCCACCGCCGCACCTACATCGGCGCCCTCCCGGGCCGGATCGTCCGCGCCCTGCGCGACGCCGGGACGATGAACCCGGTGATCCTCCTCGACGAGGTCGACAAGGTCGGCGCCGACTGGCGCGGCGACCCCTCCGCGGCCCTGCTCGAGGTCCTCGACCCGGCGCAGAATGACACCTTCCGCGACCACTACCTCGACGTCGAGGTCGACCTCTCCGAGGTCGTCTTCATCGCCACCGCGAACCTGGTCGACACGATCCCGGCGCCCTTGCTGGACCGGATGGAGACGATCGGCTTCGACGGCTACACGACCGAGGAGAAGCTGGCGATCGCCCGCGGCTACCTGCTGCCGCGGCAGCTGAAGCGCAACGGGCTGAAACCGAAGGAGGTCGAGGTCTCCGACGAGGTGCTGCGGATGGTGATCTCCGAGTACACCCGCGAGGCGGGCGTGCGACGGCTCGAGCGCGAGATCGGCAAGGCGATCCGCGCCGCGGCGACGAAGATCGCCTCCGGCTCCGCCGAAGGCAAGATCGCGATCGACGTCGACGCCCTGCGCGAGGCGCTGGGCCGCCAGAAGTTCTTTCAGGAGTCGGTCGAGCGGACCGCGATCCCAGGCGTCTCCACCGGCCTCGCCGTGACCGGCGCGGGCGGCGACATCCTCTTCATCGAGGCGACCGCGATGGACGGCGACAAGGGCCTGGTCCTGACCGGCCAGCTCGGCGACGTGATGAAGGAGTCGGCGCGGATCGCGCTCTCCTACGTGCGCGCGCACCGCGAGGAGCTCGGCATCGAGCCGGAGGCCTTCCAGCGCGAGTTCCACCTGCACGTCCCCGCCGGAGCGATCCCCAAGGACGGGCCCAGCGCCGGCACGGCGATGACCACGGCGCTGGTCTCGCTGCTGACCGGGCGGCCGGTCAAGCACACGGTCGGGATGACCGGCGAGGTCACCCTGCAGGGCCGGGTGCTGCCGATCGGCGGGCTGAAGCAGAAGGTGCTGGCGGCTCACGCCGCCGGGCTGACCGAGGCGATCCTGCCCGAGCGCAACCGCGGCGACCTCGACGAGGTGCCCGAGGAGGTGCGCGAGCAGATGACCTTCCACCCGGTGATGAGCATCGACGAGGTGCTCGGGCTGGCGCTGGAGCCGACCGAGAAGGAGAGGTCGACGGGCCGAAAACGGTCCTATATAGACCGAAATCGTCCCGTCGGCAACGATGGGGTAGCTGCCTAGGAGGCGACGTGTCCCCCCGCTGTCGCAATTGCAACCCGGTCCCGCCTGAGCTCCGCGCCGCCGCGGGGCTGCTCGAGCGCCGCTGGACGATGGCGACGATCTACGCCTGCTCCAGCGGTGCCGCCCGCTTCAACGAGTTCCGCCAGTCCCTCCCCGGCGTCTCCCCCACCACGCTGTCGGAGCGGCTGGAGCAGCTGGAGGCGGCGGGGATCGTCGAGCGGACGCTCGTGCCGGGGCGCCCGCCCCACACCGAGTACACCTTGACCCCGCGCGGGGCGCGCCTAGCCGAGGCGGTTGCGGGACTGCTGCGGCACTGACGTTGGGAGGGGCGTTGGCACCCCCTCTGAAAACGCGCTAC
>JBIOWB010000059.1:0-21414 GCA_044868125.1 Solirubrobacterales bacterium
CTTCCCCGCCCGCGGGAAGGGGCACCGGCTTCAGAAGCGGGCTCACCCAGGCGGATCGCCCCGTCCTTCAGGGGAAATCAAAGAGGGCTCTATCTCCCGCAGTGCCCGCTGGCGCGGACCCCGGGAGACGAGAATCAAGCGCCAGCTAAACCTGTAGACACCCTCGCACCGCGTCCGCGGATCCGAGTTCGAATCTCGGCGCCTCCATCAAGACCGAAACTTCGGCCCCCGGCCGGGGTTTGGTCCGTGTGGGATCGCGGCGGGGCGGTCCTTCTCCTCGATGCGAATTCCCTCATCCTCGAACCCGCTTCTGCACTGGGACCCGGCGGCGGCCGACCCGGCCCAGCGCCGCATCCACCCGCTGCTGCGCGGCGCGGTGCTGCATCGGGATGGCTGGACCTGTCGCTATTGCGGCGGCGAGGCGACCGAGGTCGACCATGTTTCGCCCCGCGCCCGGGGCGGTGCGACCACGCCGGCGAATCTCGTCGCCGCCTGTCATTCCTGCAATAAGGCCAAGGGAATTCGCACGCCTGCTGAGTGGCGCCGCGACGTCGCGATCGAGAGGCTCGTCGCGAGTGCGGGGCGCCGCCGCACCCGTCGCAGGCTGCGCACGGCCTGGCTGAGTCGCGATTGGGTTTGACCCCGTTCCCTCCATATTGCATAAACTTTGTTGTGTAAAAAGGGCAGGGGAAGGGAGAAGCAAATGAAACGAAGTGCCCTCGGCATCGCCGCCGCTGCGGCGATCGCCCTGATCGGCCTGGTCGCGTCCGTCTCAGCATCGGCGACCGTGCTCTGTCCTAATAAAGTCAATCCCTGCAACGTCGCGCCCTACATGACGGGACAAAAAATCACCGGTGCCTTCGCGGGTACGCAAAAAAGCGTCTTCGAAAACGAATTCGGCGACGTCACCTGCACCAAAAGTGGGCTCACCGCGGTCCTCAAAGCCGAAGGGTCGGAAATGACCAGCCCGACTACCCTCATCTCGGCCTTCACGCTCGACGGGTGCACCCGCGCCAACGGGGGCGCGGGGGAACCGTGCACGGCCAAAGAGGTAAACCTGGGTGCGACCGACCCCGAACAGTGGTCCGCGAACTTCCAGGCTGACAATAAACCGTGGACGGGAAACGGCATCTACACCTTGCTTTGGAACGCGCTTGGCGCCCCGGGCTATCAAGTCGTTTGCGGGCTGAAAATCGACTGCAAATTCACAGGCGCATCGGGGACGCCCTTCACCGTCGCTGGCGGCAACCCGGCGACCCTCGCCGTCTCGGCAACGATGAACACCGCTGGGGCCGTGTGCCCGAAAACCAAACCGAACTGGAAAGGCAACTGGACGTTGAGCGCGCCGAGCCCCCTGTTCCTGTCGATCAAATAGGACCGGCAGGCAGGGCATCTGGAGATCCGGGGGGCCTGAGAGCCCCCCGGATCTGACTAGGCTCCCGCAATGGATCGCCACGTCGCCTTCCTGCGCGGGATGAACCTCGGCGGTCGCCGGATCAAGAACGAGGAGCTGCGGCGGCACTTCGAGGAGATGGGGTTCGAGGAGGTCGCGACGTTCCGGGCGAGCGGCAACGTGGTCTTCTCGACCTCGGGAGGCGAGGCCGAGGGCAAGCTGGCCCAACGGGTTGAGGCGGAGCTGGGCGAGCGGCTCGGCTACGAGGTGCCGGTGTTCCTGCGCAGCATCGAGGAGGTGGCGGCAATTGCCGCGCAGGAGCCGTTCGATCCGAAGCGGATCGCCAGGTCGAAGGGGAAGCTGCAGGTCTCGCTGCTGATGAACGAGCCGAGCGCGGCGGCGAAGCGGAAGGTGCTGGTGATGGCCACCGACGAGGACCTGCTGGCGATTGAGGGGCGCGAGCTGTACTGGCTGCCCAGCGGCGGCATCGGCGAATCGGACCTCGACCTGAAGACGATCGACGTCGCCCTCGGGCCCGGAACGATCCGCACGATGGGGACGATCGAGCAGATTGCGGAGAGGTGTGAGTAGCGCGCCCGTCGTTTGTTCCGCATAGCGGCACAAAGGAAGGGCGCACTCAGGTGAGGTCGGCCCGCGGCAGGGCGGCGACCTCGAAATCGCGGCTGACGGCGGCGATCTCCGCCGGCAGCTCCGAGAGCTGGACGTTGGCGACGAACCCCAGCTCCGATCCGAGCGGCCGGAAGAAGTTGTCGTAGTGGGTCGGAACCACTGCCCGCGGTTCCAGCAGCGGCAGGATCCGCCGCCAGTAGTCGTGGGTGAAGCTGCGGCCGGCGACGCCGGCGAGGAAGACGTCGACGCCGCGCTCCCGCACCGCCTCGTCAACGAGGTTGGCGCTGCCCTGGTGGTAGAAGCGCAGCCCCGCCACCGCGATCGTGATGCCCCAGACCTGGCCGCAGCGGTAGGCCCCCGGCGCCAGCGCGTCGAGGTGCTCGCAGCAGAGTTCGCCGTCGTAGGGGACGGCGAGGCCGAGCAGCAGCTTCGAGTGGACGCTGGGGGTGAAGGAGACCTCGAACGGCCCCAGCTCGTAGGTGCGGTACGGCTCGACCTCGACGGCGCGGTCGGCCAGCCCGTGCAGCGCCATCAGGTTGACCAGGGAGGCGGAGCCGTAGGCCGGGCAGCCGGTGCGGCGGGAGATCGCCGGCGCGTCGACGGCGTGGTCGAAGTGGGTGTGGCCGACCAGCACCCCGACGGTCTCGCCCGGGGCATGGAGGAAGCGGTCGAGGGCCTCGTCGCTGGGCAGGGCCGGGCGCCGCGAGACGATGCTGCGGAAGGGGACCCGCGAGAGGTAGGGATCGACGAAGAGCGTGTGTCCCTCGTAGCTGAGCCGGTAGCCGGAGACGCCGAGCCATTCCACCTCCAGTCCCGCGGGCAGCCGCAACGGGCGCGCCTCCAGCTCGGCCAGCTGCTGCCGGTCGGCGGCTTCGGAGGAGCGGCGGGTCGCCCGCGCCCGCGCCAGTTCGCCGAGGTGCCGGATCGGTCCCGCCATGGCTGGAGGTTACGCCCGCCCGCGGGCCATTACTTTGGTTCTGCCATGGCGATCGCGACCGCAACCTCGCTCGACGTCTACGTCGGCGGCAAGCTGCTCTTCGAGGACGTCGGCTTCAAGCTCGAGCCGCGCGAACGGATGACGCTCTCCGGCCGCAACGGCGCCGGCAAGTCGACGCTGCTGCGGGTGCTGGCCGGCGAGCGGCCGCCCGATGGCGGCTCGCTGACCGTGCAGCGGGGCGCTCGCATCGCCCTTCACGACCAGCGGCCGCCGCGCGAGTCGCAGATGAAGCTGGGCGAATACGTCTTCTCCGGCCGCACCGACATGATCGAGACGGAGGCCGAGCTGGCGCGGCTGGAGGCGCGGATGGGCGACGGCGACGAGGAGACGATGCGCCGCTACGCCGCCGCCCAGCAGCGGCTCGAAGCCGGCGGCGGCTACCGCTGGCGCGACGGCGTGCTCGCCGTCCTCCGCGGCCTCGGCTTCGACGCCGAGCACTCCGAGCGCCCGCTCGCGACCTTCTCCGGCGGCGAGCTGACCCGCGCCTCGCTGGCCCGCGCCCTCGCCACCCGCCCTGACCTGCTCCTCCTCGACGAGCCGACCAACCATCTCGACATCCCCTCGCTGGAGTGGCTCGAGCGCTACCTGGTCGACCTCGACGCGGCGGTCGTCCTCGTCGCCCACGACCGTTGGTTTCTGGAGGCGGTCGGGACCTCGGTGCTGGAGCTGGAGGCGCAGCGCGCCCGCTTCTTCGCCGGCCCCTGGCACGCCTGGCGCGAAGAGCAGGCGAAACGGGAGATCGCCCTCGGCAAGGCGATCGAGCGCCAGCAGGCGGAGATCGCGCGGATGGAGCGCTTCGTCGAGCGCTTCCGCTACAAGGCGACGAAGGCGCGTCAGGCCCAGTCGCGGGTGAAGATGATCGAGAAAGCGAAGCGTGGCGGACCGGTCGCCGAACGCCGCGACAAACGCCACCTGCGCTTCCACTTCAAGCCGCCATCGCGGCCGGGGCGGGTGGTGCTGAAACTGGTCAACGGGACGCTCGAGGTGCCGGGGCGGACGCTGCTCGCCGGCGCCGATCTCGAACTCGAACGCGGCGAGCACGTGGTCCTGGTCGGCCCCAACGGAGCCGGCAAGACGACGCTGATCGACACCCTCGCCGGGCGGCGCGAGCCCGCCACCGGCAGCGTTCGGACGGGACACAACGTCAAGCTCGGCTACCTCTCCCAGCACGCCGACACCGCCGCCGGCTCGGGCACCGTCCTCGACGCGGCCAAGCGCGAGACCGGCCTCACCGAGAATCAGGCGCGGGCGCTGCTCGGCGGCTTCCTCTTCTCCGGCGAGGACGTCGAGAAACAGCTGATCGACATCTCGGGCGGCGAGCAGCGGCGGCTCTCGCTCGCGATCCTCGTCGCCTCCGGCGCCAACGTGCTGATCCTCGACGAGCCGACGAACCACCTGGACATCGAGAGCCGCGAGGCGCTCGAGGACGCGCTGACCGAGTTCGAGGGGACGGTGCTGCTCGTCTCCCACGATCGGGCGCTGCTGGAGGCGGTCGGCAGCCGCACCCTCGTTTGTGAGGATGGGAAGCTGGAGATTCACCCGAGCGGCTGGGCCGAGTACCAGCGGCGGCGCGACGAACGCGAAGCCACGGCAGCCGCGGCGACGAAGCCGTCCTCCGGTGGCGGTGGCAAGAAGTACAGCGCGACCAAGCCGGCGCAGAAAGCGGCGCGCAAGGCGGCGAAGCTGGAGCAGCGGATCGAGCGGGCGGAGGCGACGCTGCACGAGCTCGAGGACGAGCTTGCCGATCCCGCCGCCTGGTCGAGCCCGGGCCGGGTCGAGCGCGCGACCAAGCGCCACGAAGAGGCGAAAGCCGCGGTAGAGGAGCTCTACGTCGAGTGGGAGGAAGCCCAGGCGGAGGCGGAGGGCTCGACGGCTTAGGCGAGCGGCCGCTCGAGTACGACCCGCGTCCCCCGGGCCGGCGCGAGGGTGATGTTGCGGACCTTTACCCGTTCGGCCTCCGGCGTCAGCGGGCGCAGCTCGGCCCGCTCGACGAACTCGCGCAGGATCGTCCGCATCTCGTATTCGGCGAAGGCGGCGCCGATGCAGCGCCGGATGCCGCCGCCGAAGGGGATCCAGGCGTAGTTGTCGGCCTTGCCGTCGAGGAAGCGCTCGGGCCGGAACTCCTCGGGCTCGGGGAAGAGGTCGTCGCGATAGTGGAGCGCGGCGATCGCCGGCAGGACGAACTGTCCCGCCGCCAGCTCGTAGCCGCCGATCGTCGCCGGCGCCTTCAGCTTGCGGGCGACGTCGACGATCACCGGCCGCGCCCGCAGCGTCTCCTTGACGGTCGCGTTCAGGTAGTCCTCGTCGCCGGCCGCCAACGACTCGCGCAGCTTCGCCAGCACCGCGGGGTTGCGGGTCAGCCGCTCGACCGCCCACGCCAGCCCGGTCGCCGTCGTCTCGTGACCGGCGCCGAGCACCGTCACCATCTCGTCGCGCAGTTCCTGATCGCTCATCGGGTCGCCGTCCTCGTCGCGGGCACCCATCAGCAGCGAGAGGACGTCGTCGCGATCCCCGTGGCCGGCTTCAGCTCGCCGCAGTCGGATCTCCTCGTAGATGAACTCGTCGAGCGCTTCGCGCGAGCGCAGGAAGCGCGGCCAGGGACTGCCGGGACCGAGGTTGCGCCGCAGGATCGGGAACGAGGTGATGACGCCGACGCGGTGGGCGAAGTCGTCGATCAGCCGCTCGAAGCGCTCCAGCCGGTCCTCGTCGTGGACGCCGAAGACGGCGCGCATGATCACCGCCAGGGTGATCCGCTGGGTGTGGGGGCGCATCGCGAACGGCTCGCCGACCGGCCAGCTCTCCATCTCCTTGCGGGTCATCCCGACGATCAGCTCGCCGTAGCGGTTCACGCGCTCGCCGTGGAAGGGCGGCAGCAGCAGCTTGCGCTGGCGCATGTGCGGCTCGTCGTCGAGGGTGAGGACCGAATACGGGCCGAGCGCCGGCTCCAGCACGGTCGCGTTCGCCTCGCCCGCGTGGAAAGCCGCAGGGTCGCCGGTGAAGACCGCTTTGACCAGGTCGGGACGGGCGACGTAGACGATCCGACCGAAGAAGGGGAAGCGGACGCTGAAGATGTCGCCGAAGCGGCGCTGTTCGTTCGAGAGGAAGCCGAGCGGGTTGCGCGCATAGCGGACCGCCTGCACGATCGCCGGCGCCTTCGACCCCGGCGGGTGGGCCTGCTTCGTCGCCGCATGCGGGTGCGAAAGGGTCGCCTGCTCCATCGCCGCAGCCTACGGGAAAACTGGCTGTCCAGCCAGTTCCCCCCGAACTGCATCAAATTCTGGTTCTTTGACGACCAGAATTTGATGCAGTTCGGAGCGCGTCAGAAGACGATCGTTCTATCGCCGTCTAGGAGGACGCGATCGTCGAGGTGGACCATCACCGCGCGAGCCAGGACCAGGCGCTCGATGTCGCGGCCGATCCGGATCATGTCGGCGACCTCGTCGCGGTGGTCGACCGGCTCGACGTCCTGGGCGATGATCGGCCCGGCATCGAGCTCGGCGGTCACGTAGTGGGCGGTGGCGCCGATCAGCTTCACCCCGCGCTCGTAGGCACGGTGGTAGGGGTCGGCGCCGACGAAGGCGGGGAGGAAGCTGTGGTGGATGTTGATCGCCGGCGCTCTCAGATCGCGGAGAAAGTCCTCGGAGAGGATCTGCATGTAGCGGGCGAGGACGAGCAGGTCGACGTCGCCGAGCAGGTCGAGGATCTGTCGCTCGGCCTCGACCTTCGTCGCCGGCTCGACCGGTATGTGGCGGAAGGGGAGCCCGACCGCCTCGACCTGGCCGCGGTGGTCGGGGTGGTTGGAGATCACGGCGGCGATCTCGCCGCCGAGATCGCCGTTGCGCCAGCGCCAGAGCAGGTCGGAAAGGCAGTGGTCCTCGCGCGAGACCATCACCGCCACCCGCTTCGTCCGGGCGGTGTCGTCGAACGCGAAGTCCATCGCGAACGGCTCGCCGATCTCCCGCCCGAAGCGCATCTCCAGCTCCTCGCGCTCGGCTTCCGGCACCTGGTCGAAGACCATCCGCATGAAGAAGCGCCCCTCGGCGCTCGAGTGCTGGTCGACGTCGACGATGTTCAGCCCCGACTCGGCGAGGAAGCCGCTGACCCGCGCGATCAGGCCCGGCTGGTCGGGGCAGGCGAGCAGCAGTCGCGAGGTCGGCGTCTCTCCCATGCCGCGATCATCGCGGATAGGGTGGGGTCGATGCGGATCGCTGCCGTGCCCGACGGACCGGTGGAGCGCCTCGGACTGCTCCTCAACAAGCTGCCGACGCCGATCGGCGAGGCGATGTACTCGATGCCGATCGCGCGCTCGCTGCAGGTGGCGCAGAAGACCGGGATACTGGCGGCGCTGGCCGAGGGGCCGCGCGAGCCGGCGGAGCTGGCCGAGCACCTCGGCCTGCAGGAGACCGGGACGGCCCGCGTCCTCGACGTGATCGCCTCGCTCGGCCACGTCAGGCAGCTTCCCGACGGCCGCTACGAGATGACCAAGAGCGGGCGGCCGTGGCTGGACCCGCGCTCGGACACCTACCTCGGCGACTTCCTCGCCGACACCGCCCACTACTGGGACTGGTACGCGCGCCTCGAAGACCTGGTCCGCGACGGCACCCACGCCGAGCTGCACGGGAAAGAGCCCGACGACCCCTACTGGCAGTCCTACATCCGCGGCCAGTACCAGCTGGCGCGCCTCTCCAGCGCCGAAGTGGCGAAGGCGATCCCGCTCGCCCGCGGCGCCCACCAGGTGCTCGACGTGGCTGGCGCCCACGGCGAGTACTCGATGGCGCTCTGCCGGCGCCACGAGGGCCTGCGGGCGACGATCGTCGATCTGCCTGGCAGCGCGAAGATCGGGGAGCAGATCGTCGCCGAGGCGGGAATGAAGGACCGCGTCGGCCACCTGGTCGGCGACATGTTCGAGGTCGACTACGACGGCCACTACGACGCGGCCCTCTGCTTCAACATCATCCATCACCTCTCGCCCGAGCAGGCGCGGGCGCTCTTCCACCGCATCCGCGCGGTGCTGCGGCCCGGCTCGCCACTCTGCGTCCTCGACCTCTACGACCGTCCCGGCGGTCAGCGCGCCAACCTGGCCTCGATCCTCGGCCTCTTCTTCCACCTCACCTCCGGCGCCGACACCTACACGGCCGAAGAGGTCTCTCGCTGGATGGGCGAGAGCGGTTACGGGGGCGTCGACGTGAAGTCGTTCCGGACGTTGCCGGACCTGCGCCTGCTGATCGCAAAAGCGGTCTGACGACGCAAGATCGCGATCACGTCACCCGGGGCGGCGAGGGCAGTCATGCCTGGATTGGTGCTGATTGTTGCGATCTCTGACGCTTCTGTGATGGCGCCCACACATGAGAGCGATGCGAACCCTCACGGTTTCGCGCTTGCTCACAAAACGCAAACATTTCACCCCGATCATGCTCATCCTGCTCGCCTTCCCGGCGGCCGCGCTGGCGGCCGGCAGCGGCGACCCGACCGCAGGTCGGAAGGTAGGTCAGGCGCAGGCGGCGCCGATCGCGCCACTGCAGCGACCGATCGACCGCTTCCAGCGAGTGGTTCACAAGATCTCGCACCAGATCAAAGCCGACGAACGCGCCGCGGCGCGCAAGCGGCAGCGCGAACGCGAAGAACTGTTCGCCAACCTGCCCGGCAGCGTCTCGATCTCGACCCTGGAAGCGATCGCCTCCTGCGAGTCAGGCGGCGACCCGACCGCCGTCTCCTCCGACGGGACCTACCGCGGCAAATACCAGTTCGACTACGGCACCTGGGCATCCATGGGCGGCAGCGGCGACCCCGCCGCGGCACCCGAGGCCGAGCAGGACTACCGGGCGGCGCTGCTCTACAGCCGTTCGGGCTCGAGTCCTTGGCCGATTTGCGGCTAGGGCGAGCCGCTGGGCCCGCGGGTCCTGTCTCCGATCGGGGGCTCTCCCTGCCGGGAGAGTCCTCCCGATCGTCGCCACCCGCGGGAGGGGCGCCTCCGGCTCGCCTACGATCCGCAGCCATGAACGAGGAGCGGGTTCCAGCGCCTGATCCCAGTGGCCCTTCTCGAAAGCTGCCGAAGGAGGCGATCGCCGAGGCGAAGGTGCGGGCGCCGAGTCGCGGCAACCGCAAGCTCGAGAGCTTCCTCGACGCCGTCAACTCGGACGAGCAGGTGCGGGCCTGGTGGTACATGACCCAGGTCCACGCCGAGCGGCTCGGGATGTCGGACCACTCCTGGGTCCACATGCAGATCGTCCTCAACATCGCCCTGCGCCTGCTGCGCCTGCTGGTCAAAGCGGGGGTGGAGCCGGCGATGGTCAGCGACCACGGCATGCGCGACCGGGACGCCGAGGTGGTCGTCGCCGGCGGCGCCCTCCTCCACGACGTCGGCATGTCGATCCACCGCGCCGACCACGAGGCCTACTCGCTCTTCCTCGCCAGCGGTGCCCTCGAGCGACTTCTCGCCGACGCCTACCGCCAGCCCGAGCGCACGATCGTCGCCGCCGAGATCCTCCACGCGATCATCGGCCACCGCCGCCGCGGCGAGCCCTACACGCTTGAGGCCGGCGTCGTCCGCGTCGCCGACGCTCTCGACATGGCCCAGGGCCGCACCCGCATCCCGCTTGAGAAAGGCCACGAGGGCATCCACTCGATCTCCGCCGCGGCGATCGACGAGGTCCGGATCGAGCGCGGCGAGGAGCGACCCGTCCGGATCGAGATCCAGCTCAACAACTCCGCCGGGATCTTCCAGGTCGACGACCTCCTCGCCACCAAGATCCGCGGCACCCCCCTGGAGGGCCGCGTCGAAGTGATCGCCCAGATCGAGGGCGAGACCGAGAAACGCCTCCTCAGCGGTTTTCGCCTCTCTTGAGCGACCGCAGCCAGGCCAGCAGACCGCAGATGGAATAGGCAATCGCGATCGCGATCAGGACGAACTTCGCGATCGCGCAGCCGGTGGCGACCGGGGCCAGCGAAGTGGCGTGGCCGCCCAGGGCGAGCAGCCAGACGCTGTTTTCGCAAGCGTCGAAGATCGCCGCGGCCACGGCGAAGCAGGGCACGACGAGCCCGGCCGTACCCAGCGCTTTCCGATCGTGCTTCCTTGCGAAATCGCGCGTCGCCAACCCCGCGAGCGTGAAGAAGGCCCCATAGCTGACCATGAAGCCGAAGTCGATCCAGAGTGAGAGGCGCGCGAGGTAAACGCCGTGCGCACCCCATTCCGAGGCGATCTGTTCCACTTCCCCAGCGCTGCCGGCGAACTCCAGCCCGAGAATCGAAGGCCCACCGGTCTCTTTGAGGCGCTGATCGATGACAAAGAGCACCAGCCAAAACGCCACGGTCGCGGTGCCCGAGACGAGCAGCAGTCGCTTGCGCATTCAGTCGCTCCTGACGAGGCGGAACGGGCGGCTGCCAAGGACCCAGGGAGCGTGGCGTGCTTCGCACGCGAGCGACCGAGGACGCCGGCGGGCGTTCGTTCCGGCCGTCAGTTGAAGCGAGCGAGGTCGGCTTTGCGCTCTTCCTTACGCTTCTCCAGGCGGCCCTGGATCAGCGAGAGGACGATCACCAGCGCGGCGAAGAAGAAGATCACGCCGAAGCAGAAGAAGGTCACCGTCTTGTCGGTGGTGGGGCCGGCGAGGCCGACGCCCTCGTCGGCGAGGGCGGCCGGGGCGGCGACCAGCATCACGGTCCAGAAGGTGGCCAGGAGTGCGGCGGTGCGCTTCACGGGCGGGAATCTAGCGCACGCAGGGGCGTCGGCGTTGGCGCGTAGGATGCCCGCCGATGTCGAACGCCGAGGCGCTCCTGCTCGGAATCGTTCAGGGGCTGACCGAGTTCCTGCCGATCTCCTCTTCGGGCCATTTGATCCTGGTCCCGTGGCTGCAGAGCTACACGTTCCTGCAGGAAAACGACGCCTTCAACAAGACCTTCGACGTCGCCCTCCACGCCGGCACGCTGATCGCCGCGATCGCCTACTTCCGGGTCGAGGTGGTCGTCTTGATCCGCGGCTTCGTCGCGGCGGCCCGGCAGCGGGCGATCCGCACCGATGAGCAGCGGCTAGCGGTGGCGATCGCGATCGGCACGATCCCGGCGGTGATCGTCGGCGGCGCCGGCTCCGGCTTCATCGACGAACACCTCGGCGAGCCCTGGATGATCGCGATCCAGCTGATCCTCTTCGCCTTCCTGCTCGAATACGCGGACCGGATGCCGGAGCGTCGCCGCCTGCGCGAGACGAGCTTGCGCGACGGCTGGTACATCGGACTCGCCCAGGTGCTGGCACTGGCGCCGGGCACCTCGCGCTCGGGGATCACGATCACCGCCGGCCGCTGGCTCGGCCTCGACCGCGACTCCGCCGCCCGTTTCTCCTTCCTGCTGCTGATCCCCGCCGTCGCCGGCGCCACCCTCTACAAAGCCGCCAGTGCCGTCCACGAAGGCCTGCCCTCCGGCGTCGCCGGACCGATGGTGGTGGGGACGGTCGCCGCCGCCGTCTCCGGCTACCTGGCGATCTCCTTCCTCCTGCGCCTGGTGCGGACGACCAGCTATCGGCCCTTCGTCCTCTACCGCTACGCGGTTGGCGTCGCGGTGCTGCTGATCATCGCCACCGGTCTGCGCCCGGCCACGTTCTGATCCCCAGCGCTTCCGACTTTCGACACAGCCGGCTGTGTCAAGAATCGGCTGCGTATACCGGCCACCTTCCCGCAAATTCGGGTTGCGCTGGTCGTCACTCGTGAAAATCCTGTGAACAGCAGGCGGTTTGCGCCCCTCGGATGCATACACTTCGGTTATCCGCATCGCAGTGATCGACACCGACAGCGGCTTCGTCACGGTCCTTGCCAAGCGTGCCGAGGCCGCCGGCTGGCACCTCAGCCGCAGTGCTGGGCCGGTACCGCCACGCGACCTCGTGGCGATGAAGCTGAACGCGCTCCTGATCGACCCCGCCCTGCTCGGCGACGAAGCCTGGCCTTATCTCGAGCGCGTCGCCTCGATGCTGCCAGGGCTCGGCCTCGTCGTCTGCACGGGCCGGTCCACCGTTGCGCAGCGGGTGCGGGGGCTGCGACTCGGGGTCGACGACTGGATGACGAAGCCCTGCCATCCGGAGGAGACGCTGGCCCGGATCGAAGCCGTCGCCCGTCGCCATACCCGCGGCCGCCGCGAGGCCGAGGGGGCGCCGCTCAGCGCCGGCGAGCTGGAGATCCGTCCCGACCGCTTCCAGGCCTTCGTCGGCCAGGAGGCGCTCGACCTCACCCGGCGCGAGTTCGAGCTGCTCTACATGCTCGCCGAGGAACGCGGCCAGGTGCTGGAGCGGGAGAAGATCTACCAGCGGGTCTGGGGCTACGCGATGGCGCACGGCGACCGCTCGGTCGACGTCTTCGTCCGCAAGCTGCGCCAAAAGCTGGAGAGGCACTCCCCGAGCTGGTCCTACATCCACACCCACTTCGGCATCGGCTACCGCTTCGAGCCCGAACCGGCGGGGATCGTCAAGGAGGAGCTGCGCCCCGCCGAGCCCGCGGACGCCACGGCGCCCGAGCAGCGGGCCGACTCCTCTTCACAGATCGTTCACAAGAGCTTTACCGCGGGGTAACCGTTCCGTTCCTCTCTCCGGCCATGCTCGGCGAGCATGGGACGGCTGGAGATCAGGCCAGAGGAGCATGCCGCACTGGTTGACGGGCGGCCGCTGAGCCTGACCGTCCGCGAGCTGCAGCTGCTCGTCAGCCTCGCCGAGCATCCGCAGCGGATCATGACCCGCGAGGAGCTGTTCGCCCAGGTCTGGGGGGGCGAGCCGCGCGACGACGACCGCTCGGTCGACGTCTACGTCAGCCGCCTGCGGGCGAAGCTGGGGGAGGCGTTGCCGGGGAGGCGCCTGATCCACACCCACAACGGGATCGGCTACCGCTTTTCTCCCGAAGGCTGAGCGCCGCGCCGCCGTTCCCGGTGCCCTTTTACATCTTTTTCACATCTTCGCCACAGCGCGGTAACAAGCTGGGCATCGACCGCTGAGAGCCTCCGCGCCAGCTATGTCGAAACGAATCAAGAGGGAGACCGATGTCCAGCTCTAGATGGCTTGTGGTGATCGCCTTCGCCGTGACCCTCGCCCTTGGCGTTGCTGCCTGCGGTTCCAGCAGCGACGAGACCAGCGGTGGCGGCTCCTCGTCCCGCGGCGAAGTCTCCGGCGAAATCGCCGGCGCCGGCTCGACCGCACAGCAGGCGGCACAGGAAGCGTGGATCGCCGAATTCGAGAACGAAAACAGCGGCGCGACGATCTCCTACGACCCGGTTGGGTCCGGTGGCGGTCGCGAACAGTTCATCGCCGGCGGGGTTGCCTACGCGGGCAGCGACGCGGCGCTTTCAACCGAAGAAGGCGAGCTCGAAAAGGCCGAAAAGCGGTGTGAACCGGGCGAACTGATCGAGGTCCCGAACTACATCTCGCCGATCGCGGTCATCTACAACCTGCCGGGCGTCGATGAACTCCAGCTCGACCCGGAAACCCTGGCGAAGATCTTCGCCCAGGAAATCAGCAGCTGGAACGACCCGGCGATCGCCGAAGACAACCCGGGCGTCGAACTGCCCGACACCCGCATCACCCCGGTCAACCGCTCCGACGAGTCGGGCACCACGGAGAACTTCACCGAATACCTCTCCGAGGTCGTCCCAAGCGTCTGGAAGTTCGAAGTCAGCGGCGACTGGCCGGTGAAAGGCGGTGAAGCCGCCTCGGGCACCTCGGGTGTGGTCGAGGCGGTCAGCGCCGGCGAAGGTGCGATCGGCTACGCCGACGCCAGCCAGGCGGGCGAACTCAGCGTCGCCAAGGTCAAAGTCGGCAGCGAATGGGCCGAACCGACCGCGGAAGCCGCGGCCAAGGTCCTCGAGGAGTCACCCCTCGATAAGGAACTCAGCCCCGGCAAATACACGCTCGCCTACAAACTCGACCGCAAGACGGAATCGGAGGGGACCTACCCGATCGTCCTCACCTCCTACCTGATCGCGTGCACGAAATACGGGTCCGCCTCCGAAGCGGAAGCCGTGCGGGCGTACGCGGAATACGTGATCAGCCCGGAGGGGCAGGAACTGGCCGCCGAACAGGCCGGCTCGGCTCCACTCTCCTCGGCGCTGACGAAGAAAGTGACGCCCGCCGTCGAAGCGATCGAAGCGGGCTAGGAGGCGCGTGACCCCGGTCGACACCACGACCAACGCGGGCCAATTGCTGGCGGCGGCGTCCGGAGGGCGCCGCCGCCGCGGCGACCGCGTCTTCTCGCGCACCGCGGTCGTCGCGGCGGTGACGGTCCTGGCCCTGCTGGCCGGGGTCGCGATCTTCCTCCTCTCCGAGGGCTTCCCCGCCTTCACGCACAGCGCCTCTGAGTTGCCCGAAGGCAAGAGCTTTCTCGACTACGTCGCCCCGCTCGCCTTCGGCACCGTGCTGGCGGCGGCGCTGGCGGCGCTCGTTGCGGTCCCGCTGGCGGTCGCGGTCGCGCTCTTCATCACCCACATCGCGCCGCCGCGGATCGCCCTCACGCTCGGCTACCTGGTCGACCTGCTGGCGGCGATCCCGAGCATCATCTACGGCCTCTGGGGCATCTTCGTCCTCGGCCCGGCGGCGGTGCCGGTGATGAAATGGCTGGAAGAGAAGCTCGGCTTCATCCCCCTCTTCGACGGCCCCGCCTCGGTGACCGGGCGGACGATGCTGGTCGCCGGCCTGGTTCTCGCGGTGATGATCCTGCCGATCGTCTCCGCCGTCGCCCGCGAGGCCTTCGCGCAGACGCCGCGGCGGCTGCAGGAAGGTGCGCAAGCGCTCGGCGCCACCCGCTGGGAGATGATCCGGATGACGGTGCTGCCGTTCGGTAGGTCGTCGGTGATCAGCGGCGCCATGCTCGGCCTCGGCCGGGCGCTGGGGGAGACGATGGCGGTGACGATCATCCTCTCGGTCTCCGGCGCGGTCACCTTCAACCTGATCAGCCAGGCGAACCCCTCGACGATCGCCGCCAACATCGCCCTCGACTTCCCCGAGTCCTCGGGCCTGGCGATCAACGCCCTGATCGCCACCGGCCTCGTCCTCTTCGCGATCACCCTCGTCACCAACATGGGAGCGCGCGCGATCATCGCCCGCTCAAACCAGGAATAGCGATGGAGAGCTCCGTCCAGACCCCAGACGTCTTCGGTCGCGAACGAACCTCGCGTCTGCTCTCCGGCGGTCTCGGCCGACGTCGCCGCTGGACCAACATCGCGATGACGGTGTTGATCGGCGGCGCCTTCGTGCTGGCGCTGATCCCGCTCTTCTCGCTCGTCTTCGAGGTCGCCAAGCGCGGCATCCCCGGGCTCAGCGCCGAATTCTTCACCGCCGATGCCCGCGGCGTGGTCGGAGGGGGCGGCGCCGCCCACGCGATCGTCGGCACCCTCGTCATCACCGCTGTCGCCACCGTGATCTCGGTCCCGATCGGGATCATGGCCGCGATCTACCTCAATGAGTACGGGACCGGGCGCCTGCGCCGCGCCCTCACCTTCTTCGTCGACGTGATGACCGGCATCCCCTCGATCGTCGCCGGCCTCTTCGCCTACGCACTCTTCGAGCTCTTCTTCGGGCCGGGGATCCGGCTCGGCGTTATGGGCTCGGTCGCCCTCTCGCTGTTGATGATCCCGATCGTCATCCGCTCCGCCGAGGAGGTGCTGAAGATCGTCCCCAACCACCTGCGCGAGGCGGCTTACGCGCTGGGGACGCCGAAGTGGAAGGTGATCGCCAGGATCGTCCTGCCGACCGCCTTCGCCGGCCTCGTCACCGGGGTGATGATCGCGATCGCCCGGATCGTCGGCGAGACCGCGCCACTGTTGGTCACGACCGGCGTCGTCGACTCGATGAACACCGACCCCTTCGACGGTCGCATGCAGAACCTGGCCGTCTACGCCTACAACGAGTACCGCTCGCCCGGGGTGATGAAACAGGCCTCCTACGACAAGGCCTGGGCCGCCGCCCTCACCCTGATCGCGATCGTGATGATCCTCAACGTCGCCGCCCGGCTGGTCTACCGGCGGTACAGGACCGAGATCCGCTAGAGATGCTCTAAGTGGAAGGAAGGAAGCTGAGATCGATGCTGGGAGCCGCGACGAAGCGCAGCGCACCGGAGGAGAGCAAGGGCGAGATGGCAGACTCACGCGGTGTGACCGCCACCTCTACGGAGCCTGTCATCGCGATGGCCGGGCAGCCGGCGAAGACCATCGAGGCGCGCGAGGTCAGCCTCTTCTACGGCGACTTCCAGGCGGTGGAGGGCGTCTCGATGACGATCGAGCCGAACAAGGTGACGGCGCTGATCGGCTCCTCCGGCTGCGGCAAGACGACCTTCCTGCGCTCGCTCAACCGCATGCATGAGCTGACCCCGGGGGCGCGGGTCGAGGGCGGGGTCACCCTCGACGGCGAGGACGTCTACGCGCCCGGGATCGACCCGGTGGCGGTGCGGCGGCTGATCGGCATGGTCTTCCAGCAGCCCAACCCGTTCCCGACGATGTCGATCTACGACAACGTCGCCGCCGGCCTCAACCTCAACGCGAAGAAGGTCCCGAAGGCGCAGAAGGACGCGGTGGTGGAGCGCAGCCTGCGCGGCGCCCACCTCTGGGACGAGGTCAAGGATCGGCTCGACAAGCCCGGCGGCAGCCTCTCCGGCGGCCAGCAGCAGCGGCTCTGCATCGCCCGGGCAATCGCGGTCGAGCCCGAGGTGCTGCTGATGGACGAGCCCTGCTCGGCGCTCGACCCGGTGGCGACGCTGGCGATCGAGGACCTGATCGGCGAGCTCAAGAACCGCTACACGATCGTCATCGTCACTCACAACATGCAGCAGGCGGCGCGGGCCAGCGACGTCACCGCCTTCTTCAACATCGAGGGAACCGGCAAGCCCGGGCACCTGGTCGAGGTCGGTCCGACCCAGGAGATCTTCACCAAACCGAGCAAGCAGGAGACCGAGGACTACGTCAGTGGTCGCTTCGGGTAAGCGGGAGACGGTGGGTGGAGATGCCTGAAGTGGCGCGCGCCGAATACCTGGAGGAACTGGCCAACCTGGAGGCGAGCGCGCTCGGCGGCCTCGACCTGGTCAACACGGCGCTGACGCGGACCCTGGAAGCGGTCGAGCGACAGGACGTCGAGCTGGCGCAGCTGGTCGTCGCCGACGACGACCGCATCGACGGCCGCTACCTGGAGGTGCACCAGGCGCTGATCACGCTGCTGGCGACGCAATCGCCGGTGGCGACCGATCTGCGGCTGATCTCCGCGCTGCTGCACGTGCTGAAGAACATCGAGCGGATGGGCGACCAGTGCGTGAACGTCTGCAAGGTGATCCCGATCTCGGGCAACGAGCCGCCGGCCGACGAGGAGATGGTGCAACTGATCCTCAGTATGGGTCGGCACACGAAGACGCTGATCGTGCAGGCGAAGCGAGCCTTCGAAGAGCGCGACGTCGAGATGGCCCAGGACCTGGTCCGCCAGGACGACGTCGTCGACAACCTCAACCGCGACTGCTTCCGGCTGGCGCTGGAGCTCGGCGACGACGCCGACAAGCGCGAGTGGGCGATGACGATGCTGCTGGCGGCGCGGGCGATCGAGCGGACGGCAGACAACGCGGTGGACATCGGCGAGCAGGTCGCCTTCGTGGTCACGGGATTGTTCCGCGAGTTCGAGGACGCTTCGCATCCTCAGTCGTAGGCAGTTCGGATTTGGTTCGAGACCGTGGGGGCGCCCATGAGTGCCCTGCGCTGGATGCTCGGGCACTCATGGGCGCAGCCGGGCCGCGCCCAAGTCCGAAGCGCCGCAGTGTGAGATCCGAGGCGGCTGGGAACATGTGGGGGATACCCGTGACGCTCTGCGCCGCCATAGATATCGGTTCTAACACCACTCGGCTTCTGGTGGCTGAGCCCGTGGATGGGCAGTTGAAGAAGGCGATGGAGCAGCGGGCTTATACGCGGATCGGGAAGGCCGTGGACGCTGAGGGGGCGATCTCCGCGGAGAAGATCGAGGAGGTCGGCGAGGTCGTCGGCACCCAGCTGCGGCTGGCGCAGGAGCTGGGGGCGGAAGAGATTCGCGCCGTTGCCACCGCCGCGATCCGCGAGGCGAGCAACTGCGCCGCGGTGGCGGAGGCCATCGGCAGCGCTGCCGGCATCCCGATCGAGGTTTTGCCCGAGCAGGAGGAGGGGCGGCTTGCGTTCCTCGGGGCCACCAAGACCCTGGGGCATCCGGCCGATGGCCTGATCGGCGTGGTTGACATCGGCGGCGGCTCGACCGAGGTGATCCTCGGCACCGTCGCCGAGGGCGTCCAGAGCGTCCGCTCCTGGCCGGTCGGCTCCGGCAACCTCGCCGACGAGCTGATCTCCTCCGATCCGCCCTCGGCGGCCGAGATCCGCCGCACCCGTGACCGCATCGACGACATCTTCGAAGGGGTGGACCTCGGGCAGCCGGCCCAGGCAGTCGCCGTCGGCGGCTCCGCCACCTCGCTCCGTCGCCTCGTCGGCGCCGTCCTCGAGTACGAGACCCTGGAGCGCGGCATCCGCGTCCTCTGCGGCGACCCCGCCGCCGACGTCGCCCGCCGCTTCGAGCTCGACCCCACCCGCGTCCGCATCCTTCCCACCGGCGTCCTCCTTTTGGAGAAGGTCTCCGACCTCCTCGGCCAGCCCCTCCAGATCGGCAAGGGCGGCCTCCGCGAGGGCATCATCCTCGACCTCCTCAACGGCAGCGCCAACGGCAGCTCGCCGGAACGGGTCGCGGCTTAGCGGAATTCACGGGCGGCGATTCGTAGCCGCTGGTTGGCGCGCTCGAGTTCTTCCAGCGCCTTCTTGCTTTCCTCGCGTTCCTTGATGATTTCTTCTACTTCGGCAGGGTCGTATTCGACGACTTCAAGGGCCGTCTTGAAATCGAAAAGGTCCCAGCCCTCAGCGAGGCGGCGGGCAAGGTCTCGTTTTTCTTGCGCCGTCATCGCAACGAACTTAGCGCCGGTCATCTGTTGTCATCCACCTTCAACTGGTTGATTTCTCCCTTCGCCAGGGTCAGTCGTTCGGTGAGCTTTTCGACGCGTCGCTCCACCGCCTCGATCGCCGCTTTGTTTCGCAGCGCCGATTCTTCGGTTTCATCCGCGAACTTGGCACCACGCGTGGAGATCTCGATCGGGAGGCGACCGCGAACCAATCCAGAGAAGGCGGGCGTTACCAAGAGCAGACTGCCGTAAAAGACCAACAGCGCCACCTCCAGCCTGTACAGCTCTGCTTGACCGAGGGCGGGCGCCGGCAAATCGAGATCGCCTTTGGCGTCTACAGGGACCGGCGCGAAGGCAAAGGCGAACAGCGCGAGGCATAGAGCCATAGTCGTGAGCATCCGGACTAGTGAGCGCTCGAACATGCCAAATGAAGGCGAGTGCGCCCGAATTTCTCCCCCAGGGGCATGCTGAAGAACCCGCTTTCTCCGTCTTTTTACATGCGTCGCCTCTCGGTGGCGAACCCTGTGCGTGACAAGGAATCGCGAAATAGGGAGAGCACCGATGACTTCCCGTGTTGACATGCATTGCCACTCGACGGCATCGCAGTTCTCGAAGCTGGGCGTGCAGCGCTCGCTGGGCCTGCCGGAGTGCGCGACGCCGCCGCAGGAGGTCTACGAGCTGGCCAAGCGGCGGGGGATGGACTTCGTCACGATCACCGACCACGACACGATCGACGGGTGTCTGGAGCTCGCCGATCGTCCCGACTGCTTCGTCTCCGAGGAGCTGACCGCCCGCTTCGCCGGCGAGCCCCAGGCGGTGCACGTCCTCTGCTACGGGATCACTCCCGGAGACCACGAGTGGCTGCGGGCGCACTCCGGCGACGTCGATGCCTGCGCCGCGTACCTTCATGAGCGGGAGATCGTCTGCGCGCTGGCGCACCCGTTCTTCAACGTCGCCGCGCCGCTGACCCGGCGCCACCGGCGACGACTGGCGGAGCTGTTCCCGATCTGGGAGGTCCGCAACGGCTCTCGGGCCGCCGAGCTGAACATGCCCGCCGTCGTCTACATCGAGACTCACGGCGGCACCGGCATCGGCGGTTCCGACGACCATGCCGGCGTCGACATCGGCCGCACCTTCACGGAGGCGCCCGCGGCCGCGACGCCGGAAGAGTTTCTGGGGTGGCTGCGGCGGGGAGAGGCCGAGGCTTGCGGCGAGCAGGGGAGTGCGGCCAAGTGGGCGCATGCGGCGATGGCGTTGGCGACGCGGGCATTGGGGTGGAGGGACGGGCGGGACCCCCTCCCCGGACAACAGCGGGGAGGGTCCGGGGAGGGACCCCCGCCCGTCCAAGCGGGCGCTGTCCTCAAGATGGCCGAACGGGTTATCCGCGAGGGGGCTGCCCGTGAAGGGAAGATTGCTGCCGATGTCGGGCCTGAGGACGCGCGGGCGCTGCTGGAGGCATGGCTCGAGGGAATCGGGCTCGATCTGCGCGGTCCCGAGCTGATCGCCTACCTGCAGGCCGACGACTTCTCCCATGCCGACCTCTACCGCCGAGCCCGTCGCATCCACGACCGGCGCCTGCGGGCCGCAATCGACGCGGGCGCAGAGGCGGTGGCGAACGGGAACTTTCCCGGCGCCGTCGGTCCGCTCTTCGGGGCGCTCGTCCCCGCTGTGCCTTACGCGCCCGCGATCGCCTTTCTCGGAGCCGAGAAGGCGAAGCTGCGCGATCGCAGCGGCGAGCGCAAGCGGGTGGCGGTGATCGCCGACGGGATCGGCTCGATGCACGGCGTCACCCATACGATCGAGCAGATCCGCGAGCGCGGCGTTCGCGGCTTCGACCTCGACATCGTCGGCACCGATCCCGGGGTCGATCGCCGTCTGCCCGCCGCCACCGAGCTGGAGGTTCCCTTCTACGAGGGGATGAGCCTCGGGGTCCCCGGGCTGCCGGACCTGGTCGAGGCGCTGGCCGACGGGTGCTACGACCTCGTCCACGTCACCGCCCCCGGCCCCGCCGGGATCGCCGCGACGCTGCTGAGCCGGATTACCGGCGTGCCGCTGATCGCCAGCTACCACACCGAGATCGCCACCTATGCAGGGTTGCGCACCAGCGACGAGGCCTTGGAGAGGCTCACGCGTGCCGGCCTCGGCGCCTTCTACAAAGCCGCAGGCGCGGTCCTTTCGCCGAGCCCCTCAGCCGACGCCTCGGTGATGGCGCTCGGCGTTGACCCGACTCGCCTCGGCCGCTGGGAGCGAGGCGTCGACGCCGCCCGCTTCGATCGGGCAAAGGCGGACCGCGAAGCCTTCCCCGGGGAGATCAAGGTCCTCTACGCGGGCCGCCTCACCAGCGAGAAGGGGGTCGGCCTGCTCGCCGACAGCTTCCTGCGTGCCCACGCCCACGATCCGAGGCTGCACCTGCTGCTCGCCGGCGGTGGCCCGGAGGAGGGCGAGCTGCGGCGACGTCTGGGGGACAGTGCCACCTTCCTCGGCTGGCTCTC